>JAZKFE010000179.1:24271-36488 GCA_040386595.1 Planctomycetota bacterium | reverse complement strand
TGCCGAACCGCTTGGTCTACTGGGACTCGCCAGACCAAGCGGTTCGGCAGGAGCCTCACCCTCCCGGATTCCTTCACGGCGTTACCCCGCTCCCCGGAAATACCGGGGCGAGGGGAGATAAATCAGCGGTTTCTAACGCGGTCTACCGCTTGACAGTTGCCTCTCGGGCAAGAGGAAACTGTGGGGGTTTTTCCAAGTAAATGAACGACAGAAAAATGTGACAGGTCTCGACACGAGGTGAGCTTCACATTGGAGAACGAACAGTTCTTGTTGCGGTACTCAGTGTTGCACCACCGGCAATCGCTGCGTATAGTCCGACAAAGACATCATTTGTCGTTGCGGCAGACCCACGCAACGATTGGAATTAAGCTCGCAAGCTGTTGCTGAGCCAACCATTGGGAAAGAGTTTGGAATGGATTCCGACTGGACCGCTGCCAATCGTATTCGTATCGACAACGAACATCCCATCCCCTCCAGCAGCCGCTTGATGTGGGGAGAAAAGATTCCTCAGGCTGGAGCAAGTTTGTCCCCCACGTTGAAAGAGGCGATCGGCAAGACGCGTGATTACTTGCTGGCCCAACAAAATCCCGAAGGCTTCTGGTGTGCGGAACTCGAAGGGGACACGATCCTCGAGTCCGAGTACATCCTCTTGCTGGCCTTCCTGGGGCGCGATCAAAGTGTGCGAGCCAAGCAGGCCGCGCAATACATCGTCGATCAGCAGCTCCCCACTGGCGGCTGGGCCATTTATCCCGATGGGCCCGTCGAAATCAGCGCTTCGGTCAAAGCCTACTGGGTCTTGAAGATCACCGGTCACGACCCGCAAGCCGAATACATGCAGCGTGCCTGCCAAGCCATTCGCCAGGCGGGTGGAGCGGAAAAGGTTAATAGTTTTACTCGTTATTATATGGCCCTGCTGGGTGCCATTTCTTACGACCAATGCCCTGCGGTCCCTCCCGAGCTGATTCTGCTCCCGAAGTGGGCTCCGTTCAATATCTATGAAATGTCCGCCTGGTCACGAACGATCGTCGTGCCGCTGAGCCTGCTGTGGGCCTTCCGTCCCGTCCGTGCCTTGCCGCCGGAATGGAGCATCGAAGAGTTATTTTTGAGGCCGTCGCGCGAGCTGCCGGTGACCATGCCCCCCTCGGAGAACGTGGACCAGCTGCAAAAGAAGACGTGGATCGATTGGCATCTATTCTTCAAGCGCGCCGACCTGGCCATCAAGTTCTGCGAGCGCAATGGAATTAAGCCGCTGCGCAAGCGCGCTATCCGACTCTGTGCCGAATGGATTCAAGCTCGATTTGCCAAGAGTGACGGGCTGGGGGCCATTTTCCCCCCCATCATCTGGAGCGTGATCGGCCTGAAATGTCTCGGCCATACAGACGATTCGCCGGATGTTCAACGCGCACTCAACGAGCTCGAATCATTAGTAATTGAATCCGACGACAAGCGTTCGATTCACCTGCAGCCATGTAAGTCTCCCGTCTGGGATACGGCAATTTCCACGATTGCACTGCGTGAAGCGGGCGTCCCCGCCCATCACCCGGCTATTCGATCGTCGGTCAAATGGCTGTTGTCGAAGGAAGTCCGCGACAAGGGAGACTGGTCGGTCCGCACTTCCAACGTCGAGCCCGCTGGCTGGTATTTTGAATTCAACAACGAGTTCTATCCGGACATCGACGACACCATCATGGTGCTGATGGCCTTGCAGCAATGCCTGCCCGAAGGGGTCAGCCAGACCTGGCAAGTCGAAATGAATCGGACCGAGAACTCGGCCCCGGCGATGCAGACCATTCTGGCTCAGCGCAACGTGCAATCAGCGCCGGCGATCCTGGCCGAACTGGAAGCCGCTCGCCCGGTACTCGACGCCATGCAGCGCGGAGTTCGCTGGATGCTGGCCATGCAAAATAATGACGGTGGCTGGGCGGCGTTTGATCGCGATAATAACCGCGAAGTGCTGACCCGGGTCCCCTTCGCCGATCACAATGCGATGATCGATCCCAGCACGGCCGATATCACCGCACGAGTGATGGAAATGATCGGCAAGTTGGGGCTTTGGACCAAGCATCCCGCTTTGGAACGAGCCCTCAACTTTGTCTGGCAACACCAGGAATCCGACCACTGTTGGATCGGCCGCTGGGGGATTAACTATCTCTACGGAACCTGGCAGTGCCTGGTTGGCCTGGCTGCCGTCGGCATCCCTTCGACAGACGTGCGAATGAAGGGTGGTGCCGCGTGGTTGAAGAGTGTCCAACAAACCAACGGCGGCTGGGGTGAGACTCCCCGCAGCTATGAAGATCCGACATTGCGTGGGCAGGGGACTCCTACTGCGTCACAGACTGCCTGGGCCTTGATGGGCCTCTGTGCGGCAGGCGAAGCGAATTCGCACGCAGTCGATCGCGGGGTGCAGTTCTTGCTGGAGACACAAACCGCCGACGGGACATGGGACGAGCCCGAATACACCGGGACCGGCTTCCCGCGCGTGTTCTATCTTCGCTATCACCTCTACCGCACCTACTTCCCGCTGATGGCCCTGGCCCGTGTCGCCCGCATGCGGAACATTTAAGGTCCCCTAAGTCACAGTCGTTGGCCATAGTCGTTTTTCGCTCCGCGAACATAACGCGCTCGCAGTAGCGAGGTGGGATCAGTACGGAGATTCAACGACAGATTTCGGCCGGCTACTGCGAATGCGTTCAGTTCGCGGAGCGAACAACGACTATGGTTCGCTCCGCTCACCCGGCGACTGCGTCGTTTTTGATAATGAGATCCCGGCCAAGGTAGGTAAAAAAAGAGAGGACAGGCATTGAGCTCTTTGCCTGACCCCTCTCGTGTCTCTTTACGGCATCTCTTTAACGCCTACAGACCGCGAATTTTGCGGCCGGCGTCCCATTGATCATGGAAGGTGCGGTCTTGAAAACGCAACGGCTGATTTGAGCCGTAGTAGTAATAGTTGTCGGCCGGAGCGGCATAGACCGCGGGGGCGGGCATATTCGTCGCTGGTGCCTGGTAGGCGCTTTGATAGCGTTGCCGACCGTCAGTCGCCGCCACTGGGGCAGGAGCAGGGGCGACATAAGTCGTAGCTGCAGGAGCGGCATAATACTGTTGGCAATTGCAGGCACTCCGCCGGCCACCCGCCTCGGCCTGCGACAGGCTCAGGCATGCAGCGCTCAGCACTAACGCTGCCGCGCCACAGTTCCTCAATAGACTGCTCATGATATTCACCTTTTCTGAAACGGACGCGCGGTCAGCTCTACCGTGACAGTGGCAGGCAACCTTCCGAGTCCCGGAAATCACAACGCACGACAACTGTTATTGCGGACCCAGCAGAGCAGGAGGAGAGCAATCAAATCGCAGCATCTGTTCCCGGCGATCTGCTGCCTGCCGACGCTCCGCAACATAAGGCCACTCAATTCAAGTGTCCGCCGTTACCGCCATTTGTCAATCCGCGAAAACGGCAGATCAGCCTGGACCCTAAGGCTTATACGGGGTTTAACTGGCACTTCAGCAACGGGTAACGTCTGTTTAACGAATAAGTAATCCCAGGCAGGGAATCTCTGGCCAGCCCAAATCCAGTCCGCTTTGGACCGCTCACAACTGTCCTGGGAAATTTTGAAGTAAAGCCAATCCCGCGTGCCCACCATCTGGGCACCTCCGCCGGGGGCCTACGCACGTCGAACGCGGCTGCTTGCGAGTTCTGCAGCCCATCACCGCGAAGTGCTCTTCGCAACCTATGTTGTTGCAATCGGTTACGGAAATTGATTTTCAAATTGAAAAATTCCGGCACGCTGCGTGCGTTCTCCAGCTTGTGAGTCGTGCAGGTCTCTTGGGTACGGAGACGGTGAATTTGATGTCAGCAAGCTATCGACGAGCACTCCCCCTGATTTTTGTCTTCGTGGCATGGTCCATTTCCACGGGCCTCAATCAGCCGGTTCGAGCCGCCGACGCCGTTCCGCCCGCCAAAGCGGAGACTTTGCGACACTCGCAAGCCAATGGCTGGCATGTAGCTGAAAGTCGGAATTTTCGGTTCCATCACCACAGCCAAGCTCCCCTGGTGACTCGGCTAGCGGCTGTGTGCGAAAGCTCACGCGAGGCCATTCGTCAACGCTGGTCGTCCCAAGGCACCCCGGCCAACTGGTCGATCAAATGTGACGTCTTCCTCTATCCCACCTCGACCGAGTATCAGCAAAAGACCCGCTTTCCCGCCGACTCCTGGGGATTCGCGGATCTCGAGATTGGTGACGGTCAGGTCTGGATGCGTCGACTCGACATGCGTTCGGACAACGAAGCCCGCGTCTTCAACGTGGCGGTGCACGAACTGACCCACGTGATCCTGGCCGACCGTTTTGCCCGCAAGCAGATTCCGCGTTGGGCCGACGAAGGGATCGCTCTGAATTGCGAACCGCTGGTGCGTCAGAAAGACATGCGCGGCTGGCTGGCTGCAGAGATTCGCCAAGGCCGAGGTTTTTCTCTCCAACAACTCCTCAGTATGCAGCAGTATCCCCAGGACAAGCATCTCGGAGACTTGTTCTATGCCCAAAGCGGCTCGTTGATCGAATTCTTGCTGGCCCAGAATTCAGGCTCGGAAGAAAGTGTCGTCCGGCTCGTCGAGCAGGCCCAGCAAGGTTCCATGACGCCACTCGCCAGCGGTTCGCTTGCGAAGCTGGAAGGCGACTGGAAGGCGTGGCTCTTGAAGACTTCGCCCAGCCAGGACAACGGAGTCCAGCTCGCTGCCGACCGACCATAGTCGTTGTGATAGTCGTTGTTCGCTCCGCGAACATAACGCATTCGCAGTAGCCGGCCAGAATTCGCATTCAATCTCAAGACGTATCTCACCTCGCTACTGCGAGCGCGTTCTGTTCGCGGAGCGAACAACGACTATAAGTCCCGAAGGGACGACAGAATCTAGCCGTGGGCGTCAGCCCACGGAACGATTCTCGTGAACGACCGAGCCCTGAAGGGGCGACACTCCGCAACAACACACGATTGCGGAAGTGCCGCCCTTTCAGGGCTTTATGTCATTTATAGACTAGACCGTGGGCTCACGCCCACGGCTAGGTTCTACCGTCCCTTCGGGACTAGAGATGCTCCATTTTTCTTCGTAGGCGAGCGTCCTACGAAGAGACGAAGACGTTCAGTTCGCGGAGTGAACAACGACTTTGGTTCGAGAATCTAGATGAGCGGAGACTTGATTGGGCTCAAACGAAAACAGCCTGGTTACTTGTGGTAACCAGGCTGTGAAATTTGATCAGGGATCGTCGCGGACGAAACCCGCTATTAGGGCTGAGCGACTTCTTGCTTCATCAGAACTTCCACACCCTTTTTCAGGTCCAGGTCTTCATCCAGATTCACTTCGGTCGGACCGCGGAAGTAGGTCCGTGTGGGGCTGGATTCGG
Organism: Planctomycetota bacterium; assembly: GCA_040386595.1. Taxonomy (GTDB): domain Bacteria; phylum Planctomycetota; class Planctomycetia; order Planctomycetales; family Planctomycetaceae; genus JAKFVC01. The sequence continues at coordinate 31,098 of JAZKFE010000179.1, read as the reverse complement.
GAACCGTGATATGCGGAGCGATTCCAATCTTGCCGAACGTCTCACCGCGGGGCGAGTAGAACTTGGCCGTCGTTAACCGCAGACCGTCGCTGTGATGCAGTTGCATAATGTTTTGCACTGACCACTTACCATAAGTCTTACGTCCCACCAGAGTCCCGCGGCGATGGTCACGAATGGCCCCCGCGACGATCTCACTGGCACTGGCACTATCACCATCCACCAGCAGCACCAACGGCATATTGACCGTTCCCATGCGGTGAGCAGAGTAAGTCCAGCTTTCTTCGGGCAGACGCCCCTTGGTCGAGACGATTGTGCCATCGGCGATGAAGTGGTCAAGCACTTCCACCGCAGCAGTCAGCAAACCACCGGGGTTACCTCGCACATCCCAAATCAGGGACTTCATCCCTTGGGACTGCAAATCTCGTAACGCGGCGATCATTTCGTCATTGGTATTCTTCTGGAAGCCGGTCATCTTGATGTAACCGATTCCATGTTGCTGATCGATAATTTTGACGATCGGCAAGGACTTCACATGCACGGCTCGACGGCCAAAGCTGCGATTGCGAACTTTCGCATCACGCCCTTCAATATCGAGCCGCACTTGCGAACCAGGCTTACCCTGCAGCATGTTGGCGGCTTCATCAGTCGTCATCAAGCGGCAGTTGGTGCCGTCGATCGCCACGATATGTTCGCCAGAATACAGGCCTCCCTCGGCAGCCGGGCTTTCCGGCAACACGTTAACCAGCAAGAGTCCCTTGCCAGCTTCCGCTTTCATCTCGATGCCTAAACCTACAAACTGGCCATCGATATTACCGTACAAGTCCTTGAGTCGCGTGGGTGTCAGATAGCCCGAATATTCGTCCAGAGCATTGCAGCCACCGAACAGATACTCCATGACCACTGCACCAGACCGCAAGCCAATTTTTCGCTCGGCCAGATCGCACACTTCGTTAATGATCCGTACCGTGGCCCGGCGATCTTCGACCGGCTTGTTCCAATAGCGTTCTTTCAGAATCAGACGCACTTCTTTGACTTGTTGAGGTGACACACCCGGCAGATTGGTCTGCAGGAATTTGGGATTCACCAAGGCCAGATACAGACTTTCGGTCCCATGTGCCACGAAATACATTTCCGGCAGGGATTCGACGTACCCGCGATGAATTTTGTCCAACACTTCGTTCACGATGCCCAAGGCCTCGGCACGATTCATCGGGAGCATCGTTCGCAGGAAGCTGCCATCAGCATAGCGACGATCAATCGCGAAGTGGTACTTCGCTCGTCGCAGACCATGCTTCAGTTCATCCTGATCCGGATGAGCCTTGAGCTCTTTTTCGTAGTGTTCAATTGCTTCGAGCCATTGTCTGGATTTTTCCAGTTCAATTCCCGAGGCCACCGCTTGATCCGTCCCCCCACTTGGGCGGCGAAACTTGACGGGGCCAGCCCCCAATGTCGAGCGATAGGTCCAAGAGGTGAGCCCGCATAGAACGAGCAATACGATCCAGCGTCTAAGTTGAGTCCCGATCCGCATAATCTCCCCCATATGACGACCTTTCGCTACCGGGCTCTACAAGATAAACCGACCAGATTGATCTTGCCGAACATGACGATTGGTAACGCGCCGTCTTGATGCGTGTCTTGTTTTGTCCGCGAATTGTTCAAGAAAAGGAACATGATGCGGACAACTTGACTATAGAACGCATTTTGGGGGTGGTCAAACAGCGAGACGTTGTGATTAGCCAACACGACCCTCACACCTCTCCAGTTTGACTCGCCCATCTCGGAACACTCCTGATAATCCACAAATACAGACAGGGAAAGAATATCCCGTCAGGTAAACTGTTAGTGAGAGTTCATCATAAAGACACCAGAAAATCCCAGTTTTAGTGAAGTTTTTTTGCAACACGCTAGAAGGTTATCCCTCCTCACTTAACGTAAGGAAGAGGTTAATCAGACTGTAGCGATGATGACCGGTACTTGGCGAATTCTTTCTGTGCCTGGCCCACATCTACTCAGGATTCGACGGAGCGAATCAACGTTCATTGGCAGCCGGAGGCTACGAGTGAACGTCACAATCAAACCTGTCGCTGCGTGTGGTATAGACCGACCCGTTTCACGAGCCGGAAATTCCCGCATCCCTCTATCGGCCGGTCGCCTCAGCGCGTACCGCTTCGCTGAGCGCAATCAGTTTTGTCGGAAAGTCCGGCAAAGAGATCACAGGCGCTGCAAGTTCCGGATGCCAGGCCAGCTCCCACTCCAGGCTGTACCAACCGTCATAACCGATCGAGTCCAACAGCCGCAGTGCCTCTGCAGCAGGGAACTCACCTTTGCCGAGCAACACGTAATGCGCCGGTCGGTGGCCGCTCATCAAAGCCTGTGCTTGAATCGCAGCCGGGTCGGCGGCCGCCGTAATGGCGACCGGTTGAGCCACAGAATCTTTCCAGTGGGTGTGTCGAATCCAGGGACGCAGGCGATTGAAAGTTTCGGACAACGCTTCGTTGTAAAATCGCCAAGGGTGGTGAGTATCCCAGAGGACCCCCACCGCCGGATGATCGACCCGCTCCATCACCGTCTGCATCCACGGAGACTCTGCAAAATCTCCATGGGTCTCCATCAACACCAGCACACCGCGCGGCTCGGCATAGCGTCCCAAAGCCGTTAACCCCTCAACGACCTGGGCGACTATCCGCTCGCGATTTGGGGCATCCTGCCCGGCGGTGAAGACATCCCCGAAGACTCTGACGAAACGGGAACGCAATTGATGTGCCAGATCAACATACTGGCAACCGATTTCAATCTGCTGCTGGCGGACAACAGGATCGAGGTAATCAAACCTCACAGAAGATCCCAGCCCCGCGACTGCAAACTGGGCCGCATCGAGCTCCGCGCGACGCAGGGGAAGTTGATCGGGCTGAAACTCGGGCCGGACCAGCAGGTTCGTCTCGCGCTCGAGCAGGCGGATCTCAACACCCTGGTAGCCAAACTGCGGTCCATACCGCAACAGGTCAGCCCAACTCCAATCAGGGCAGGCCAATGTCGAGAAGCACAAACGAAGGGGAGGATGTGCGGACATGGCCTGATCTCCATGACTCATTTAATTAGGAACGCGTTGAGTCGTCACCACAGTCTAAATGATTGGATTGCTCGACCAGCCGTTTCGGCGCGGTGTTCCGCCAAGCTGCAACCAATGCCTCGTTCACAGTGAGCCGGTCGGCAGCGTGCAGCTGAATGATGGTGCAACCGAGACGGCCCCACGCACCGCTCGCCGGACGATAGACATCGGGTTCCAATTGAACCAACCGAGCCTGTTCCTCTGGGGGAAGTTTGGCCATCCCCGAATCCTTTTCCGGTTCGAGTGTCGCGAAAATCTTCCCACAGACTCGGAAATCTGGATGGCCCAGATGCTGAGCTTCAGTTGCTTCCGGTAGAGCCAGCGCCAGGTCTCGGAACTCTTTCGCCGTCATCGAATGTTCCCAAGAAACCTATGATGACCATTTTCGGCGGCTAAATATGCTTAAGTACGCACAGATGCAATAGCAGAATATCCCGAGGGTCCCGGAAAAATCTCGAATACTCACGCCAATCGCCAGTACGAATGTCAGCACGATCGCCCCTAGCAACGCCACGATTATCCGCTTATCAGTCGGCAAGCGTGACCAGACTTCTGCTTTGGAACCTGTGGTGATCCAACCGACAAAAATTGTCAACGTTCCAAACAACATCCCGCGGTAGCCATAAAGGAGGTCAAGACCAGCCTGGCGACCGAAAAACGACTGATAAACTTGGGCCGCCAACCAACCACATGCCCCCATCGCAACACTGACAACCAGCAATATTGGCCCAAAGAGAATCCATAGTGGCGGTCCACGGGAATCCTCTAAAAAGAACTCAATGTCCCCTCCAGCAGTCATTCTGGATCGTATGACTGAACCAGGCCGACGTTCCTGCTCCGCGATCATTGCATCGTAGGTTCCGTCGTTCTTCATCTCCTCGATTATGGCCGCGACGACTCTTTGTACCACGAGCGGATGTGAGGGATCTGTTTCATCCTCTGATTCGTTTGTTGAAGACATCGCATGCTCAACGAATTTGGTTTGAGGTGAAGTCAATTCTGACGAACCGACGAAGTCGCAAGTGAGGCGAGCGCCTTCGAAAACCATTACTCAATCGAATTGAAGACCAATCCGCTCAAGAGCTTCGGATAGAAGTAGGTGCTCTTCGGCGGCATTTTTTCCAGGTGCGAGGCAATCACTTCCACATGATCGATCTGTGCGGGCGGCACCAGGCACACCAGCTGGCAGCTCTTGCCGGCTTGCGATGCATTGACCTCGGCCAGCGAATGGACGTAGGTGAATTTGGGCTGGGCCTCAGGAACGGATTTGAAGATCAAATGCTCGAGGGCCAACTTATGCAGCAAGCTGACGCCCAGGTTCCGCCATTCCGAGGTTTGATCCGGGGCCAATGTGGCCATGGGAGCGGTATCAATAGCCCGGACGAACAGCCAGGTGTCGTCGGCAGTCGTGCCGAATCCCAGGACGTCCTGGCCGCCATCGGCATCGATCAGGTCCCAGGTTTCCTTGGCGGCTGCGGGGCCTTGACCAATGCGTTCGACTTCGAAATGGGGCTGCAACGCCGCTTCGACTTGATCGGCAGTCAGATTCGGCAAACCGGTCACCAGGCGATGCGTGGGTAGAATGGCCAAGCCGGGATCGCTCATGCTGACGAGCATCATCATCACAAAGTTTTGCGGCGTTTCTGGGCCCGACAGTTTTCCCGCTGCCTCTAGCTCATTGCGGTAGTTGTTTGCGGTTTCATAACGGTGATGACCATCGGCGATGAAGATGTTCTTGTCGCGCATCTTCTTCTGGACGGATTGAATCACAGCGATATCCTTGATCGCCCAGAGACGATGGATCACCCCCAGGTGGTCGACAGCGGTTGTCGACGGGGCACTGGTGACGGCTCGATCCAAGGGATCCATCACTTCATTCTTATCGTCTGGATACAACCCGAAAATCGGCGACAGGTTGGTCTTTGTCGCCTTCAGCAACGACAACCGGTCGGCCTTGGGACCAGACAATGTCTGTTCGTGCGGGAAGACGCAGCCTTCGCCGAACGGCTCAACACGAATCCGGCCGATGAACCCCTTGCGGACGTATGTCGTCCCTTCCCAAGTGAATTCCTGGTGGTAAGCGTACAGGCAGTCTTCGCGGTCGCGGTTCAGAACGCCGTCATTTTGCCACTGCCGCAAGAAATTCGCCGCCCGTCCGTACTTGGCGTCGACGGTGTCGCCGGGCTCTTCGCGAGTCAGTTCGAGACGGATCACGTTGCACGGATGCCGTTGATACAGACCTTCCTGCTCCTTGGCATTGATGACGTCATAAGGAGGTGCCGTCACATCCGACAGGTCGCCCACTTGAGACAAATCGTAACGCCAACCACGAAAGGGAAGAATGTCTGCCATGTTGTCTGTTTCAAATCTTACGTGGAGAGAAAAAACGCGGCTTTAAGAACTCGACTCTCTGTCGCTCTATATCGAACCGCAATATGAGTTATAGGGCACCACGGCACAATCTTCAAACGGCGAGCCGGATGGAATCTTCCATGATGCCCGTTATCCTGACGTTCAGGATGGCCGGGAACCGCCAGTGAGGGGCGGATGCACGAAGAAGAAACGCGCAGCGAAGAAACACAGAACAGCAACCTTATCGGCGTTCAGGGAACATCAATATGTCCGGATCCAACACACCACGACGTGCCACGTCGAACCGCCTGGGGCAGGAAACCAGCCCTTACCTGCTGCAACATGCTTATAACCCGGTCGACTGGTACCCGTGGGGCCCCGAGGCCCTGGAACTCTCGCGCCAGCTCAATAAACCGATCTTCTTGTCGATTGGCTATAGCGCCTGTCACTGGTGTCATGTGATGGAGCACGAGAGCTTTGAAAATCCGCAGATCGCGGCGTTGATGAATGATCATTTCATCAACATCAAAGTTGATCGCGAAGAGCGGCCCGATCTGGATCAGATCTATATGACCGCGGTCCAGCTGATGACCGGCCGCGGCGGCTGGCCGATGTCGGTGTTTTTGGCACCCAATTTAAAGCCCTTTTTCGGCGGCACCTATTGGCCGCCAGCCGCTCAACGCGGCATGCCCGGGTTTCCCGATGTCTTGCGCGGCGTTCATGACGCCTGGCTCAACCGCCGGGCAGACGTTGATGACAACGCCGAGCGGCTCACCGCGGCCATCATCGAGGATTCCCGGCCGAAAGGGGAAACATCCCCACTCACGGAAGACCTGATCCGCAATGCGGCGACCGTGCTATGTCAACGCGCGGATCGGAGCGAAGGAGGCTTTGGCGGAGCCCCCAAGTTTCCCCACTCGATGGATTTACGAGTCCTTCTCCGGGCATGGAAACGCTTCGGTAATCAAGATGCTCTCGACGTCGTTACGCTGTCGCTCGACAAAATGGCCGCGGGGGGCGTCTATGACCATCTCGGCGGTGGTTTTCATAGATTTTCAACCGACGTTCGCTGGCTGGCCCCGCACTTCGAGAAAATGCTGTACGACAACGCGCTTCTCGTCCCGTTGTACCTGGAAGCCTGGCAAGCCACACACAACGTCGACTATCTGCGAGTCGTGCGTGAGACCCTGGACTATGTCTTGCGAGAAATGACCAGCTCTGACGGTGGTTTCTACAGTACTCAGGATGCCGACAGCGAGGGAGTGGAAGGCAAATTCTTCGTCTGGAGCGAAGCCGAGATCCTATCGATCTTGGGCGCCGACACGGGCCGCATTTTCTGCGTCTGCTATGACGTCAGTGCTCACGG
>JAZKFE010000179.1:0-24261 GCA_040386595.1 Planctomycetota bacterium | reverse complement strand
CGAACATTCTCAACCGCCGCCAGACGCATGCTCAAGCGGCTCAGATTTTGAACATCCCGGAACCGGAGTTGTCCCAGGTGCTGGCCGACAGCCGGCAAAAGTTGCTGGCCGTCCGCTCACAGCGGATCTGGCCGGGGCGTGACGAAAAGATCCTGACCAACTGGAACGGCCTGATGCTGTCGGCGTTCGCTCAGGCCGCGCAGGTTCTGGCCGAACCGCGGTATGCCCAAGCCGCCAAGAATGCGGCCGATTTCTTACTCACCACATTGCGTCAACCTGACGACCGGCTGCGGCATTCTTTTAAGGATGGGCAGGCGCGATTCAATGGCTATTTAGATGACTATGCCTGTGCAATCGACGGACTGATCGATGTGTTTCAAGCCGTGCAGGATCCGCAATACCTGGCCGCCGCCACGCGCCTGGCCGAGCAGATGCGAGCTCAGTTTGAAGACAACGAAGAGGGCGGCTTCTTCTACACCAGCCATGACCACGAAGAGCTGATCGCCAATCAAAAAGACATGCAAGACAATGCCACGCCGAGCGGCAACAGCATGGCCGCGACGGCCTTGCTGCGGCTGGGACGGCTCACTGGCCGCAACGATCTGGAAACAGTCGCCGAGAAGACCTTGTTACTCCTGTCCTCAATCGCCAGTCGTTTTCCGACAGCCGCCGGGCAGACATTAACGGCGCTCGATTTTTATCTCGGGCCCACCTTTGAAGTGGCGTTGATCGAAGGGACTGCTGGAGCACCCGACCTCACTGAGATGCTGAGCGTCATCCATCACAACTTTTTCCCGAATAAGGTCGTCGCCATCCGTTCCGCAGGCACCACCGACGCCGAGTTGAGCCCCGAACTCGTACTGCTCAAAGGCAAACCGGCACGTGCGGGTCAGGCGACCGCTTATGTCTGCAATCACGGAACCTGCGGTATGCCACAGGTCGGCGCGGCGGCCCTCGCCCAGAAGTTCCAGAATTGATGGATGAGGAGTTGTTGAGCTCGAGGGGGACGCGGATTGCCTCGGTATCAAATAAAAAAATCCGTTGTCCCTTGGCTGTTGAAGCCAAACGGACAACGGATTCAATTTGAACTGGAATCACTGATTTACTTCTTCGGCAGTTCCTTCACGTAGATGTTCTTGAAGTACAGCGTGTTGCCGTGGTTCTGCAGTTCGATCGCGCCGGTCTCGTAGATCGGCTTGTCGCGTTCCCAGTAGTTTTCCAAGGTGACGTTGTCGACGACCAGTTCGCCATTCAAATGAATGGTGACCTTTTCACCGATCATGACGATGTGGAACGTGTTCCATTCGCCAATCTTCTTGTCGGCTTGCTGGGTGGGCTTGCTGGGGTTCTTCTGATTGTTGTACAGGCCGCCGGAACCGACAGCGTTGCCAACGGATAGACCCGGATCCCAAATCTGCACCTGAGGCGAGCCACGCAGATAAATGCCACTGTCGCCCTTGGATTCAATTTTCCAGTCCACATACAGCTCGAAATCGCCGTAGTCCTTGGCAGTGCAGAGGTTATCACCCTTGCCATCGAACACAATCACACCATCTTTAGCAACCCAGTGGGCCTTCGCCTTTTCGTCAGCCGTGGCCTGCGCCTTGGCCAATTCTTCCGGCGTCATCTTGGCTCGTTCTTTGGGATTGGAGACCAATCCTTTCCAGTTTGTCAAATCCTTACCATTAAATAAGGCGACAAACCCTTCCGGAGGAGTGTTGTCCGGCCGCTTGGCGTCTTCTGCTGAACAGAAGCTGCCACCGAGCACCACCAATGCCGCACACATCCAACTTGCACTTCGTCGCATGTTCTCTCCTCACTGTTGCTTTACGGAGCCAAATCTTGGACCAAAGATTAACCATCTTTCGACAGTCAACCGAATCGTATCGGCCAACTTAAATGAATTCCAGTTGGGAGCCAATTTGAACGAGAATTCGGCTCGCACCCCAAATTTCGATTCTTTTTCAATTCGATTTCATCGAATTCAGTCCCCCGATGCCTCTTGCCGATCACATCAATGAATGCTACTGTGTACTGGTTAAAGATCCTTTAAAAATCAAAAATCACCATTTGGCCGAGCGCTCAGCCCGGAACAAGTAAGGTGCGGTATGTCGTATAATCCTGCCTCGATGCAACGCCACCTCCCGGCAGCGCCTCATCGCCGCAATTTCTTAAGAATTGGTGGCGTGACGATTGCCGCCACCGCATGGGAATTGTTCGGGCACCGAGGCCAGGCGATTGCTAAGCCTCAACTGCCGGCCACTGCGGACCAAGTCTTGTTTCTGTGGTTGCCCGGTGGTGTGACGCACCACGAATCCTTCGACCCGAAGCCCGAAGCGGCCTACGAAATTCGCGGCGATGTTCAGGCCATTGATACCAATGTGCCGGGAATTCGCTTCGCCGAAGTGATGCCCTGTCTGGCGCGCCATATGGATAAGATGGCCGTTGTTCGGAGCTTTGCGTCCGGCAATCCCGATCACTTTGATGCCCAGGCCTATGCCTTGTCCGGGCACAATGTTCTGCCGAACGGCATCCTCAGCGAGCCCAACTTCGGTTCGATTATCTCGCATCAATTGGGAGCCACCGGCGGACTGCCGGGATATCTGGCGGTCCCGGGAACGACGGCTCCGGGCGGCCCTCCTTTTGTCAATATGTTCGTCTCGGCCTGGCTGGGGCAGAAGTATGCTCCGTTCTGCACGCAGGGCGAACCGCGAAAGGAAGACTTTCAGGTCAACGACCTGTCATTGGCCGATCAGGTCACGCGTCAACGATTCGATGAACGCCGGAACCTACGGACGCAACTGGAGCAGCAGCTTGGAGCCCAGGAGCGTTCAGGAAGCGTGGAAGATCTCGAGCAGCTCTACGGCCGAGCCGTGGAATTGCTGACGTCACCACAGGTTCGCGAGGCCTTCGATATTAAGGCCGAATCGCTGGCAACACGGGAACGCTACGGCATGTCGAAGGTCGGACAGCGGTGCCTGCTGGCCCGTCGATTGCTCGATGCCGGCGCGCGATTCACCATGATGGATTACGGTTACGACTGGGGTGGATACAACAATCTGTGGGATAACCACTGCGCCCCCGTGCAGAATCAGCCCCATTGCTGGAAGATGTGCAAAGAGCCGTACCACCTGCCGGCCGTCGACAAAGCATTTGCGGCCTTGCTGCAAGATCTGTCGGACAGTGGTCGGTTAGAGCGGACTCTGGTGGTCTACCTGACGGAGTTTGGGCGGACGCCGCACGTCAACTCCAACGGCGGCCGGGACCATTGGGGACATTCGGGATCGATCTTCTACGCCGGTGGAGGCGTCAAGGGAGGTCAGGTTCTGGGGGCCACGGACAAAATTGGCGGCTACAGCGTCGGCCGCACATTTTCGCCCGCGGATGCCGTTGCCACGATATATAAGGCGATCGGGATCGATCCGCACACGATGATCGTGAATCGTGAAAATCGCCCCGTCCCAATTCAACCGACGGGCGAAGCGATTCCCGTGTTCTCCTGAGATGAGACGCCAACGTCGCTTGCAATTGACTCGCCGGCGGCTAAAATAATCCGCTTCCCAGTCGGAAGAGGTGCGTTTTTCGCTATTTTCCGACCGATAAACACAGATCTGGCTGATCTGCGTGTTGTTGGGCTGAAATGCTTGACTTGCGACACAACTCCCGCGATGAACGCGGGTTGCGTTTTGAAATGAGGGTTTGGAAATGCCTTGGTGTGAAGTCTGCGAAAAAGGCCCGTCCGTGGGCAACTCCGTCGAACAACGTGGTAAGGCCAAGTACTTGGGCGGTAACGGTCGCAAGACGACCGGTATCACTAAGCGCAAATGGCAACCGAATTTGCAGCGCGTGCGTCTGGACGAAAATGGTCAGACTGTCCGCCGCTGGGTGTGCGTCAAGTGCATTCGCTCTGGCGTCATCAAGAAGGCCGTTGTTCGCAAGCTGTTCTCGTTGCCCCAAGGCTAATTTGCCTGACTGGTGCACGATTTAGCCCCACATTCAGCGATTGAATCTATGGCTGAAACACTCGACGCCGAAAAAGTTCGCAAGGTCGCCATTCTGGCCCGACTCAAATTGTCGGAGGCCGAAATTGACGATTACACGAACAAGCTTGGCAGCGTCCTGAAGTATGTCGATACCTTGAACGAGGTCGACACCGAGGGCGTTGCGCCGATGGTTCACGCCGTGGAGCTCAGCAATGTGTTCCGGGCGGACGCCGTTCAGCCGTCGCTGCCGCGTGAAGCGGCACTCAAGAACGCACCGAAATCGGATGGAGTCTTCTTCCTGGTCCCGCAGATTCTGGAAGACAAGTAGTCCCCCCGACGCAACTCATTGAATTCAGCCCGGTCTTCTTCGGAAGGCCGGGTTTCTTTCTGCGCGATGGGAATTGAAAGCGACCCTTAAAGAGGAGCTTTCCCCCATCCTCACATCGCAATTCCATCGAGATCGCTTAAAAAGCCTCCAGCATGCACTCGATGCCCGCCGGATGTGTCTGATGTCTGTTGGAATTCGCAAGCAAATCCGCCACAATACGGCACCGGAAGAGCAGGGTGGGAGATTGCCCTCAACGTAGGTCAGGTTGCGCCTGACACCCTCAGGTTGAACACGGAGTCGGGCGTTCGCCTGATCCCTTGAAAATCTCCACTGACCATCGCGCCTGGTTCCGGTCAGACCACGATTCGCCAATGTTACAGATCACCTTCGTCAGGCTGAGCCTGACCTACTGACTGCTCAAGGTATACCACAAATGTCGATCATCGGAGCCACCACCGGCGAGCTGTTAGGTCGCCTGGAACGGGGCGAGTTGACCAGTGTTGAGCTCACCACCGCTTATCTCGACCGCATCACTCAATTGGACGACCGCGTCGGCGCATTCTTAACGGTGAACGGGGAAGAAGCTCTCCAACAAGCCGCTGACGTCGACCGCCGCCGCCAGAGCCAGCAACCCGTCGGTGCCTTGGCCGGTATTCCAGTCGCCATTAAAGACGTCCTGTGCACCAAGGGGCTGAAGACCACTTGCGCCAGTAAGATGCTCTCCAACTTCATTCCGCCGTATGATGCTCATGTCATCAGCCAATTGCGGAATGCCGACGCCGTGTTGATCGGTAAGACGAACATGGACGAGTTCGCGATGGGCTCGACCACGGAGAGTTCGGCCTTCAAAACCACGCGAAACCCTTGGGATCTGGAGCGGACACCGGGTGGTTCCAGCGGTGGTTCTGCGGCCGCGGTCGCCGCGGGCATGAGCCCCCTGTCACTCGGTACCGATACCGGCGGTTCAATCCGTCAGCCGGCCGGGTTCTGCAGTGTCGTCGGGATGAAGCCCACCTACGGGCGAATCTCACGCTACGGCATGGTGGCCTACGCCAGCTCACTCGATCAGATCGGCCCCTTCGCCAATGATGTTCGCGGCGCGGCACTGCTGACTGAAGTCATTGCCGGCCATGATGGACGCGATTCGACCAGCGTCAATGCGGCCGTGCCGTCCTACAGCCGGACCGTGGACCAACCTCTCGCCGGTCTACGAGTCGGCATCGCCAAGGAACATTTCGTCGAAGGCTTGAACCCGGAAGTCGAAAAGACGTTGCGGAATGCCTTGGACGTTTATAAGTCCTTGGGGGCAGAGATTAAAGAAGTTTCATTGCCCCACACCAGCTATGGCGTGGCCGTGTATTATCTGATTGCCCCGTCGGAAGCGTCCAGCAACCTGGCCCGTTACGACGGCGTCCATTACGGGCATCGTGCCGGCGAATTCAGCAACATGATCGACATGTATGCGACCAGTCGCGGTGAAGGCTTTGGCAGCGAAGTCAAACGCCGCATCATGCTCGGGACCTACGCTCTGTCGGCCGGCTACTACGACGCGTACTACTTGAAAGCCCTCAAGGTTCGCCGCCTGATTCGTCAGGACTACGACCAGGCTTTCGAGCAAATCGATGTCCTCGCTTCGCCGGTCTCACCGCATCCCCCGTCCAAGGTCGGCGAGTACTCCGCGAATCCCTTGGCCATGTATCTGGAAGACATTTACACCATCGGTGCCAACCTGGCTGGCCTGCCGGGTATCTCCGTTCCCGCTGGTTTTACCGCGGCCGGATTGCCTGTTGGACTGCAGTTGCTGGCCGCTCCGTTTGAAGAAGAACGACTCCTGCGAGCCGCCCGCATGTACGAGCAGGCTACGCAATGGCAGGGCCAGCGAGCGACTCTGTAGATCGAGCCTGTGTCGGACACATACACATCATCCAGTTTGAACCACCGAAGTCTGAAACACGCCTGATCGCGTGAAATTGAAGCGGAAATCATGGACTATACCACGATCATCGGACTGGAAGTTCACGTCCAGTTGCAGACTCATTCCAAGATCTTTTGTGGCTGCTCAACCAAGTTCAATCCCGATCAGCCCAACGTCCAGACGTGCCCCGTCTGCCTGGGACTGCCGGGTTCGCTACCGGTCATGAACCGGCATGCATTTGATCTCGCAGTGAAGACGGCCCTGGCCATTAACTGCCAGATCGCCCGCTTCACGAAGTGGGATCGCAAGCAGTACTATTATCCTGACTTGCCCAAGGGATATCAGATCAGCCAGTACGACCTGCCGTTCAGTCACGACGGCTGGCTGGATATCGTCGTCAATAAAGAGACTGGCGAGAAAAAGAAGATCGGCATCATTCGAGCACACCTCGAAGAAGACGCCGGCAAGAACACGCACGACGAAACGGGCCGTGGCCAGGACAGCCAAGTCGATCTCAATCGCGCGGGAACCCCGTTGCTTGAAATCGTGTCTCACCCTGATTTGCGATCCGCTCAGGAAGCCAAAGAGTACCTCGAAGAGCTGAAGTTGCTGCTGACGTATCTGGAAGTCTCGGACTGCAACATGCAAGAGGGCAGCCTGCGTTGCGATGCCAACGTCAACGTGCATATTCAACGCGACGGCAAGAAGATCGCGACGCCGCTGGTTGAAATCAAAAACCTGAACAGCTTCCGCAACGTCGAACTGGCGATTGAGTTCGAAGCCGATCGGCAGTATCGCCAATGGCAGGAAGATGGCAAAACCTTTGCTGACGTCAACAAAGAGACCCGCGGCTACGATGCCGTGCGGAACATCACCGTTGCGCAAAGGACGAAAGAAGCGGCTGCCGACTACCGCTATTTCCCCGATCCCGATCTCGTGCCGGTGACCCTGGAAGAGGCGTATATTGAGAACGTCATCCAGAATATGGTCGAGTTCCCCGCCGCCCGTCGCACGCGGTTTACGCAGCAATATCAACTGTCGAACTACGATGCGGCCGTCATTATTGACCAAGGAGTCGTCTTCGCCAACTTCGTCGAAGAGGTCGCCAAACTTTGTGGCGACGGCAAGCAAGCCTGTAACTGGGTGACCCAGGACGTGCTGCGTGAGATGAACGACCGCAAGCTGACGATCGAGCAATTTCCCGTTCAGCCGCCGGTCTTGGGAGAAATTCTCAAGCGTATCAACGACAAGAAAATCACCATCAAGAGTGGTCGCGAGATCTTCTTGAATCTGCTGAACAGCGAAGATCTGACGACCATCTCGGTGGCCCGCGTCGATCAAATCATTCAGGAGCAGGGGGTGTCGATCGTCGCCGACAGCGGACAATTAGAAGGGGTGATCCTCGCGGTCCTCGCTAAGAACCAGAAAGCCGTCGCCGACTTCAAGGGGGGCAAACAATCTGCCTCGGGAGCCTTGATCGGTCAGGTCATGCGAGAATTGAAGGGCGCCGACCCCGCCACGGTCCGCGAATTGCTGCTGAAGAAACTTGCCGAGTAAAACCGGCGATACCTGACGAAGCCATCTATGAGACGTTTTGATCGCGGTCGCAATACCTGAAAAACCTCATGCTTGGTCGCGTCGAGAATAAATGAAGTATTAACAACTACCGAGACTAGCAAAGTCGCCAGTCGATTCATGTCGGCTGGTGCAAGTAGAAGGCATTATGAGCATCTTCTGCCGGATTGATGACAAGCATCTGCCGCTGTACCGCGTGCTGTGGGTTGCGGCAACGCCTCACTTCTGCGGCGAACCTGACTGTCAATGTGAAGGCCGCTACGAAGTCGCTCTGGAAGGGGGCGAATCGGTCTGGGCCAACAGCAAAGAACAATCGCAGCTGATGGAAATGATCGAAGAATGGCAGAACGACGACGAACGGGGCGGTGGCTTTGAGGAGCCCGAATAACCGCTCCGAAATAGCTACAGTAGGAGTACTCCTGCCCGTCGACGATTGCATTTGAATTCATGAGACGGGCAAGAATGCCCACCCTACTTTCAGAAAACCCTCAACTCCACAACTGAGACCTCAATGTCCGTATCCACTCCCGTTGCTCCGACGTTTGGTCAAGATGTCCTGCGCCGGTTGCGCGAGATTGTTGGTGCTGACGGACTGCTCAGCCAGCGTGAGGATCTGCTCGTTTACGAGTGCGATGGCTATACCATCGAGAAACAGATTCCGGATGTGGTGGTCTTTCCCACGACGACGGAACAGGTCGTCAAGATCGTCAAACTGTGCAATGAGCTGCAATTGCCGTTCATTCCCCGCGGTGCCGGCACCAGCCTCGCCGGCGGCAGCTTGCCCGTTGGTGGCGGCGTGATGATCGTCCTGACGCGGATGAAGCAAATCCTGGAAGTCAACGTCCGTGACCGCTATGCCATCGTCGAACCGGGGCTGGTCAACGTGCACCTCACCCAGCGACTGAAGGGGACCGGGTATCATTATGCTCCCGATCCTTCGAGCCAGGGGGCCTGCACAATCGGTGGCAATGTTGCCACAAATTCCGGCGGTCCGCACACGCTGAAATACGGCGTGACGGTGAATCATATCCTGGGAGTCGAAGCCGTCATGCCCGACGGTTCCGTCGTCATATTTGGTGGCCCAGCGGAAGATACTCCGGGATTCGACATGACGGGGCTCTTCGTCGGAAATGAAGGGACATTCGGCATCTGCACCAAGGCCTGGGTCCGCCTCACGCGGGATCCGGCTGCCTATCGCACGATGCTCGGCATCTTCGAAACAGTCGAAGCCGCGACAAAAACCATCAGCAATATCATCGGTGCGGGGATCGTCCCAGCCGCGTTGGAAATGATGGACTCCGGGATCATCGAAGCGGTCGAAGCGGCGTTTCATTTTGGCTTCCCATTGGATGCGGGCGCGGTGGTGTTAATTGAAGTCGACGGCCTGGAAGTCGCTGTCGATGAAGAAGCCCGCACCATCATTGAGATCTGCAATAGTTCGGGAGCACGTGAAGTTCGGCAGGCCAACACTCCCAAAGAACGGCTGCTGCTCTGGAAGTGTCGCAAGCAGGCCTTCGGCGCCATCGGCCGCCTCAGCCCCAGCTATTGCACGCAGGACGGTGTTGTCCCGCGGACAAAACTGCCGGAAATTCTGCAGCTGATTATTGAATCAGGCAAGCGGCACAATCTGCGGATCGTAAACGTATTCCATGCGGGGGATGGCAACATTCATCCCATTATTCTGTTCGATGAACGCGACGCCGATCAGGTACAACGAGTCCTGCATGCCAGCGATGAAATCCTCGACGGGTGCATTCATCTGGGGGGCAGCGTTACCGGCGAGCACGGTATCGGCGTGGAAAAAATCAGCTTCATGAGCAAGTTGTTCACCGAAGCCGACCTGGCCACATTCCTCAAGGTCCGCATGGCGTTCAATCCCACCGGTCTCTGCAGTCCGAAAAAGATGTTGCCTACCTCGGGTGGCTGCGGCACCGAACAACCGATCGTCAGAACGGGCGTCCGCGCCGCCATGTAGAGTGTTGTCGCAAGCCGCCATGGCGCCCCCTTGGGAGGGTGAGGCTCCTGCCGAACCGCTTTGTCTTGCGGACCGTGGATTTGACCGCGGTTCGACAGGAGCCTTATCCTCTTAGCAGTTGGATCTGAAAGTCGCGTGAAATCCGGGCTGGGTCTGGCGTATGATACGGCAATCCTGGAATCGCTGTTTCTTCCACCCAGCCTGTTGATTTATGTCTCTGCCAACACTTGCCGCCTTCGCGGACGAATTCGTTCCCGCCACGCAAACCGAACTTGCCCGCTACATGGCGGACAACGCGGCGACGCGACAGCGCGTGATTTACCCGGTCGGCGGACGCACGGCCCTCCATTACGGGTGCCCCGCCGTGGAGCCCGGAATTGCGGTCTCGACCGCCAAGCTGACGAACGTCATCGATTACCCGGCTCGCGATATGACCGTCACGGTCGAAGCGGGCATTCGGATCGAGGCGCTCAATGAACTTCTCAAGCAGGAACGACAGCGGTTGCCGATTGACGTTCCGCAGGCTCATCGCGCGACGCTCGGCGGCATTATCGCCTGCAACGCGGGTGGAGCTCGGCGTTACGGTTTGGGCACGCTACGCGATTACATCATCGGGATCTCGGCCATTGATGCCGCCGGAACCGTATATAAAGCGGGGGGCCGAGTCGTCAAAAACGTCGCCGGCTATGACTTGTGCAAAGTTCTGAATGGCGCGTTGGGAACCCTCGGCCTGGTCACCCAAGTGACGATCAAGCTGCGTCCCATCCCCGAAGCCACACGTTGGCTGTGGGCCAGTTTCTCGAGTTTTAAAGACATCGAAACCGTACTTGAGCGACTCCTACTCTCAGCCACGCGACCGATCGCCATGGAAGTTCTGGACGTTTCGGCCGCAGCTCAGATCGCGGCGGAAGCCCGAACGACGCTCCCCGCGAATGGCCCGGTCCTAGGCTTGGCCTTCGAAGGGAGTGCCCGCGAGGTGGCCTGGCAGATTGACACCTTACAGACCGAACTCCAACCCCTCGGGCCGCGTCAATTGGTTGTCACCCCCGACGCCGAAGCGGACACCCTGTGGAATGCTCTGACCGAGTTCGAAGTCACCGCCGAGGAACCGCTGACCTTCAAAGCCAATCTGGTGCCTTCGCGCACGATGGAGTTCATGGAGCTGGCCGCGCGCGAACAGATCTCGGTACAAGCTCACGCGGGTAACGGCATCGTCATCGGGCATCTTCCCGACCGTATCACCACCGCTCAAGCCGCGGCGGCTTTGCTGACACCGCTACGGCGGTTTGTTCGCCAGTATCACGGCAACATCGTCATCGTGAATTCGCCCGATGCCTGGAAGCAAGAAATTCCGACCTGGGGCGAACCCGAGCCCAGTTGGCCGTTGATGCAGAACCTCAAGAATCAGCTCGACCCACAAGACATTCTCAATCGAGGTCGTTTTATTTTCCCCGCGCCCATTCCGATGGAACGGGGCTAACGAGTGCGGCGGTAATCGATGTTAACGCGTCGATCCGATTAAGATCGCATCTCTATCGCAACGCTTGCGACGTTTATAAACAAAAAATTCCTGACGACGGATCAAATTCATGGAAGCGAACGGACTAAACTTTCTTAAGCACTTGCTCAATACTCCCAGCCCCTCCGGCTATGAACAGCAAATCCAGAAAGTGGTTCGGGAATTTGTCGCACCGTTCGCGGACGAAGTGCGGACCGATTGGCATGGTAACGTCCTGGCCGCCGTGAATCCGGGTGGCTTCCCCCGCATCATGCTGGCGGGACACTGTGACCAAATCGGCCTGATGATCAAACATGTCGACGACCAGGGGTACTTGTGGTGTGATCCGATTGGCGGCTGGGATGTCCAGATGCTGGTCGGCCAAAACATGGTTGTCTGGGGTGCGGCGGGACCGGTCCGTGGTGTCATCGCTCGCAAGGCCATTCACCTGCTGACCAACGAAGAACGCCTTAAAGTCCCCGAGGTCAAAGACCTCTGGATCGATATCGGAGCCGCACATCGCGAGGAAGCCTTGTCGGTTGTCGCGGTCGGTGATCCGGTGACGTTTGAGCTCGGCTTTCGCGAACTTCGCAATGAACTCGCGGCCGCTCCCGGGATGGATAACAAAGTCGGCACGTGGACCGTCATGAGTGCCCTGCAGCGGATTGCCTTGCTGAAACCCGAAGCCGCCGTCTATGCGGTTTCGACAGTTCAAGAAGAGATCGGTCTTCGAGGCGCCATTACCAGTTCGTTCTCGATCGATCCGCACTTGGGTATCGCCGTCGACGTGACCCATGCCACCGATTGCCCGACGCTCGACAAGAAGCAGCACGGGGACATCAAGCTCGGGAAGGGCCCCGTCGTCTATCGTGGCCCGAACGTGAACCCGGTCGTCCACGACCAATTGAAACTACTGGCGATCGAAAAAGAAATCCCGATTCAAATTGCGGGGATCTCCAAGCCCGCGGGCAACGACGCCAACGTGATGCAGATCAGCCGCGGCGGACAAGCCACCGGAATCGTGGCCATCCCGAACCGCTACATGCACAGCCCCGTCGAAGTCATCTCACTGGATGACCTGGACAATGCCGCGCAACTGATCGCCGAGTTCTGCATGACGCTCACCGCCGACAGCGACTTCACCCCCAGATAGTCGTTGTTCGCTCCGCGAACTGAACGCGTTTGCAATAGCGAGCTTGGATTATCTATCAGCCTTCCAGTGCTGTGTCATAGCGAAGAATTCGGATTGCGTGCCACTGCTTTGCGACCGTACTCGGTCGTTAAGCAGTGCCCGGACGGCTTGGAATGCACTGCTTAACAACTGAGTACCGTTGCAAAGCAGTGGCACGACAATACCTGGGGGAGTGGATCCCAAATCTAAGCTGTGACAAAGCACTAGCTTCAATTTTGAATCAACCCGAATCATAAAAGGCGTTCAGTTCGCGGAGCGAACAACGACTATGGGCTATTGCACGGTCTGCAGATATCGGTAGAGATCCGCAATGTCTTCCGGCTTCAGATCCTTGAGCAAGCCACCCGGCATTAGTGATCGATTGTGTTTATATTTCGATTCGATGTCGGGGGCCTCGATGCGGAAGGTTTGATTGGTCGTGTTTCTTAAGATCAAACCTTCTGCAGACTCATAGACAATCAAACCGGTATGCGTCAGCCCCGATTTCGTCTCGACCGTAGTCGCTTGGTAACGAGGGGAAACATCACGATCGGGCAGGGCGATGGCAATAAATAAATCGTCGCGAGAAAACCGTCCCGCGACACCCGACAGGCTCGGCCCCAGGGCCTGGCCGCTCCCGTGGCATTGGCTGCAGCTCCGCTCGATGAACAGCTTTTTTCCACGGGCCGCGTTGCCCGCCAACCAGTCGACCTTCGTTAAACGAGCTTGTAGCTCAGCCAATTCGGCTCCGGCTCCACCCTGCAGTTCGTTGGCCAATGCCGGGAACGCCTTGAGGGCCCAACCGGTCCAAGCCTGGACCGCCTCGGGTTGCGGACGATGTCCTTGCGGGCCGCGGATAAAGGGGAAACGCTGCCCTGTGGCCCGTTCGAGCAGTGCGACCACTCGCTCCCTTGTGGGGAATTCAGAGGCCTCGGTTCCTAGCCGCCGGAGCGTTTTTACCAGGACCACCGTCTCCTCGGGATTGGCCTCGGGACGTAGTTTTTCCAACGCTTCAATGCTGGCTCGTAGGACTTCCGGTTGGGAAGAACTTAACCCTTCTATAAACTTCGGGCGATCTTCTAATAACGGATGACGTGCTAACGAAATCATGGCTGCGCTGCGTGTATTGAAATGCTCGTAGCGAGCTCGCAGTAAGGCTAACGTCTCTGGTGTCGATGACTCGGCAAACAAGAAGACGACGTCGTTGTTCCACGGATATTCCGGATCACGTTGCACCGCCTCATGGAATTTCTTCTGCACAATGGGGGCGAGGTCTGGCGGGAAACTCGACAGAAAAATCACATGACTGGGACGTCCAAACTGCGGTTGTTCCAGGATCTCTGCCGGCAGCTCAGGGTCGAGCTCCGTCAGCGTCGCATACAACTCATTAAAACGATCGGGCCAGTTGGTATCCTGCACCATCTTGCGCGCCTGCAATTTGGGCTCGATCCCCACGAGTGCCGCAGCAATCAATTTCCGCTGAGTCGCCACGCGTTCCACGGGGATTCGCGACGCCACCAGTAAATGGTGAATGTCATCCACAGGATCGGAATCAGCCGTAATCTGAGCTAACACATTATTTAATGCCGCGACGTTGTAGACGGACAGCACCGACATTAAACGCGTCAGCTCATAATTCAAATTCTTATCAGGGGTCGGATACCCCTTCGTCACCGCCACGCGTAATGGATCGAGTTCCCGTTCCACCGGGCTGAGGTCCAACGGAGAGACGTATCCGTGATAGGCCGCCGACAATTTTCCAACGGTCCCCAAATCACCAAGCCCCAACTGGATCAGCCGGGCCGCCTCCAATTTTAAGGCAACGGGATGATCGGCTTCCAGAACCCGACGCCCGACTTCAACGGCATAGGCATTCACCTTGGAACCGTCACCCACGTTCCGCAAGTAATTGGCATAGGCATACGTCAACGCGGCCTGCCAATCCCCCTTGCGAACTTCCTCACCTACTAACTGGAAACCTGATCCATCTAATGCCGCCACGGCTCGCGCTGCGGTCACGCGGACAAAATGCTGGGGATCACTGAGGACCTGTCGGAACCCGACGCCCAATCCCGCAGTCGGCACAACAGCTGCATGCGTCGCGACCGCTTCCAGAATGGTCCGCCGCACGAGAGGATCGGCATCCTGTAAAAACTTAAGCCACACTTCGGCGGGGATTGCGATCGGCTGTCCGCGCTCGATCGACCAGGCGACACGGGCTCGGACTTCCGGCTCCTTGGATAACTGCAGCTTGGCCACCAATGGGGCGTCTAGTCCGCCAAATCGTTCTGTCAGGATTTCGACCGCACGCACGCGGCTCGCAACTGGTAAATCAGCCTTCAATGCCGCTGTCACGAAGGGTTCTCGCCCCAGTTCCTTCGCGAGCGGCTCCCAATTGGCACGCGACCAACTGCAGAGAGGATCGATCGCCGTCAGGCACCGGGTGAGCTTGTCCGTGGGGGCCTGTTTCTGTTGCTCTTTCCACGCCTTCAAGCCTGCCGGGTGCGTGACGCGAAAGACGCCACCCCGCGTTCCTCGTCCACCGACTGACACGTACAGGCTGCCATCGGGGCCCACTTCGCAATCGGTGGGAGCAAATCCGAATTCTCCCTTGGCTCGCATGAAGTCGGTCGGTTTCGCTTGCCAGACTTCGCCTGCTCGTTGCATGGATAGTGAAATCACACGGCCGAAGGTCCAATCCATCACAAAGATGCCGCCGCGGTAGGGGGCGGGAAAATGTGAGTGTTGATAGTAGGTCACGCCGGTCGGCGAACCGCGACCGAACGAACCCAGCACGGGCATCATGTCGAGGAAATAGTCGGGGCGTTTCCAGCTTTGGGACTGCCAGCCGGCATGCAGACTGGGCAGGATTTCGAACACGCGTGTCGGGCGGTACCAGGGCAGGGAAGAATCACGCTCATCATCGCTGTCGAAGGTATAGAGATCGCCGGATGGTCCGAAATCGAAGTCGTAGGCATTCCGAAAACCATGGGCATAAACTTCACCGCCGCTCAAGTCGGGTTTTAAACGGAGCAGGGTCCCGAACTCGGGCCGCTTAACCGGTGAGGTGGGCAGGGTGGCATATCCCGCGGTCACATTGGCCGTGTTGCCGCAGATCAAATACCACCAGCCATCGGGACCGCGGCGAATCGCGTGGGCGTCGTGTTCGTTGCCCGTTTTGACTTTCAGAAAGACATCGGGGGGCCCGTCGGCTTGATCATCACCGTTGGCATCACGGAACCGCAACAGGCCCGCATCGCCGGTACAGATCAGGTCGGAACCCAGGAAAAACATCCCCATCGCGCCGTTGGCGGGGATGTCGGAATATTGATGGTACTTCTCAGCTTTGCCGTCGCCATCCTCGTCAATCAGAATCCGAACATAGCCTTTGCCGGCCACGACAACCCGTCCACGGGCATCCACGGTCAGGCTATAGATGTCGTGCGCCAGATCGTCATCCGCATACAGGTCAACCTGAAAACCTTCAGGGACCGTGACTCCGAGCGCCTGCTGAGCCTGCACCGGGGTCGCCGCGGTGACGGCAGCCATCCCGAGAAGAACGAATTGCAAACCACGCGACAACAGCCAATTCCACATGGGCCAGACTCCATCCCATTCCGCACGCAAAAAGAACGATCGACCGCAGTCCCCATCGGCGCGACAGAACTCGCTCGTCACCGTACCGGCGGGAAACCGCTCCGGCCGCCATCGATACCTACCTAAAGTCCCTTGGGTCAATATCTTAGCGAAACACAAAATTTCCGGGAATGCGGGTTCTCTGCAGCTGGAGACAAAAACAGCCCGGCCACCTGTTACGGCTGCCGGGCTGTATTCGATCTGATCATGCGATCCCAAAAACCTTAGCCAACCTGGTTCGGCACCACGTACGGGGCGCGATACTCGCGAGTCAGCATCGGGATGGCTTGGTCGGCATTCGCTCCCGTGAAGGTTTCCTTCACCGAATCAATGGCCAACACTGGGCCAACATGCAGCTTGGCACTCCCCAAATCGACATGGTTATCGGCGAGGTGCTTGGCAACGCGGTCGAAGGTTTCGGCGACTTCCGGCTGAGGTGCGGCGTCCTTCAATTGCTCCTTGGCTTGTTCGATCGAAACGGCCTGGCCGAGGCGATACGAAATATTACCCAAGTGACACAAGGCACTCGACAGGTGACCTTGTTCGATATGCCCCGCCAGCGTTTCCGGTTTGCGTGACCGCATGGCTTCGAAGAAGTTGCCGAAGTGATCGCCGCCACCCTTAAATTCCTTGGTCATCTTGCCATCGAGATCGAAAGCCGCGCCACCGTTGTAGCTCGACAGGACCACGTAGCCTTCGCTGCCGTGGAAGATCACGCCTACCCGAGCTCCCTTGAGGGGTTCAGTCGGCAAGCCACGCACTTCGAACACCAGATTCTTGTCGCCGTAGTTGTGGACATTGATTTGCGTATTGGCCGTTTCGCCTGCATCTTCATAGCCCAGACGCGCACCATAACTGAACACGCCTTGGCCGATGTCATTGACTCCCAGTCCCCAGCGCGCGATGTCCATCTGATGAATGCCCTGGTTGCCGAGATCGCCGTTGCCGTAGGCCCACTGCCAGTGCCAGTCATAGTGGAATTGTTTGCGAGTGACTTCCAATTCCGGGGCCGGGCCTGACCAGATGTCGTAGTTGACGCTCTTCGGCGGTGCGTAATGTCCCTTGGGGCCAATCGACGGACGCGACTTGTAGCACAAGCCACGGGCCAACTTCACTTCACCAATCTTGCCGGCGTGAACGTGGGCAATGGCGTCGATCGTGCCCTTCATCGAACGGCACTGAGTTCCCGCCTGGCAGATTTTATTCAAGTGAGCGGCAAACTCGACCACGCGACGGCCTTCGCTCACGTTGTGGCTAACGGGCTTCTCGACATAAACGTCTTTGCCCGCCTGCATGGCCCAGATCGCGGCCAGAGAATGCCAGTGGTTGGGGGTCGCAATCGTGACGGCGTCGATGTTCTTATCTTCGAAGGCCTTGCGCAGGTCCTGATAGAAAGCGGGCTTCTTCCCGGTCTCTTTCTCAACCCGAGCCACCCCCTTCGTGTGCCCGACTTCCTCGTCGGTATCGACAATCGCGACGACTTCCACTCCCTTGCGCTTCAATGTTTCCGACAGGTGCTCGCCGCCGCGTCCCCGCACGCCAATCACGGCCACCCGAATCACATCATTCGGGCTGGCGGCTCCGCCTTCCTGAGCGAAGCCTTGGACTCCACCCGCAAAGCCGGTTCCGGCCACGGTGGCTGCCGCCGCCAGCATTGATTGCTCCAGAAACTCACGACGCGATTGAGGAAACATAACTAACTCCTGCGCTGATGTTTGAAGAGACCTCGAGCACCTCGGTCACGCATTACCATTGGCCGATCTGATGACAGGATACCGCCCCGTACCACCTGAGAACAACCGATACCGCCGTTCCGTTCATGCTGCCCGTAACAGAAACACGGGAATATCGTGAGGAAACAGGACTCCTGCGACACTCTGCCCGGTGGCTCCGCAGCGTGGTCACCGTTTCAAATCAGCCTGTTTCAGGCCGGTTTCCGCAGAGAGGTCCAGAAACTCAACCTGACTGACGAACGATTTGAGCGTAAAGAGTACAATGTTCTCCCACAAGAACTTGTGAAGACCATCTCAAGTCCCATCCCTCGTAGACTGAAACCACCATGCGCTTTGAAGACCGTGCTCTCGACCAACTTCGCCCGATTCGCGTCGAACGAAATTTCACCAAGGTCACCGCAGGCAGCATCCTGATTTCTGCCGGCCGAACCACGGTGTTATGTACCGCCAGCATCGATGAAAATCTGCCGAAATGGATGAAAAGCCAAGACCGCGGTTGGGTCACGGCCGAGTACAGCATGCTTCCCGGTAGCACGTCGCCGCGGAAGGGACGCGATCGCGCGGGTTCGGTCGACGGCCGCACCACGGAAATTCAACGCTTAATCGGACGCAGCCTGCGAGCCGTCGTCAATCTCGCCGCTCTGGGCCCCCGTTCAATCTACGTCGATTGCGATGTGCTCGAAGCGGACGGTGGCACACGGACGCTCAGCATCACCGGCGGCTGGATTGCTCTGGCCGAAGCGGTGAATTCGATCCGCGACCGCCTGCCACAAGGAGTCGGCCCCGTCTTCCGCTCGAACGTGGCCGCAGTCAGCCTGGGAATCATTGATGGGGAATTGCGCCTCGATCTGGACTATTCCGAAGACAGCCGGGCCGAGGTCGACATGAATGTCGTGATGACCGGCGCCAACGAATTCGTGGAAATTCAGGGGACGGCGGAAGGCCGCACCTTCAACCGCGAACAACTCAACCAGCAACTCACCTTGGCTGAACAAGGCATCCGCGTGCTGACCAACATCCAGCGCACCACGCTGGGGGTCGAGTATCCCACCTTCGAATAAAGCCGATTGCATCGTGTATTCGGACTTCATATAGAAGTCCTGATGGCATGGAACACCAAGCGGGCTAGCAAATTGCTAGCCCGCTTGCATACCGCGACCTGTCTGCCGAAGGCGATTTAGAATTCGCCAATGATTTCACCAGCTTGGATCGTGCTGAGAGCCTGCCATGTCGGCAGATTGATATTGTTCGAGATAAAGCGAACGGCTCCATCACCCAAGAGCGTATGCACCCCACCGGTGTGTCTGCTACGTGCCGACAAAGCCGTGGCGCCGCCGACACAGGGCATCCCTAAATTCGGCTGATTGTTGCAAAACCCACCCATCACGTCGGGCGAAGATGAGTTCGGCCCAATATTGGTGGTAAAACCAGCAAATGGAGCGTACCAGGCCAATCCACGAATGTCCTGATTCACCTGACCTTGACGGACTTCTGCCATGAAAATGGTATTACTTGTACCGTCCGTCATGTCACGCAAGCGATAGG
The DNA here is from genome assembly GCA_040386595.1 of Planctomycetota bacterium. Taxonomy (GTDB): domain Bacteria; phylum Planctomycetota; class Planctomycetia; order Planctomycetales; family Planctomycetaceae; genus JAKFVC01. The sequence goes on along the minus strand of JAZKFE010000179.1, from coordinate 4,902 downwards.
TCTTGGGGCCGGGAATATTGAGGCAGAAATTCGGCGATCCACCGCTACCGTCGGTAACGTCAAAAGCGCCTGGAGCCCAGTTCACACCGTTCAAAGGCGAGGTGTGAGCATTGTTGGTGGTCCCCAAACAGACGGCGTAGTTATACAACGGATTCTGATCCCACCAAATCTGAGCGGTATCGCTAGGACACATCAGAGCTGGCTGCGGCGATCTTCTTAACAAGGCGTTGTTGCCATAATAGTTACAATTGAAGACCCATTTATTGTAGACGTTGGCTTGATCAATATACGGAAGAATATATAAACACCAAGAATGCCCGGATTGATCGGCATGACAGCCGTAAGGCAGGATGTTCATTGTGTCATGGTAATTGTGCAGCGCCAGCCCCAGCTGCTTCATATTGTTCTTGCATTGCGAACGCCGAGCCGCCTCGCGTGCCTGTTGCACGGCAGGCAGTAACAAGGCAATTAAGACCGCGATAATCGCGATCACAACCAACAGTTCAATGAGGGTGAACCCCTTCCGTCGCTGCAGCATAACTCAAATCCTCCAAAACCATATGAAATAGAAACCCGACAAACACATATGCACATAAAATCACTACACAACTCGCGATGCGAGATGAGAAATATAAGAACAATCGGAAGCTAGCGTTTTATGGAATCGACAGTAAAGTCAAACTTATTCGATCCGGTCGACTTGACATCGACCATCAACTCGGTGGTTGAGTTGTATTTTGCGGGCAAACGCTCCTTGGGAACTCCGGCGTCTGAGACCGCTTTCATCTGATCTTGAGGTGACAGGTCTTTAGCTGGCCCCGATTGCTTGGAGGGTTCCGGAGCACTGATCGCCACGGTGTACTTGCCCGCCACCAGTCCTTGATCTGCCGGAATGGAATATTTTCCATTTTCGATGACTGCACCAGCTCCCAGGAGATGCTTTCCACCTTCGTGAGGGTGGAAATTGATCGCCCCTTTGTCGAGCGGCTTACCGTCCATCAAGACTGTGCCCGTGACTGGTTGGCGGCCGACATTTTTCTCACCACCACATCCGATCACCACAAGTGCAAACAACGACAGAACGAACCACCGCATGATGTGAGAGGGCATTAAACATCTTTCTCGAAATAATCGCTGCTAGAAAAAATCCGGCCCAGATTTGGGCGCAGAAGAATGCCTTGTCGAAAGAATTTAGCGACAGGCACCTGCATAGCCAGAATAATGCATTAGGTATTATCGATCATATCTGGCTTATGTCAACGAATCTCAATATTAGTCTGTCGCATCGATATGTAGAGATATGTAAACCACACACGATAGCGATCATTCACGATACAATCGGCCACATTATTCTGGCAACGATTTAGAATTACTCAGGGATTTCTCTGCATCTGAGTAATCATGGCCGGAGTCTCCGGCGCTAGCTGACTGCACACTGCATACATCGAGAAGGATGCCTCAATCTAGACAGTTAGCTGGTCAGTACATGTATTTTGTATACACGTTCAATTGCCCAAGTCTACGATTTCGAAGTCCCGTGAACTGAACATATCAATTCGAAAAGTGTCATTTTTGTGAAACGATTATCGGGAGTGACAGATCCCGATTTCAGCGAAAGATCTTCTGAATGACGCGGCAACGACAGCATCACTGTGGTGGTAACGTGACGCCGCATCGTGTTTGCTTGGCGAACTGAATGCGCTCGTCGTCCCGAGGGGGCGCGGTGAGGTTGAATGCTGATTCGAGCCGGCTACTGCGGATGCGTTATGTTCGCGGAGCGAACAACGACTATGGTTCGCTCCGCTCACCCGGCGACTTCGTCGATGTTGATTAGCGATGGCTGGCGTTGGCCATCTGCTCTTTTCCGCTGATGATTGACTGTTTGTCGAACCGCTGGCCGAAGTAATGCTTGATCGCTTCGGGATCATTGAGGACCGACTCGGCATCACCGCCGCACAGCACTTTACCGCCGAAGATGATGTAGTTGCGGTCGGTGATCGTCAGCGTTTCGCGTTCCCGGTGGTCGGTTAGCAGAATCGCGATGCCGCTATCTCGTAACTGGCGAATGATATCCTGAATACTGTGAATCGTGACCGGATCAATACCGGTGAAGGGTTCATCCAACAGAATGAGAGTCGGTTCGCTGGCCAGGCAGCGCGCGATCTCCAGGCGGCGTTTTTCACCACCGGATAAAGTCGTCGCAATCTGATGCTTCTTGGTCGTCAGGCCAAACTGTTCCAGCAGTTCGCCCGCAATCATGATCCGCTCACGGCGCTTGACCGAAAGCATTTCCAGGATCGCTAGAATATTTTGTTCGACAGTCATCTTCACAAAGATGCTGGTTTCCTGAGCCAGGTACCCCATGCCATGCTGCGCACGTTTATACATGGGCCAGTCGGTGACTTCGACGCCGTTCAAAAAGACCCGGCCGGCCGTGGGCGTGACCATTCCGCACGACATCCGAAAGGTCGTCGTCTTACCGGCGCCGTTCGGCCCCAGTAGACCTACGATCTCTCCACGTTCCACGAAAAAATCCACGCCATCGACGACTCGACGCTGACCGTAGACCTTGACCAGTCCCTGGCAAATCAAATGAGCCATCCGGCTCCCCCTTCCTTCGAGAATCCCCAGCTTCAAGTACGCGGAATTGGGGACTTTGTCAAGACCGGCTTACGAGGCTCACCCCGTGGGGGCCAGCCGTTACATGGTGGACCCTACTCGAAATCCTGATCATCAGGGTTGAACTCCCCCTGTGACCTGACCATTCTCCGAGGACGACGTTTAAGGTGACTGAACGCGTTTTTGTCTCAGGCGCTGCACGACCGCGGGCAAGAGATTGTCGACGAACTGACGGCACCCGGTGTCTGTAAAATGACACGCATCCACGAAGTATTGCCCGTTCGGCGACAGCAACTTTTGTTGATCCACAAAGATGGTGTGCTGCGGGTCTGATTCGGCCAAATCGCGAATGACACGATTGTGGGCGTCGACGCAGCTGATCACATCTGCCGGCCGGCCCCACATCTGCAGCGGACACCGCGTTCTGCCGCGAGACCTACCGAAATCAAGGTCCCCTTGTTTGAGCTTTTCGTCTGTATATCCTTCTGGAATGTGGTAGGCAAAAGTTTGCAACAGAACTAAGCCATTTTGCTCGCGAGTTGACTGCAAAATCTCTTCGAGATTCTGTCGAAATCCTTTCGGCGTTTTTAAATCACCACCATATTGCACCAGATTCTCTTCGGGGTCTCCCATCCCAATCGCCCGTCCTAAGCTTCTGAGAACCTCGACTGGCAACTGCGAAACCCCCGCCTTCCGCCGCATTTCGAAGCTGCGGTACCACGCGCAGTGCGTGTAGTCGTCACGAAACATCTCGGGCGGGCAGTTGTTCATGCGGCAATCATTGAAGCCGTCATAGATCAGGACGAGATCAAACGGCTTATCGGCGATTTTGGAAAACTTGAGTGCACTGTCGCGGGACGTGTGGGCGACCTCAGCCAGGTTGAAGACGCGAACACCCTTGCCAAACTCCCTCTGCAGTCCCGTTCGCAATCGCTCCTCGACATCGCCCCACGCATTTTCGATCGTCGAGGCTCCGAGCATCACGACATTGATCTCGTCAGGTGGCGATTTGAACTCCGCAGTGAGGACACCACTGTTCCGGAGCGTGGGATAAAAATCATCCCAGATGTCGTTCTTCCCCGTCGCCAGCGGGGCACCCTGTTTGAAGCTCCAATACAGCCGATATCCGAACCAGCACAGCGCTGTCAGAAACACAATATAACTCACCAGGAACAACGCTCGTCGCTTGGCGGAACGCGGCCAATGTACGGATTTTCCAAGGGTGAATGGCTGCTGCTTCTTCGAAACGATTGGCAACTCGTCCATAGTTAACGGCAGGGCTGGAGAATTCAAATTCTTTACAGACTAACCCATCATTATATCTGCCACCGACTGTCTTGGAGATTTCGGTGAAAACCAGGACATTGAGGCCGGATTGTGCCGCGTCAGGATGTGTTTTAAGAGACGGATTTTAGCCGACTGGAGAACCAGAACCCCGACGCCTGAATTGCGACAGAAATCGCGTCCTGGCCAATTTGCGACTTCGCGGTGAGATCTCAGCCCGGTAGGATGATAGTCTCCTGTACCCCTAAATCTGATCAAAGCTATCGTTGTCGCGCCAGCGGCTGGCGTGATGAATTGTTGGTGACTTCAACCACAGAGGACAACTCCATGCCACCTGATACCACCGACTTGAACATCGTGTCGCTGCATCTGATCGGGGTCGACGAACTCAAGAAGCGTTGGGGTTGGTTTGTCGGTTTAGGCGCCGCGCTGGTTCTTCTGGGAACGATTGCCCTGGGTTCCTCGGTGATCTTCACCATTGCGTCGGTGTTGTTGATCGGGTATCTGCTCGTCGTCGGTGGCATCTTGCAGACCGTACATGCTTTCCTGGCGAAACGCTGGGGCGGCTTTTTTGTCGATTTGTTGACGGGAATCCTCAACATCGTCGTCGGCCTGCTGATTGTGGCTCATCCGGGCCAAGCTGCCGCAGTGCTGACATTGCTGATTGCGATGCTGCTCATTGTGGGTGGCATTTTTCGCATCGCTCTGGCGGCCGCAATCCGTTTTCAACATGTCCTCTGGCTGGTGCTGCACGGCATCATCAATATCGCATTAGGAGTCATGATTTTGCAGCAATGGCCCTTGTCCGGGCTCTGGGTGATTGGCCTATTTATCGGCATTGATATGATCTTCAACGGCTGGACGCTGATCATGTTAGGGTTGGCAGCCAAGAAACTGCCAACCCCCGCACCGCCAGTCTAAGTGAGATTTTAAGTTCCAATCGACGCCGTCGATGGGGCGACCAGATTCTCGAATCTGGGTGAGTGGGCTAATAAAGTA
>JAZKFE010000178.1:0-2007 GCA_040386595.1 Planctomycetota bacterium | reverse complement strand
GAAAGCCCAAGCGGTTCGGCAGGAGCCTCACCCTCCCAACCCCGTGGTTTTATCTAGTAGCCCTTCGAAATGCGATGCTTTGAGCTGCCACCCCCGACTGGCGGCTGGTCACTGTGCCTGATTGCAGGCATTGACCAATTGCTGAAAGGCACTGCGCAAGGTCACGAAATTCACCCCGGCATCGGTGATCCACAGGTGTTGCGATAGGTTGTCTCCCCGAGTCGGCAACTGCTCCAGCACTGCATGGGAAATGTAGCCGTAGTCCTGCAGCAACTGCAGCTCGCTGCGGAACACGGGGGTCATGTCATAAGGGCCAAAGCGACCGATTCCGAATTTACACAGGTTGTTGAAGACCGATGGGGGCAGCTTGATCAGCCGTTCGAACTCTTCCCGAACCGACCCAATTTGTTGGGCCAACTGGTTGGGAGATTGCGGTCGGCTAAAGGACAAGCGGACTCGTTGCTGCACCGCTTCGGCATACAGCCGACGGTACTGAGCCGCCGGGATCGTCCAGGACGAATCGCGTCGCATGCCATTCATCAACAGCTGATTCCAGCGTGTTTCGTTCTCCCGTAGATCGACCGCTCGCAGCAAGGTTTGATACAGCAATTCGGCCGCCCAGGGAACTTCCGCCTGATACCGCCAGAACTCGACGTCATCGTCTCGTTCCAGGAATTTGAACCCGTTGGCTTCAAACGCATCCAATTCATCGATCACTGTATCGCGCAGGCCGCCCACGTTGCGGACCACGGGGATGGTTCCGTACCGCATGCTGGTCAATTGCGTTAACCCGCACGGTTCAAACGAACTGGGGACAACGAACAACTCGCTGGCGGCGTAGATCAGGTGCGACAATTCAATGTTGAAGCCATCATAGAACATGACTTCGGTGGGCTGCTCGGTCACCAGTCGTTGCAGTCGCGAGACGTAGCGTTTGCCACGTTCATCGCTGCGGTCGGCATTCCCGAGCACGATCCACTGCACCGGTCGAGCGGTGCCCCGCGTCCGTTCGCACAGACGCTCGATCGGGGATGCAGACTCCACCGCGAGTCCCGTGTCTTCCGGCAGCGGCAACAGAACGGGCATCTTCTGTTCGGAAATCCGCGTCACGACACCAATCAGGATCGAATCGTCGGTAATATTGGCGAACGGACTGTTTCCCTGGGCGTCTTTCCAGCTGCGCAAGGCGGCTCGCAAACCGACCTTTTTCTGCCGCACGACTTCCGGGCCGTCTTGTGCGCTGAAGCGATTTTTTGCAGGCAAGAATGCATCCTCGGCGGGATCCCATTCGGCCGTATCGATCCCGTTCACGATTCCGCAGAGTTCCGACGCGCGATCTTCAACGACCTTGTCGAGCCCCCCGCCAAACGCCGCGCTGCGGAGTTCATGGGCGTAGCTCAAGCTGACCGTGTTGATCAAGTCGGAAAAGCCAATGCCCCCCTTGGCATGATTGAACTGGCCGAAGAACTCGACCGATCGCGTCTTGCCGGGCTGGTAGCATTCGTTGGGCAATCCCGCCAACGGCCGTACTTCGCTCAGCGGCTTCGAGCCTTGATAGGCGCCCCCCGTGTTGTTGTGGATCGTATAGAGGGTTGCAATCCGGCTCAGATAGGGGTGTTCGCGATAAACGGTGTTGAGATACACCGGAATCAGGGCGGTGTGCCAGTCGTTGCAATGAATCAGGTCGGGGCGAAACTCTTCGCAGTTTTCCGCAAACGCGACCGTCCCCCGAGCCAGCAGCACGGCTTGCAGGCCGGAATTCTCACGTCGATTGAGCAACTCAGGTTCGCACAGCAGATAGCAGATGATGCGCGGTTCGTCGGCCGAAAATGTCGGCAGAGTGATCCGGCAGACGCGCAACGAGACGACTCGGTCGCCCAGCGGCACGGCCAGCGATTCGATGACGACATCATCGAACCGCGATTCCAGATTCTTCTCCGAAATATGCTGATGGCCCGGCATCAACAGCCGAATGTCGAGATCGTCGCGGCGTCCGAGTGCCTTGGC
>JAZKFE010000177.1:4594-22479 GCA_040386595.1 Planctomycetota bacterium | reverse complement strand
GCGATTCACGACAGCTGACGCCCGGATCAAACTCAAGTCGCTTTATCCGCAGCCTAACATTGATCGATAGACGGACCACTACCTCGCGGTATCCGGTTACCGCGCCGCGTGACAGAATAACCGACTGGCCTAACGCTTGCCTGCGTAGAGTTCCAGTTCCGAGGTCACAGCCCCCCCCATGTGTTTCCAAAATGCCACTCGAGATTCTACGTGGTCCAAGAATTCTTCAGGCGATTCGACTTGGCAAAATGGGACGTCCCACCGGCCCTCGTCGGCCTTGACCTCCCCACGGCATTCTGCCATGTACAGCTCGTCGGAGCCGATGCCCGGCTGGTACCAAAACCGCGTCAACCTGAAGGATACGTTGTTTTCGGAAATATCCTCGATCTGGAATACTTCTCCCGAACAATCAATCGCGAATTCACAAAAGCTCTTAAACGCGTCCCAAACCGTCGACAAATTCGGTTTTCCACTCGCTGCCTTGAATTTCATCAGCCGTTTGAATGCCGCCAGAGCCTGTTTCGTTGTGAGGGGCTCGCCTTGCGACTTGTGCTTCGCTGTGATCGCAACAGCCCGTTGCCGGACGCGCTGATCACGTAGCGGGTCGGCCGGTTCTGAGATCTCAGTGGGTGCAGAACTTTCGGGAACAACTGGCGTTGGATGTTTCGCCAGCGCATCGAGTTCCTTGGCATTCCACCCCGAATAGACATCGATTTGCGGAAAAGCGGTCAAGAACCGTTTTACACCCGCCCCTGTCACCTTGCTCGAATAAACCACGAGATGCTTGAGTGAGTCAGGCGGTTGATAGCACTCGAGGCCGACATCCGTGATAGGGCACCACCTCAAATCAAGCCGTTGAAGACTCTTAAGTCGGCCCAATTCGCCCATTCCAGAATTGTCGAAGGACGTGGCTTGGAGCCACAGCTCCTCGAGGCTGCCGAATGGCAGGAGTGCTTTAACGGCGTGACCGGTGATTCCTTTGGCATTTCCCAGATTCAGATGGCGCAGCTTGACCAGATCGCGAAGAGTTTTCAAATCCTTGTCTTCGATGTCTGTTTCGCAAAGCGACAAGTTTTCCAGAGGCTTGCACTTGCCAACGTCGACCATAACCGGGCCGACCAACTTCACATCGTAGAGCGACAAGCTTCTCAAATGAGGAAGATCGGTAAGAAAACCGAAGTCCGCACCAGACGCGCTATTGCTAGAAAGGCTCAACCTCTCGAGTTTCGTTAAGCCACTCAGGTGCGCGATCGTTTTAGATTCAACGTCAGATTCCTTGGTGAATGACAAATCCAATCGCTTGAGGCCAGTCAGCGTGCCAATGACTTTCAAGCCGACGCCGCCCATCGGGCCGCAACGCGCGAGATACAGTTCTTCCAGTCCGCTGAGCGATGCAAGTCTCCTGTAATCATTCGCTTCGATGGGCAGGTTGTGAAGACGTAAAGTGCGCAAGTGCGGGAATCTTGACAATAATGGCAGGGCAGCGGCACTGCGATTAGTCTTGAGTGCAATTTCGACGACGACACCGCCCACTTGTTCGACGACACCGCCCTGTTTTTTGAGTTCCTTGACAGCTTCGCGCACGTCACTGAGTTCTGTATCCGGCGAACTACCAGATTCCATGGGGACTTCGCGGTTTTCCATAAAGCACGAACTCCACTGCCTAACGCCCAGGTTAGCCCCGAGTTAAGTAGGTCAGGCTGTGCCTGACGTCTTGCAGATCACACCAACAATTAGCCAGAAATGGCAGGGTGGAACTGACTGCCTGAAGAAGTTTTGCGTTTGTATCTCAATCACGTCAGGCGCAGCCTGACCTACCTGGCTGATTACAGTCGTGAAACAGTGCCACGTCCTTCTTCACTATGGCGTTTAAACCAGTGCCACCCTGCCGCGCTCAGAAGCGCCAGAAACCGAAGAACAGCCGACCGAGCCACCGGTGAAATAAAGTCCGTTCGTAGCTGCGCTCGACTTGTCGATCCAGGTCGGCAATCCGCGAGTCGAGCTCCACGTCGTCATGCGTCCCGCAGCTCACGCAAAAGCGGACGCCTTCCGGGAGATTCTTGCCGCAGCCGACGCACTTTCGTACCGGAACAGCAGACTGTGACTTTTGGGGCTTGCTGGAACGTCGAGGCCCTTTTTGACTTGCCATGACGGTAAACCTCTTGAATCACAACAGTCCTCATGAATGACATTGACCATCAAAGGATAGTGTAACAATGGTCGGTTCAATTGAGAATACGAGGAAAAGCTCTGCGTTACCTATGGACCGTATTAAGGAGACCTGCCACGGTTTTGGCTTCAGAACTGCTTCCAAATTGGGCCACCTCACCGTCCACAAAACCACCTGCGCCACTGTTTCCGGGAGACGCGATTAACTTGAATTTGGATCACGGCATACTCGCCGCACCTAAGCAGTGCTGTAGGAGAATCACGCATCTACAGAAACACTGCATATCGAGTTGATGATTCAGGATTCAAGACGATTCGCTTGGGATGCTCGAAATTGAGCAATCGCCGACGTCGATAGACAGAGAACGTCAGAAACTAGACGTATCACTGATCGGTGAATTCACGGCGTTCGTCGCTCAATAACCAGTACCATCCCGCGCACCCTGACATCTATTTCAGCGGGCCCGCCCCCAAAGGAGTTGCAGCATGAAGACTTGAATTATCAGCAATAGAATTCCCAGCACAGCCGTGCAGAGCGAGATCAGCAGGGATTTCATGAGGAAGTCGTAAACGGGTGATTGCTCCTGAATCTTGATAACGCCCTTCTTAGCCAGGTGGTTGGTGGTCATCCTCCCCGCCACCAGACTCGTAGCCATGGCCGTGGGATTCAGGACAATTGCGGCCAGCAGACCGCCAAACATGCTCAGGACGAGCACGAGGGCTGAACCCATGCCCCAGACCAGTCCAAACAGCATCATCGCCAGTGTGGAAAAGCACCCGGGTATCGCGGAGAACAATTCGATTACGAGCGCCAGCGCGAATGGATTTTGCTGCAAGTTCTGCCAGTCATACCAGTTGTTGCTCGACTTTTTCTTCTTCTTTTTCTTACTGGATGACTTGGTGCTACGGGGTGCTGCGGTCAACTCATCGGCGTCGTCCGCATCTTCCAGTTCGCTTTCGTCCCACGCATCTTCCACCTTGTTCCGGCGGGGCTCAGCAGGCCGAACACCGCGTTGCGGGACGGGGATCGTGAGGACCTCACCACACTCCCTGCACTTGATTTTCTTTCCAGCGTGCTGGTCTGCCACTTTGAGATCGGTGAAACAGCTGTCGCAGAGGACTTTGATAGGCATGGGTGGGCTCTACGCTCTGGAGGAAACAATACATGTCAGGAGCGGCGACTAGAACAGGTTGCTGACACGAATGGCACTGCCGAGTGCCCTGGAAAGGTTTATATCATTTACCTCCGGTTGCGGCGAGCAAACGCCCCCTCGCTTTTTGACGATGGACTGTGAGTAGATCAAGGGAAGAAAAGGGGACATTCTACTTTCTTGGCCGCAGGGTGGCCCAGGTTGCTCGCGACCTGGGTTTAGAGGAGGCAAACAAGCCCACCTGATCCAATCAGCTGCTTGTTTGTTACTCAATCCAGCTAATTGGCACCCCGACCGATCGATGCTGCAAATACCAGCGTGCAGAACTCCATCGCCAATCGACAGCCCGTTGCACCAGTCCCGCGCGTTGCGGATTCAAGTGGATGTATTCGAGTTTCTCTTGGATCTTGGCCGCAGAATGGACGTGAAAGCAGTAGGACTTCGGCTGTCAGAACCGATCCCCAGGTCCGAAGTTTTGAAAGTAGCTCGGCTCGCGATCGGAGTACCAGTTGCGGATTTCAAAGCTACTCATTCGTTTCCAGCCGTGAACGAATCGCCGTAATTCCTGCGGGTTTGGTAGCCACAGCAGAGCATGCACGTGATCTGGCATCACTATGAAACCCACGCATTTTCCCTGCATCTGTTCGAGTTGATGATTCAGAATTCCCAAGACGATCCGCTTGGGATGATCGAAATCGAGCAATCGCCGACGACGGTAAACAGAGAACGTCAGAAAGTAGACGTATCGCTGGTCGGTGAATTCGCGCCGTTGGTCGCTCATGCTTAAAGAGTCGGTAAGCAGGCGCGAAATTGCACGCAGAATCAGCCGACTGTAATTCAAATTAGACTTATCAGAAAACATGCTCGGTTGAGGGACATGTCTCTTGTAGACCCAGGTTGCGGAGCAACCTAGGCCACCCGGGAGGAAGGGGCCGCTCAACACGAAATCCAAGCTGTTTGTTGTGGGTGGCCCAGTGTTGCTTCGCAACCTGGGTTTACAGGAAACAAGCCTACATTACGCTGAGGATGTTTGCACCAATCTGGGGCACCCGGGGACCACATTTCGGCCTCACCCTCCAATCACAGCGCCGCCTCACACTCGGCGCAATAGAAATGAACTAGAAAAGACTAAGCCGATTGAGCTCGTCAGGCACAGCCTGACCTACCTGGCTGCAATCATTTAGGGACCGTTTCGCCGCCAAATCGCACAAAGCCACGAGCCCGGATTGCGTCTAGTAGATAGCTCGTATCTGCGTGTGCACCCAAGCATTCTTCAACAAATTTTGTGTCTTTACCGACCGATAGCGCAGCCAAACCTAGAGAGCGAAACTCGAAAGGTGTCGAAAGGGAATCTGCGCCGCGGGCAAATATCGCGGTGGCTTCAGCTGGCCGCCAACTGGACAGACGGTCACACGAAAGGGGAATGACCGTAGTTTGAAGGGATATTCCCATTTTTTTTGCAAACGCATCGGCCAACTTCTCGGGATATCGATCACCAGTAACTGGGAACATTTGCGCCCAGGCTTCTACGCTCCAAGTCGTCGGTGATACCTGCGTGTCGAGATATTTAACATACCATTCCTCGTGATTTTCCCATCGCTCTGAAACATGAATTGCGTTGGCTAGAAAATCAGCAACATGAGGAAAGTTGTTCAGGTTCTTTTCTAGGCTCTTAAGTAATTCAAGATGTTGTCTGTCAAGCGTTTCGGCATTAAATCGACCAAATTTGGAGCGGGGAGCTTCTTCCGCATTTTCAAGTATCTGAGAAATCCACTCGGTAATAGCGTCGTCTGACGCATTGGGTATGTTATCCTCATCGGCACTCGTTGTAATCAATAATGAGAAAGCAGGGTCTTTAGTATCCAGCGACTTCGTTTTCTCCGAGTTGAACTCCAGCCCAAGCTGATCAAGAATCGCCGTCAAGGATCTAAAGCTACTGTCAAGCAAACTCCGGTCATCGGAAAATAGCCATATGTCGTCCATCCATCTTATGACGCTCATTCTTGTACCGAAAGATCTTAGCGAGCGACTCAAGAAGTCGTCCAATGGACGTAGGAAAGCTTGCGCTATCAAAGATGATGGCAGAAATCGTTGTGGCAGGCCGGATCTACCAGAAGAAGCGTTCCAAGAGTAGACAAATTTCTCAATTCGCTCTAGCAATTGAAACGATCTGCATTGCCTAAACAGTTGACGCAGAAGAACCTCTTGCGAAATACTGGCAAAAAAAGATCGAATATCGAGACGCAGAACGTGACGAAAAGCAGTTCGATTCGTAGCCAGTGCGTTGTTAAATAACTGCCATTCCTTTTTGTTGTCTGCATAACATCCCTTTGCCGACAGTACTCGGTCGAGTCGCCAGCCGTGCACCCAGCTTGGAAGATGGCCGATAAGTTCAAGAGATATAAGATCAAGCAAGCATTGATATGCCAAACGATCAACGGGGTTCATGATTAACGCTGGCCGCGTTGACTTCGCATCCTTTGCCACATCGAGTTTCACTACATATCCTGAAACATTCGAGATTAGCCGGTCCATGACAATCTCATTTCCTGACGTACTCAACCACGCAATCTCCGGCCAGTTCCAAGGATCAGTGTGCCAATCCTTTGTTGTATCGATTCGGGAGTTGGATGCTGCCTTTTGAATGTCGACATTAATGAATGCTGCTCGACGGCTTGCAAAAGGATCGGAACGATCCTGTGGTTTATCTTCGAGTACGGCCTGTGTTTGCTCCAATCGCCGAGCTATTCGGCCAGCCAGCGAAATAACTTCAGGGGCAGTGTTCGATGGCAAAGTTTTGTATATTCGCAATAGCTTCGCTCGAAGATCACTTGACCTTAGCGAGATGCGGGTTTCCAAAAGTGCCGTAAGAAAGACCAAAGATTTCGAGATTGCTGCATCTTGAGTTGCATGTAGTTGCGGCATTAGCAATTCAAGTGTTTGGTGAGCTTGCTCGGCTGTTAAAACAGGTTCAACTCCCGAAAGGATCTCGCGAGCAATCGAACAAAGTCTAATGCGATCGGCGATTGTTGTGTTTGCGTTAAGGATCTCATCAATAATCGCCAAAAACAGCTGGAACTTCGGAGCGGTAGATGCGCGAGTGATGCCTTCTGGGACTTCATCGATATCCACTACTAGTAATGACGAAATTAGCTCCTTGATGTTTGCTGCGTTCATCTGTTCTCCCGTTGATCAAGTAGCATGGCCAGGACAATCGGACTCGCGGGGATATTGCCCTGACTTAGAGCTATTAAGACATCACTTGCGAATTCGGGATCGTTTTGGAGAGCGTCCTTCGTATCGTAGCTACCGGATTGGCTATTGATCTCGACGATTACACCTTTCACGACCATAATCTCACCTGCTGCGCGAACGTCCGCATTCTGAAATAGCGTTTCGTGTTTGACCGCGTCCGGAGGTGCTTGGCTTCTGGGACTTCCTCCATCAGCTGCCAACCTAAAGTCGTAAGTTTCGTTAACCGCATAGATAAACATGTTAGTGCGCGGTGGGCCATGTCCAATTGCGTCGCTAGTGAGAGGGAGAGCTAGATTTCTTGGGTCCAGAATCACACCTTGATGCACTAATTCATGAGACGCGTACGTTCGCCCGCCTGATTGGCAACGGCATTCGTTGCAGCCCAAACGCCGTGAGTGTTCTGCTGAGTCGTGATATTTATGCATCATCTCCGGACTCCGTGGATGACGAGTGAGGTTGATAGAAGTGCGAGTTATTGTCAGAATGACATATCGCTTAACAATTTCGGTCCATTTGAGCCAATCCCTTTTTTGCACACGAATTGTCGATGATAATCGTGACGTCCGACGGGATTGGTTACAGCCATCTCTTTCGGCTTTCCGTCAGCGTTTTGTCGCAAGCGGTAATGGCATGGGGTATGGGTTACTGTCATTGATAGGTTTTATGGATGTGAGCTCACGATCAGATTTATCTAAATCGGAATGTGGTTTTGAGCTCATGCTTTTGAATTACGGAGGGCGAAAAAGGGGACGGCTCGATATATTCAATTCATGTGTTCATTCCCTTTACCTGCTCGGTAGTCTAAGTCGAGTAGGTCAAGCTGTGCCTGAGGTCTTGCCGACGACATACGCAAAACCGCGACAATCTATCGGTCGGAACGCTCGTGATCATGTACGGATGTGGCAAGGAAGTCAAGGGTTGAGATCATGGGGCACTTATGGTGCACGCGATTGAGCGTGCCCTAAGTCAGTTTCGGTTAAGTCCCATTTCTTGGCTTTGAAGCTTCGCTTTCCAGCGTTGTTCCATTCTGAGAATGTCTTCTGTTGTCGCAGATGAACCGGCAACCTCGAGTATTGAGACTCGATAGTCGCTGGGGTCTCGACTCTTCAAGGCGACGTTTCCGCCGTGGCCGGTAGCGATGTAGTCCTGCCAGCGTCGCCAAAATGCTTCTTCGCCGGTTGCCGAACCGACGTATTGCTCTTTAGTTTTGGGACAGGTGAGCAAATAAACGCCGCGAGCTGATTGGAGTATCGCTGTCCAACTCTTGGGAAGTGCATCGATCTTCGACAGTGGCTCCATGAAGTTTAAGAAGCCGGGAAACGCGGGTTCTTGAAACTTCGTCCGCAGTTCAAGAACCGTCTTATCCTGCAGATCTGATCTTTGAATCCACGTTCTCATACCTGGCCCCCAATCGATAACTAGTCGACCGATGAGATCGCTGAGCCTTAGGTCCAGAGTCAGATCATAGATGTTGCAACTACCGGCCTTGTCGATTCCGTCGCGGTGAGGTTGGGGTTGATCCACATCTAGTAGTCTGCAATTCGTTGCGTGATAGATACCGACAAACAGCGTGTCGTCTGATGGAGTCCCGAGAAATGACGCCCAGTATGGGGCGACGAGTTTGCTGGCATGAACGAGTCCCTGCGAGGATTGGTAGGCGTCGAACTGTGGGCGATTGTCCCGCCAGAGTTCGTAGGGGCTCCGCCCCTTCGCAGCGTTTTGATCTTTGTGCCGTAGAAGTCGTACATTCTCGAGGTCAAATCCAGCGTCGACGAGTAACGTATTGAATAGAATTGGCATCGAAAGATCTTTCTCAAGCACCTGGAGTAGGGGACAGGTCCATATACGAGTAATGAACCTGTCGTGTTTGATCCCCCTGCGCTCACCGAACCACCGCTTCACGACCTGAGCTTTTGCGGCATTCAACCCCACGCCACCTTGCCATTAGACTTCGTGGCTCACAGTAACACCATTCTCAGAAAGCTCGTCTTCAGAGGCCATTCGGATGCTCATAATATTCATTGGTGCTGCGTCCGCGACCAGTATTACCGGTCGTCTGTCGATTTTTGTGGCCCCTTGCTTATTCTTGTTTCGTTTTGGCCCACTTGTGTCATCATTGGCGACACTTAGTATCATGTCACTGTAGTCGAACACGAGTCTACCGGCGTCGATTTGCTGGTCTAGTATCTTGTATGTGCAGAGCTTACTTATTCGGATCGCTGTCGGTTTTGGTGCATTCTGAAGTTGCACAAAATTGAATGACTTTCGAACACACGTCGCAGTCAACCGACCGTCTGCAACTGGCACTTGATATGAGCCTTCGATAAACACGCCATAAAGTTGTTCAACTTTGTCAATCGTCTCGTCATCGAATTTCGCATCATCCCAAACCGGATCGATATTGAAATGTCGCGCGATCTTTCGAAATTTCATTACTTTATCAAGAAACTGACTAAGCGGCTGAACGAAAGAGTCGTCTTCTAATAGTTGAAGCCTTACTGAAAAATAGCAATTCCCGTCAATGTAGCAATCCACAGTCGCTGCCGCAGATTTCGATAGAGCCTCAAAAAAATGATAAATTCGATCGAAGTACGGCAATAAATGTAACTTATAGGAATTCCATTTTTGGGGATCAAAGTGCATTCCGACTTTGCCCGCTAGATTTGGGCCGACTGGTCCCAAACTAAAGGTTAGAGGGGAGTTGGGGTAGGCGCCATTGAAATTGAGCTCTTTCTGTCCTCCAACAAACTGGCCGGGTATTTCGTTTAGACGCCCGATTTCCATATCGTTATTATCAAAACATATGAGCGACAAACTGGCTTCGCGTTTGATTGACGCCTGAAGTACGCAACCTGAATCGTTTGCTGATTCAAATAGACTACTTCCAAGGATCGTAATCTCACCAGGATGAAAGTCCACCTCCCTACCACGAGCGATTAACTCTTCAAATTTTTTCTTAACATCCTCTGAGTCCTTTGTGATTTGTATGGTCAAATTGACTGGTTGCTTCGCGTGGAGGGTGAAATGTGGCCGATCTTTTCGCAGAGAAACTTTCACTTCGAACCGAGGGTCTTGCAGTTCGATGAGTTGTTTATGCGAGATGACGGCCTCATGGATAGAAATCGGATGACTGAGCCGCATCCAACGTTTAGCCATCATTACGGCATCCCGAAGACGTTGATGGTCAAAAAGATCGTTTGCGATCGGGATGGGCAATGTAACTGTCTTCTGTGCTCGCCAAGTTTGATTTAGATAGAGGCTTGGTTGGAGGAACAACCACCAACCTCGTTTTGCCGATATATCAATCACTGCCAGAAATACGGGCAAATCGTTCACTTTATTGGCATAATATTCAGCATGATTTGCCTTCAGAGGAAACGTCGGACGATCTTCTTTTGCTCCGGTCCTGACAGTTTCTTGACCTTTTAACTGCAGATAGAAACTTTGCCCCGTAAGCTCACCATTTTCATCGCCGATCTCGACTAGGTAGTCTTTGCCGTAGTCTTTATGTTGTTCATTTAGAACCCATGTCACGGGTAAGGCTTGTTTGAGCAGTTGCTGTGCGTGTTCATCTATCTGATGACTCTTGGAGCGTTTCATAGCGTGCCTGAGCGATTTCGAACTCGATGCAATTCGTGCGAATAAACAAAAGATCTGACGAAAAAACGCCTCAGACGTTTCCGTCTGAGGCGTTTTCGGGTTTCAAATTGTCGATCGGGCGCCAGGCGGCACGCGCCCGACTCTAGAGAGTCGGGTTACTGGTTAGCTGCAGCCCATGCTGTTGCCGCAGTTGTGGCAGAGGTAGCAGTTGCCGTTTCTTACTGTGATCGCTCCGCAGCTGTCGCAGGCGGGGGCGTCTTGTTGGAAGGTGGCGAATTGCTTGGAACGGATGGCTGGGCCTTCTCCGGTCACTGGTAAGGTGGCGTTGAGGGCTTCTCGGCGGACGGCGTTGAGGGCTGTCGCCATGGCTTTGTCGTGGCCGTTCGTGCCGTTTAACGCGTGACCGTTGGTGCTGCCGTTTTGGCTTTGGCCGTTTGTGGCGTGACCGTTGGTTGCGGCTTGGCCGTTAGTGGCTGTGGACTCGGCTTTGGCTGCTGTGATGGCTGCCAGGGCTGTGTCGGCCTCCGTGGGGGCGTCTGAGCCGTGGTCGCCGGTTTCTTCTCGCTTGGGAGCGTATTGCTCGCGGTAGCCGGCTACAAATTGCAGGCCCAGCCAGCGGAAGATGTAGTCGACGACGCTCTTCGCGTTGGGAATGTCCGGGTTGTCGGTCCAGCCGGCGGGTTCAAACCGCTGGTGCGAGAACTTGTTGACCAAGACGTCCAACGGGACTCGGTATTGCAAACCCATCGAGGTCAGCGTACCGATGCAATCCATCAGGCCGCCGATCGTGCTGCCTTCTTTGGCCATCGTGATGAACAGCTCGCCGGGCGTGCCGTCGTCGAACAGGCCGACGGTGATGTAGCCCTCGTGACCACCCACGGAGAACTTGTGGGTCAGGGAATGTCGGGTCTTGGCCAGACGGCGGCGGGCCGGGGCCACGACGACTTGCTGGACGACCGGGACGACTTCCGCATCCTTCTTCTTGTTGGCTTCGGTCGACGTGTTGAGGGGCTGGCTGCTCTTGGAGCCGTCGCGGTAGATCGCGAGGGCCTTCAAGCCGAGGCGCCAACCTTCGACGTATGCCTTTTCAATGTCTTCAACTGTCGAGTCTTCCGGCATGTTGACCGTCTTGGAGATTGCACCCGACAAGAAGGGCTGAGCGGCAGCCATCATCTTGACGTGGGCTTCCCAGGCGATCGACCGCTTGCCCTTGCGGGCTTTGAAGGCACAGTCGAAGACGGGGAGGTCCTCGTCCTGCAGATCGGGTGAGCCTTCGATGGTGTCGTTGTCTTCGATGTACTTCACGATCCGGGTGACGGTCGCTTCATCGTAACCGAGAGCTTTCAACGACGCGGGGACGGTGCGGTTGACGATCTTCATCATGCCGCCGCCGGCCAGTTGCTTGTACTTCACCAGGGCGATATCGGGCTCGATGCCGGTGGTATCGCAATCCATCATGAAGGCAATCGTGCCCGTCGGGGCCAAGACCGTGGCCTGAGCATTGCGGTAGCCATGCTTGCGGCCCGAGGCGAGGCATTCGTTCCAGACCGTGCGTGCGGCGTCGCGGAGGTACGCCGGGCAGTTGGGATGAATTTTCTCGACGGCGTCGCGGTGCATCTGCATGACCTTGAGCATGGGCTCGCGGTTTTCGGCATAGCCGGCGAACGGACCCATGTAGCCAGCGATGCGGCTGGAGGTCAGGAAACCCTGACCGTTCAGCAAGGCGGTCAATGCACCACAGATGCCACGGCCGTTGTCGCTGTCGTAGGGGATGCCCATCGACATCAACAAGCTGCCCACGTTGGCAAACCCGAGGCCCAGCGGACGGAACAGATGGCTGTTCTCGGCGATCGCGGGAGTGGGGTAGCTGGCGTGGTCGACCAGAATTTCCTGAGCGGTCAGGAAGATCGCGGCGGCGGCTCGGTAGCGATCGACGTCGATCGTCCCATCAGCCTTCTGGAACTTTTTCAAGTTCAAGCTGGAGAGATTACAGGCCGTGTCGTCGAGGAACATGTATTCCGAGCAGGGGTTCGATGCATTGATCGGACCAGAGTTCGGGCAGGTGTGCCACTTGTTGATGGTGGTGTCGTACTGGACACCGGGGTCACCACAGAACCAAGTCCCTTCGGCCATCTCACGCAGGATCTGCTTGGCGTCGTATTCCGGGCCCTGCTTGGTGGGATCGGTGACCCAGTGAGTTTGCCATTTGCCGTTATTGTCTGCGGCCTGCATGAACTCATCGCTCAAGCGAACGGAGAGGTTGGCGTTCTGGAACATGATCGAACTGTAGGCTTCGCCATTGAAGTTCGAATCGTATTCACCGCTGGCAATCAAGGTGCGAGCCTTACGCTCTTCCTTGGCCTTGCACTGGATGAAGTCCATGATGTCCGGGTGCCAGTCCTTGAGGGACTGCATCTTGGCGGCACGGCGGGTTTTGCCGCCCGACTTCACGACCGCGGCGATCTGGTCGTAGACGCGCATGAAGGAGAGGGGGCCCGACGGCACGCCGCCGCCCGACAATTTTTCCTTGCTGCTGCGGATCGTCGAGAGGTCGGTGCCGGTGCCGGAACCGAACTTGAAGAGCATGGCCTCGCTGGTGGCGAGACGCATGATGTCTTCCATGTTGTCATCGACGGATTGGATGAAGCAGGCCGACGCCTGGGGGAATTCGTAGGGGCTATCGGGGCGTTGAATCGTTTTGGTTTCGGGGTTGAAGCGGTAGTTGCCGCGACAGCCGAGGACACCGTACTGGTGGAACAAGCCGACGTTGAACCAGACGGGGGAGTTGAACGAACCGTATTGGTGCAGGCACAACCAGGCGAGTTCGCGGTAGAAGGTTTCGGCGTCTTCGGAGGTGGCGAAGTAGCCGTCTTGCAGGGCCCAGTCGGAGATCGTGCGGGCGACGCGGTGGATCACCTGGCGTACGCTTTTTTCACGCTCGGGGGTGTTGGGCTCACCAAAGAAGTATTTGCTGACGACGACGTTGGTCGCCAGGGCGCTCCAAGAGGCGGGGATTTCACAGTCTTTTTGTTCGAAGAGTACGCCGCCTGACTCATCCTTGATCTGGGCGGAACGGAGTTCCCACTCCACGGTATCGAACGGGTCTGTACCAGCCGGGCAGAACATTGCTGAAACCTTCATGGCATCCGCCTCCATCGTTCCTCCGGTTGATGATCCCAATCCTTTATCGCTGTGCATCATGCACTTTCCTTCCCGATGACTAAATTAAGTTGATAACAATATTGTACGGCGTCAGCGCGTACCGGTAGCCCAGAACTAAACAGAGTTCCATTTGAGCCGAGTGCCCAAGGCAAAGAGGTGAATTTCGCAACCCCTAGGGTCTAAATCGACTGTAGACCCCACTGGTAGTGAGCTGACGTGGTGAAAGTGAGATTAAACTCGGCGGTGTCGTTCGTCAAGTGGTTCCGATTGCGACGAAACTTCGGAAAATGAGAGGATCGCTTGTAACGTGTGATTCATCGGGGAGTTACGATTGTCAAAAAAATGTGAATGGCACCGCAAGACTAATCGTCAAAACGTGTACCTTCGGGGTAACTCGGACCGTGATGACTCGCCGTTGGGTTCGCACGGGAGTGCGCAGCGGGTTCGTGATCCAATCTCATGTGTTTCTGCAACCTCTTGTCTGGTTGAGACTTCGGTTTCCTCGGCAATCAAAAATCTCACAGCACTACGATACTCAGACTGCATCTTGGCGGCAACAAGGTAGGAGGGCGATGTTCAGAAAACACATCGTTTTCTGTGAGTTTTTGACATAAACGCGGGATGTCGCGGCTGTGAGTGTGGTGCCGGTGAGTCCGATGAGACGCCAGATGTAGGGTGTGAGCCTTGCTGGCATCAGGTGTGTTCAGGCCATTGGAGATGCGTTTTTGAGTGGATGGTTGCGTGTTTTGAGTGAACAGAGAAGGACGGGCTGAATAGGTGGACTCGTCGTTGTTCTGAGCGAATTCAGGACTTTCTGGCTGCCGTCGGGGGGCTTACTGCGGAGTGGTTGTTTCTGGTGTTTTCAGGAAGACTCCCAAATTTGCCTAGGATCTTCCGGTGAGCTGCAGTAGACTGCAATTCATAAGCAAGTACTGATATGGTGTTGTGGCGGGTAGCGGGGAGGTCTAACTCTGTACCTGGCGCACCGACGATTGCCCGACGCCGTTGCAGCCCGATGGCGAGTCAATTGCCGAGCCGAGTGAATTGTTTTTCTGTAAGGAGATACGTTAGGGAGCATCCCACCTCGAATTTTCTGTCTGCCCCGCCTGAGTCCTGCCTTGGTGACAATTTGAATTTTTTTAATGCGTCTCATAAACGTGCATTCCGAATTTGCACCTCGATCCTAGGGTTGGCTACGTGCCTGCTGCTGGCTACGACCAGTGCGCGCGGGGCAACTCCGGCTCCGGTGTTAGCGAGTGTGTATCCAGCTGGAGGGCAGGTTGGTTCGACGGTGACCGTCACGGTGTCGGGGAGCAATCTCACGGGGTTGACGACGCTGCGTTGTAGTCTGCCGAATACGCGTGTGGAGTTACTGGGACCGAACAAACTGGCCGTGACGATTGCTGCTGACGCGCTGCCGGGGTCGTACGATTTACAGGCCGTGACGGCACAGGGGTTGAGTTCGATTCGGACATTTGTCGTCGGGCAGAGTCCTGAAGTGCTGGAAGTTGAGCCGAATAATTCGCTCACCACACCGCAGGTCGTGCCGTTGGATTCTGTGGTAAATGGGCAGATTGACCGCGGGGATCTCGATCAGTTTGCGTTTATGGCTCAACGCGGACAGCGAGTCATTATCGATTGCCAGGCCGAGCGGATTGATTCGCGATTGCGGGGTGTCCTGGAGTTGTACGACGCTGCCGGGCGGCGGCTGGCGGTGAACCGGGGTTGGTCGGGGCTTGACCCCTTGATCGATTTTTCCGTTCCCGCCGATGGGACCTATGTGGTCAAGCTGGCCGATTTGGTGTTTGCGGGGAGTGCAGAGCATTTTTATCGACTGTCGATTTCGACCAAGCCACGGGTGGCGTGGACGGTGCCTAATGTTGTGGAGCGGGGCAAAGCCACGCACGTCACGTTATATGGCTGGAATTTGGTCCGGAGCGGCGGTGTCACGCCGACTGCGCTGAGCGTGGAATCCCCCGACCGGACGACTGTGGATGGGGCGACGCTGGATGCCGTTACAGTTGAGTTGTCCGCCCCCAGCGACAATCAGCTCGCGGGATTGCGGCTGCGATCGAACCAAATCACGGTCGATGGTTTTGCTTATCGTTATCCGGGAACTGAGACGCCCGTGCTGGTGGGCTTGACTGATATTCCTGTCGTGCGTGATGCGGTTGGCAATCATGATGCGAAGACGGCCTATCAAGTGTCGGTTCCGTGTGAAGTCAGCGGTCAATTGCTGGGGGGCGACGAGCAGGACTGGTTTGCAATTTCGGCGGTGCGCGGCGAGGTGTTGTGGCTGGAGGCGTTTGGCGAACGCATGGGGGCACCGGTGGATTTGGATCTCAGCGTGTACGATGCGGCGGGGGATACGGAACTGGCGGCGTTCCACGATGAACTGCCGACTCAGCAGTCGCCACAGTTTCGGATGAGTCACCTCGACCCGTCTGGCCGTTGGGTGGCTCCGGCTGACGGTCGGTATCTCGTGCTGGTCCGCAATGTGACGGCGGGATTGGACACCGATCCGCGGCGGCAATATCGACTGAGCGTGCGTCGCGAGGAGCCTGATTTTCATCTGGTGGCCGTTCCGCGGGAAGCTGGCTTCACCGGGGTGAATTTAGGACGGGGTGGGGCGTCGGCGCTCGAGTTGATCGCGGTGCGACGTCGTGGCCTGACCGGGGCGATCCAGGTGACGGCGAACAATCTGCCGCCGGGAATCAGTTGTCCCGATATTTGGCTCGGGCCGGGGGTGGACTCGGCGCCGTTGGTGATCACTGCGAGTAAGCAGGCCAGCGCCATGGTGGGCCAGCTGGAGTTAATCGGTCATTCGGCGGTGGCCGGATCGAGAACCGTGCGTGGTGGTGGCGTTGTCTTGCAGGGGCCAACGGGTAGTACCAGTCGCCTGACGGCGGATGTGAATTTTGCGGTGTCTGGTGAGGTCCCGCTCAGGCTGACCGCAGATGGCCATGAGACAAAGAAGCATCTGCTGTATGGTGATTTAAAGGTGAGGCATTCTCCGGGCTGCATCCTGGATGTTGTGGTGGAGATCGAGCGGACAGAGCTTAATTACGAAGCCCCTGTGCGACTGAGCGGGATTGGAGTGCCGAATCTGATCGAGAATCAGTCGGTGATAATTCCCGCGGGCCAACATCGCGGAACGTTGAGTTTTTATCTGCCGCCGACGCTGCCGGTGGGGCAGTACACCGTGGCCGTGCAAGGGGAAACGACCGTCGCGGCGGGGCCACAGGATGCGAGTGGTCCGCGGAAGACCGAGAAGGTCAGCGTGGTCAGTAATTCGGTCACCTTTGACGTGCAGCCGGCGGCATTTGTGATTGCTGCGGATTCGTTCGCACCAAAAAAGATTCGTCGCGGTGAGATCGTGCAGATGGAATATTCCACCCGGCGGACGAACGGATTCATTGGCAAGATTCACACCGAGCTTGATGCTCCGGGGGCGATCATCGGTTTGCGTGGTCGGGGAGTGACCTTTACCGGTGGAACCGAGACCGGGGAGATTCAGATTATTGCGAGCGATGACGCGCCGTTGGGCGCTCAGCCCTTTTTGCGACTTTATGGTGTGGGTGTGGTCGAGGATCAGCCGGTGTTTCATGGCAGCTGTTTTGTGAATCTGGAAATTGTTGAGTAAGGCGATCACATGAGATTTACCTTTCGACGGGATTGCCTGTGCGGTGTGCTGGCCTGGATGGTGGTGTTTGGGCATTCTCTGGCGAGTGCGGCTGAGGTGGCCGTTGCTACTGTGACTAAGCCGCAGCCGACGCACGTGATCGCGTTCTCGACGGATGTGGTTCCGATCCTGACAAAGCTCAGTTGCAACAGTGGTGGGTGTCATGGCAAGGCGACCGGGCAGAATGGGTTTCGGTTGTCGTTGCTGGGGTTTGAGCCGGAGTTCGACTATGCCGCACTGTTGCAGGAAGGCCGTGGGCGACGCATTTCGGTCAGCAGTCCCGAGAACAGTCTGTTGCTGATTAAGGGGACCAGCCGCGTCCCGCATGGCGGCGGAAAACGTCTGGATGTGGATTCGGACGACTATCAAGTGTTGGTGGATTGGATCAGGCAAGGAGCTGCTGGTCCGCGAGCGGATGATGTGACTTTGGAACGCATCACCGTGCTCCCGGCCAAGCGGGTTCTCAGTCGTGCGGCGACACAACAGTTGCTGGTCACTGCCCATTTTTCCGACGGCACCACGCGGGATGTGACTCGACGAGCCATCTACGATTCCAACATGCCGGAGATCGCGACCGCTGCGAACAATGGTTTGGTGACCGTACAGCCTCGTAGCGGGTTGTTTGCCATCATGGTGCAATTTGGGGGCCAGATTGGGGTGTTTCAAGGAGTCATTCCGATCTCGAGTCCGGAACTGGCGACCGCGGCCGTGGCGGCGATTCCTCAGACCACTTATCCCGCCATCGATGAACCGCTGTTTGAGCAATGGAGGCAGCTGGGAGTGATTCCGTCGGCCGTGGCGGATGATGCGACGTTTATTCGCCGGGCTACGATCGATATCTGCGGCACCTTGCCGACTGTGGATGA
>JAZKFE010000177.1:1272-4584 GCA_040386595.1 Planctomycetota bacterium | reverse complement strand
ACCGCGTATGTTGCCGACCAGAGGACGAATAAAAAATCTCGGTTGGTCGATCAGCTTTTGGAGCGACCGGAATTTGCCAGTTACTTTGCGTTGAAGTGGGCCGATATTCTGCAGAACCGGGGGCAAGGTTATGCGACTGGCCAGCAGCGGCCGAGCACCACGTTGTTCGCCGCGTGGATTCGAGATTCGATTGCTTCGAACATGCGGTATGACCGGTTTGTTTCCGAGATTTTGACTGCGACCGGCAGCCAGGATCGCCATCCACCGACGCTGTGGTATCGCAATGTGCGGACGACTAAAGATTATGTGGAGTCGATTTCGCAGGCCTTTCTGGGAGTTCGCATTCAGTGCGCTCAATGCCATCACCATCCCGCGGAACGCTGGAGTCAAGCGGACTATTATTCGCTGGCGGCGGTGTTTGCACGGGTGGGGAGGAAGGGGGGATTCGCTGATGCCGAGGTGCCCACTTTCGAAACGATTTTCTTAAAAGATGAAGGGGAGATTCTGCACCCTCGCACCGGTGAGGTGATGCAACCGCGACCGTTGGGCGGAGCGGCGTTCCCCTTGTCGCGACTGGACGATCCGCGTCGGGCATTTGCGGCGTGGATGACGTCGGGGGACAACCCGTTCTTCGCTCGGACAATGGTGAATCGCCTGTGGGGCCATTTTCTGGGGCGTGGCATTATTCATCCGATCGATGACGCTCGGAGTACCAATCCGCCGAGCAATCCCGAATTGTTGGATGCTCTGTCTCGCGATTTCGTCAACAGTGGTTTTGATGTGAAGCACCTGATTCGGGTGATCACGGGATCGTATGCCTATGGGCTGAGTTCCATTCCCAATGCCACAAATCGCGAAGACCGACAGAGTTTTGCCCGGTTCTATCCGCGACGATTGAAGGCCGAAGTTTTGCTCGATGGCATTAGTCAGATTTTGGAAGCCCCGACGCAATTCCCCGGAGGGCCAGGGCAGTTTCCTGTCGGGACGCGGGCGATTGATTTGCCTGATGAAAATGTGGCGGCCCATTTTTTAGATGTGTTTGGCCGCCCGGATCGGAACTCGGCGTGTGAGTGCGAACGTACTGATGATCCGGCGTTGGCTCAGGCCCTGGAGTTGGTGAATTCCAAGGAGATTCAGGGGAAGCTGACGGCTGCTCAAGGCTATG
Source organism: Planctomycetota bacterium (assembly GCA_040386595.1). Classification (GTDB taxonomy): domain Bacteria; phylum Planctomycetota; class Planctomycetia; order Planctomycetales; family Planctomycetaceae; genus JAKFVC01. The sequence goes on along the minus strand of JAZKFE010000177.1, from coordinate 3,419 downwards.
TTGAAAAGTTATCTGCGAGCAAGCAGCCAGTTGATCAGAGTGTGTCTGAAATATTTCTGCGAGTGTTCGGACGGGGGCCGGCTGCGGACGAGCTGACGGCTGCGGTGGAGTTTTTAAGGACGGAAAAGGATCAACAAGAAGCGTATCGGTCGCTGTTATGGTCGCTGCTGGTGACAAACGAGTTTTTGTTTAATCGGTGATAGTCGTTGATCGCTCCGCGATCAAACAGGGCCGTAGCCTGACTCTCTGAGTCGGGGCTCCCTTCGAATAAATACACCCGACTCGGAGAGTCAGGCCACGGGACGAAGAATCCCGGGGCTTACGCCGCCGGGCTCGCCTGCGACATTGTTTTATGTAACCAATTAAAAAATTGTGGTCTGAATTTTGTTTAGGCCGGGGACTGCGAATGCGTTTTGATCGCGGAGCGATCAACGACTATAAAGACTATAAGGCAACTTTATGTTGACATCTTTAGGACGCTTGCCGCAGGGGGATTCTGGTCTTAGTCGCAGAAGTTTTCTGCAACTGGGCGTACCGGTGCTCGGACTGGGACTCGCGGATTTATTGCGGGGTTCGGCATACGCGACTGAAGCCCCGCTACGTACAAATAGTAACAAATCGGTGATTGTCTTCTGGACGAGTGGCGGACTGAGTCAGCAGGACACGTATGATCTGAAGCCGGAGGCTCCGGCAGAGTATCGCGGGATGTATCGCCCGATTGCGACGTCGGTTCCGGGTATCTCTATCACCGAGCGATTTCCATTGCAGGCACAGTTGATGGAGCACATGTCGCTGGTGCGGTCGGTGCATCATGACAATGGGATCCATGCTCCCTCTTCTCACTGGATGTTGACCGGGCGTTTCGGCCCCACGCTGGCTCGCAGTGCTCCGCAGCATCCCGGATTGGGTTCGGTCATTTCTCGCGCGTTGGGGGCGCGGGCTCCGCAAATGCCGGCGTATGTGACGGTTCCTAAGTCGGAAGGATTTGGCTATCAGGGGGCCGTGTATCTGGGCAAGGCTTATGATCCCTTGGAAGTGGGGGCCGATCCCAATGTTAAGGATTTTCAGATTCCCAACTTGTCGCTGCCGGACGGATTGAAGCTCAGCAGTGTGGAAAGTCGCCGGCGGTTGTTGAAGAAGTTTGACACCTTGCGACGTGATGTTGATTCGTCGGGGGTGCTGGAGGGACTTGATACGTTTAAGGCACAAGCTCTGGAGATGGTGACGGGAGAACGCGTTCGTAAGGCATTCGATATCAATGCCGAAGATCCTCGATTGCGAGATCGCTATGGCCGGCATACTTACGGTCAAAGTGCGTTGTTGGCGCGGCGGTTGATTGAAGCGGGAAGTCGCTGTGTCACCGTGAATACCAGCTACTGGGATCACCATGATGAGATTGAAAAAGGGCTGGAATCGCAATTGCCGCCGCTCGATTGTGCCATCGCGACGTTGATTGCCGATTTGAAAGAACGCGGGATGTTGGATGACGTGCTAGTCTTCTGCGCGGGGGAATTTGGTCGGACGCCTTTGATGAATGGGCATGCGGGACGTGATCACTGGGCGAACTGCTTTTCGGTGATGTTTGCCGGCGGTGGTTTGAAGGGGGGGCAGGTGATTGGTTCCAGTGAAAAACGAGGGGGCGGGGTGGTGGAGCATGGTGTCACCCCCTTCGACTTACTGGCAACGATTTACCATACGCTCGGTATTCCGTTGGAAACGCATTACAATGATGGCAACGGCCGTCCAACCAGTATTGTGGATGCGGGACAACCGATTCGGGAGTTGATTTAGAGGGCCTGACAAAACCGGTTGTGGGAAGTTCAGAACTGCGAATTTTCACACGCTTCTGAACTGACGCAGAGGTTTTGTTAGAGTTTATTAGCACAAGTTGACTCTGAATGGTCCTGGAGTTTGTTGGGGTACAGCGAAGGGAATAGCAGCACTCGTGAACGCACCATTCAATCATCAGCACCGCATCGGATTAACGCGCCGCGAAATTCTGCAGACCGGATACTCCGGTTTGTTGGGACTGGGGCTACCGGCGGTGTTGGCTGGACGAACGCGGATGGCGCGTGCCAACGAAGCCGGACGTGGGCGGGCTCGCGCCCGGTGCGACGGTGACGCCGACCGACGCGCCCAGCAGGCCG
>JAZKFE010000177.1:0-1262 GCA_040386595.1 Planctomycetota bacterium | reverse complement strand
ATCTTTCTGACGGGGGCCTGCAGCCATCACGATACGTTCGACATGAAGCCCGATGCTCCCGCCGAGATTCGGGGTGAGTTCAAACAAATTGCGACTGCCGTGCCCGGTTATTATATTTGTGAGCATCTGCCGGAATTGGCCAAGCGAGCAGATAAGTACGCGGTGCTGCGGACTCTTTCGCACAGTGACAACAACCATTTGATGTCGACGCATCATGTGTTGACGGGCGAAAAGCAGCCGGGGGGCTTCTTTGATAAAGTGGCGTCTCGCGATGACTGGCCCAGTTATTCGAGTGCCTTGTCGTTCCTGCGACCGCGAAATGACGGCTTACCGAGCGGCGTGAACTTGCCCACATTTCTGCGTGAAGGGCCGCTGACCTGGCCGGGGCAACATGCCGGATTTTTGGGATTTCCGCGTCGACGCCCTGACGCTGGCACCGGGAATCGACGTACCTCGTTTGGACCGCCGGCAGTCGTTGCTGGTGGACGTCAACCGCCAACAGACGCGGTTGGATGAGGTGGCTCAATCATTGCGACTACAGAAGGATCAGCAGTTGGCCTTCTCCATGCTGACGTCCAGTAAGCTCTCACAGGCATTCGAACTGAAACGCGAGAGTGACGAGGTTCGCAAGCGCTATGGTCGCAACACGACGGGGCAATCGTTGCTGTTGGCTCGAAGGTTGATCCAGTCGGGAGTACCGGTTGTTCAAGCCAATATTGGGCATGTTCAAAACTGGGACAGCCACGGCAAGATCTTTCCGACACTGAAAGACCGTCTGCTGCCGCCGCTGGATCGCGGAGTCTCGGCATTGCTGGACGATCTCGAGTCGATGGGGCTGTTGCAGGACACGTTGGTGATGATGCTCGGTGAATTCGGCCGGACGCCCAAGATCAATAGCGATGCGGGCCGAGATCACTGGGGGCCGTGTTTCTTCGGCCTGTTTGCAGGTGCCGGTGTGCATGGCGGTCAGGTTATCGGTCGGTCGGATGAATCGGGAGCATTCCCGGCGACCCGAGCGTATTCCCCGAACGACCTGGGGGCCACGGTCTATCACCTGCTCGGCATTCCCGCCGAGACCGAAGTCCAGGACCGCCTGGGCCGGCCAGTGCGTTTGAATCGCGGTGAAGTGATCGAACCGCTATTCTCCGGCGCCGAGGTTTGAGTTTTCCTGTCAGTCTGCTGCGTGGTGGATTCTTCAGAATTGATTCACCACGGAGCGGCTGTGTTTCTTTTCAAGGGTAAGGTGTCGGAAATTAAACGAT
>JAZKFE010000176.1:2121-13452 GCA_040386595.1 Planctomycetota bacterium | reverse complement strand
TCCAAGCCGTCCGGGCACTGCTTAACGACCGAGTACCGTCGCAAAGCAGTGGCACGCAATCCGAATTCTTAGCCGTGACACAGCACTAGTGAAGTCGTTTGAAGGATTGCGGCCAGCGAGAGGTAATTCGCATAAGTCGCAGCTCAGGCGAGCCGAGCGGCGTTAGCCCTCGGATTTTTTCCCCGTAGCCTGACTCTCCGAGTCGGGTTCTCTTCGTAGGAAAAAGAACCCGACTCAGAGAGTCAGGCTACGTCATGCAGAATCCCGGGGCTGACGCCGCCGGGCTCGCCTAAAGCGCACTTCGTTAGAGTTAGAAAACGGTTACGGGCTCACCGCGGGCAGGGGGCGGAGTTCAAAACGTCGGACAAACATCTCGGCGCCTTCCGTTTGCAGCAGGATTTTGCCTTGTTTCGGGAAGACGTTCGTGGCTCGATTTACGACGACGCCATTCACCAGATAGACCAGGGTGTCGTCGCGACAAATGCATTCCAGTCGCGTCCATTCCTGGCCTGGGCTATCGACGTCTTTGGGGCCACGATAGCCCAGGGCGTCTTTCCAATCGGGGTCACGGCCGAACCAGTTGATGCGGCCTTGAGTGAACCGTTCCTTGGTGCCGCCCGCGGTCCAGACGGCTTCTCCATCACGGTCACGAGTGATCTCGCACGTGGCTTCGGCGTGCATGGTTTTCCCGTCGGCAGCCTTCCCTTGGAGCACGAGGATGTCGCCGACTCCCCCTTCGATGATCTGGCATTCGACAGAGGTCATCCACGGCCCCGGCTTGCCATTCCCGCCGCCGAAATTGCCGTCGGGTCCCTGGCAATGGAGCAGCACGCCGCCGTCACGGGCTTTGTCTGTTCGCGGTGCCCAAGTGAGGGTTCCCCAGCGATATTCCATCACCAAATGGTAGTTGGCGTATTCCTGACAAGTGATCAAGCCGCCGTAACCATCGCCGGAGATCCGCAACGTTTTGTCTTCTTGAACGGTAAAGACGTGGCGCGGATCCTCGTGCCCGCCGTCGGTCAGCCAGCTGTACCAGTTCGACAAATCTTGGCCGCCCAGCAACGAAACGGTCTGTGTCGGAACAATCGCCTTGGGGGGCGTCTCTTGTGCCTGAACAGCCGCCGCCAGCAGGAACAGACCGGCCCAGACAGCCAAGTTTTGCAGCAGTTTGTCAATCATGTGGGGGAATACCTTCATCGAAAAAGGGGCCATCAGGATGCCAGTCGTCTTTATAAGAGTGTAGAGAACTCCGCCAATAATTGTGAAGATTGAGGCGTTCTGACGTTACGGAGCGTTCTTCAACGTTGCGCCTTCGCGCCTTGGCGCGAGATTCTTCCTTTTTCGCTATGGGCGATAACTTGGGGCGGGGAGGCGTCAGACTGCGAATTGTCTAACACGAGAAAGTATTGCTCGAGTTAATGCAAGTCGCTGTTGATGCGAATGTTATGGCGGGACCGCGGACCTCTTGGGGGGCTCGGCTTTTTGACGATTGGCGTTCTGTGACGTAGGTTTTTGACGCCGTGTGGGCAATGTGCAACAGGGTTGGCTGGAAACAGCTCTCTTGCGGCCGAACGCGGCGAAACTCATTAAAAACAAGACGACGAACGCGTCGAAGCCAAGCTCAATCCCTATGTCTAGTGCTCCTGGAAAACTGTCTCCGTTGGAATTCCTGGCGGAATTGCAGAGTAGCGGTGGCCGTCCCCGGCCCCCCGGTGCGGCGAATGCGGGTCAGCCTCTGGCGAAGGGGGCCGGCTCCGGTGAGGCTGCGTTACGTACCGCTGTCGGGAACGACACCTCCATCGCCGCCGCATTATTCAAAGCGGGTTCGGTGAGCGGAGATCTCGCCACGGCGGAACTTGATGACGCCGAGGTCCCGGCGGAAGCCGATGGTGATTCGACTCCGGCAGCGGCCGAGCCTTCCGAACCACCCGCGTCGGCACGCAACAACCCTTTGATCAGCGGGTTGCTGAATCGAGTGGATAGTTTGCTGGGGGCGGCTGCAAAACCCTCGGATGGGCCTTTTTTTCCCAAAGCCCCTGAATCTCTGGCGGCAGCCGGGCTGACGTTCGAGGATGTGGAACGGATCATTTTGAAGTTCCTGCTGTCGCGCGGTTCGGCGACTGGCCGGGCGATTGCCTCGCAAATCAGCCTGTCATTCATGCTTGTCGAACCCCTCCTGAAATCTTTGAAGTACGAACAGCTGGTCGTCTTCAAGAGTTCCGCAGCGATGGGGGACTACGAATATTTACTGACCGACAACGGCCGCGATCGGGCTCGCCGCTATGTCGCCGAATGCACGTATTTCGGTGCGGCCACGGTCACGTTGAAGGACTATTTGAAGGCGATGGCGGCTCAGAGCATCGCCAAGCAACATGCCACAGAAGACGACCTGCAGCGGGCATTTTCTGACCTGATTATCAACGAACGGATGCTCGACCGCTTGGGGCCGGCGATCAATTCCGGTCGCGGTATGTTCCTGTTCGGTGAACCGGGTAATGGCAAGACCAGTATTGCCGAACGCATCACCAGTTGTTTCGGTTCGACGATCTGGATTCCGAAAGCCCTGGGGATCGACGGCGATATCATCCGCCTGTTTGATCCTTCGATGCATCAAGTCATTAAGCAGGAACAATCGGCCGGGCTGTTGGATAACTCGAACATCGATCAACGTTGGGTGCAGATTAAGCGTCCGACGATCGTGGCGGGTGGTGAGTTGACGATGTCTGAGCTGGAAGTGCGACAGAATCTGCAGACGAAGGTGTGTGAGTCGCCATTGCAGCTGAAGAGTAACTGCGGCACATTTGTCATCGATGACTTTGGCCGCCAGCGAATGCCGGTCACCGAACTGTTGAATCGGTGGATCGTGCCGCTTGAAAAGCGTTATGACTTCTTGAACCTGCCCAGCGGGAAAAAGGTCCAGGTTCCGTTCGATCAGCTGATCATCTTTTCGACGAACCTGGAGCCGAAGGATTTGGTCGACGGTGCCTTTTTGCGGCGTATTCCGTACAAGATTGAAGTCGCCGATCCGACAGAAGACGAATTCCGCCGGCTGTTTGCGGCGGTCGCTCCGTCGCAGGGTTTTCAGCTCGATCGCGAATCACTGGAGGCTTTGGACTATTTGATTGCGACGCACTATCTGGCTAAGAAGCGTCCATTCCGCGCCTGCCAGCCGCGCGACTTGTTGCTGCAAGTCCGCAACTTTTGCCTCTATAAAAGTTTGCCCCGCAAAATCACGCCCGGCGCCTTCGACTTTGCCTGTGACAACTATTTCTCTGTCATGTAGCTACGTAGGTCCGGCTGTGCCTGACGTGCTGATGGACGGAGGGCGTCGTAGGTTTCGGCAGAGCCATCGCGGTTTAAGTGAGCGATTGCCCGTTCATCGACGCAGTTGATGGGTAGCCCAGATTCCTGAGTCTGGGCTAGAACGCCTTATCTCAAAGTCATCGGCAATGTTCAGGGATGCTGTTCGTGAAGATGCGGTTGGCCTGTGAATCCGGCTTGGCAGAAAGCTTCCCTGAAAGGGAAGGACAACATAGCCCAGGGTCGCTCGGTATGCCGAGCGCACCCTGGGTTTAGAGTCCTACAAGCCCCCAACCCTGAAAGGGTTCTTCTCCATTTTGATCGGGTACCCAGGGTGCGCCGCGAGTACTCGGCGACCCTGGGCTATGTTGTGTATCCCCTTCGGGGAACAGACATTTGCCAAGGCTGGTAACTGAGAACAAAAAACTAGCATCTGCTTTTTCGACAAAAATAGTTGGGTTAAACCGTTCTACCCTCGGCACAGCTTGACCTACCTTGTCGCTGCGGCTTGAGGGTTTTTAAAGGTTGCCGTACGCTCGGTAAAATCGCCACTTCTTGACTCGGTGTTCTGGCGAGGTCATAATCGAAGTTGCATATTCCCAGCCAGCGGAAGCCGCTTCGGCGGTTGGCTCCGGGGTAGGCCTCGGATACACGCGAGCAGGTTTCCTGAGATGGATTCAGTGAGCTGTTCTGGATGGAGATAGTCGCATGTCGCGATGTTTGCTAGTTTTGTTTGTTGGGTTCAGCGCGATCGTCATGGATGATGCTGCGAATCCCGCTCACGCTCAAGGTCCGTACCCCCGCGTGGTCAGTCCGACCGGCCGTTTTTATGGTCCGACACAGGCCCATTACCAATACGAACGACAGTATGGTCGTCCGTGGTACGGCGGTCCCGCACAGTTTAATCCCAACACGGGAGTGAATATCAACGTGCAGGCGGGGGGCTGGGGTGGATTCCACCGAGACGGCGGTTTCTACGGGGGTGGTGCTCCTTTTGTCGATTTCGGTTTTGCGCCGTTCGGAGGATATGGCTACGGGTACGGTTATGGTGGCCCCGGCTACGGTGGATATGCGGGTGTGTATCAAAACCAATTTGGTTTTGTGCCGATGCAGCAGTATCAGCAGATCGGACCGCAAGGCCCCCAAGGAATGCAGCCGTTATTTGGTGCTGCTCCCACGTTCTCGTGGCAGCAGCCCGATCAGCTGCAACAGCAGCCCCTGCAGCGTCCGCAACCGCGGGGTTTCGGTGCACCGATGGCTCCGCAGCCCAATGGCGGCGGTCCCGTAGGACCCGCTGTGCCTCCCGAGGCCGTCATGGCTCGGCCCCATAATTTCCTGCCCGTTCCGCCGTCGACGGTGGCTCAGCGCCAGCGCAGTCTGCACTTGCAGGGGCAGGGGGATGTCTGGTTCCGTCAAAACAACTACTTGCAGGCGTATTCTCGATACAAGCAGGCTGCTGCGGCAGCACCCGATCTGGCGGCTCCGCGGTTCCGGATGGGCTATGCCTTGATGGCCTTGAAGCGCTTCGAACTGGCCGTCCCCGAGTTCCAGCGCGGGATTCGCCTGGATCCCAAGTACCCGTTGACTGGCGACAGCCCGACAAAGATCTACGGTGAAGAGAACCGTCTCGCCGCGATCTCGTTGCCACAGGCGGTCGCCGCGTGGGTGCGGCAGGATATTCGTTCGTCCGACCGGCTGTTCCTGCTGGGTGCGTTGTTGATGATCAATGGCGATCATGTTCGAGCCCGAACGTTGCTGGAAACGGCAGCTCAGTTTGGGGCGGAAGGTTCCACCGAGCACATCGTTGCTTTCCTACGGTTGGAAGACGCGGCCGATGGCGCGCCAGAACAGCAGCCACCCGCCGACAATGCAGATAACCGCCCGCCGGTTCCTGAAGCTGTCGAGCAGATGTTAAAAGACGACAGAAACTGGCTGCCCCCCGTGGTACCTCCGGGCAAGCCGGCTCCCAAGGGGTTAGAGGTTCCCCAACCCCAGCCAGCACCGGCGACCGACGCACCTGCAACACCTGAGCCCGCTGTACCTGCCGTGCCGGTTCCTAAACCGGCGCCTGCGGTGGTGCCGCCGGCAGTGGCCGAAGCTGGATCCGGCTATCAGCCGATTCCCAAAAAGGGAGGGGCGGTTCCCCAACCGAAGCCCCAGCCCGCCGAGCAGGAAGCTCCGTCCGGAGTTCAACCGGCCGCTCAACAAGCCCCAGATAACGATTCGGGACCGGTGATTCCGATTCCCGGTTCGGGCAAGTAAAACTGCCAGAACGGGCTTGTGAAGAGTTCCGCGCTGTGGCAATCGTTAAAGTGATCCCCGTGATCTTCCCGAAAATCGCTCATCCAGAACAAATTCTGGATGAGGTTTCGGGCAGGTTTCGGGGTAATTCTCTACCGGTACATGCTCAGTGCCAGTCACTGGTGATCGCACCCGACCAGAAATGGTCGCCGATCCGGCTACTGAGCTGAGATTCGGGACTAGTCGTTCAACACAACTGGAGATGTCGCTAATGGTTACAGTGATTCAACAGAGTCACGCTCGGCGCTGGATGGGCACTTTCGCGATTTGCGTTGTGACTTGGGGAGTCGCCTGGGTGACCGGGAGTTGGTCGGCCGAAGCTGCCGCCAAGAAAGCTCCGGCCGGGAAGAAAACCGCGTCTGACGCTGCCGTCGTTGGTAAAGAAGACCAAAAACCGGCCGCCAAAAAAGGGGACGCCGCGAAAGCGGATGGCGAAAAAGAAGCGGCTCCGGCGGCGAAGCCGATTCAGTTGAAGGAAGTTTATTCGACGGGTGCGTCGGGTTCGATCGCCGAGACGGTCGCGTTCATCAATGAAAAAGTTCGCCTGGGGTGGACTGAAAATAACTTGGAGCCGTCCGTCGTCGCGGAAGACGGGGAATGGTTGCGTCGCGTCTATCTGGACATTGTCGGGCACGTTCCACCGGTCGAAGCGGTCGACGCGTTCGTTGCCAGCAAGGACAAATCCAAACGCGCCTTGATGATCGACCAGCTGTTGGATGATCCGGCGTACGTCCGCAGTTGGACCACGACTTGGACCAATCTGCTGATCGGCCGAGTCGATGGCAATGCGAATATGGGTGGGCCCGAACGTCGGGCAGCCTTGCAGAAATTCATGCGGGAAGCGTTCGCCAAGAATCGTCCCTGGGACCAAGTGGTTTCGGATCTGATTTCTGCGGAAGGGAATTTTCAAGAGAATGGTGCCGTCAACTTCTTGATGGCACATTTGAACGATGGCCAGGTTCCGGCGACTGCCATTACAGCGAAGTTGTTCCTGGGGCTGCAGGTGCAATGCACTCAATGCCACAACCACCCGTTCAACGACTGGAAGCAAAATCAGTTCTGGGAATACAACAGCATTTTCAAGCAGTGCCGCGAGAACATCGTGCAGAAGTACGATGAGAAGACCGGCCGGATGGTGTTTGACTATGCGGAACTGGTGCACCAACCGTTTGACGGTCCAGTGTACTTTGAACCGCGCAACGGCCTGATGAAGGTCGCCTATCCCCGCTACGAAGAGCACGAGATTGATCCCGGTGCCGAGACCAATCGCCGCAAAGAATTCGCCAAGCTGATCATCACGGGGGAGAAGACCCAGGTCGCTGACGCCATGGTCAATCGGATGTGGGGGCATTTCTTCGGTTATGGCTTCACGAAGCCAGTCGATGACATGGGCCCACACAACCTGGCATCGCACCCCGAATTGCTGGAAAAGCTGGGGACCGACTTCGTGAAAGCGAAGTATGACCTCAAGCAACTGATGCGTTGGATCTGCAATAGCGAAGCTTACAACTTGTCCAGCAAGATGACGCCGAAGAACGAGATCGATAATCCTGCCAACGGCGAACGGCCGAAGTTCACGCACATGTATGTGAAGTCGCTGACGGCCGAGCAGTTGTATGACTCGTTGATCATCGCCACCAACGCTCACAAGTCGGGCCGGTCCAACTGGGAGCAGGCCGAACAACAGCGTCGGATGTGGATGCGGCAGTTCGTGGTCGCCTTCGGAACGGATGAAAACGACGAATCGACGACGTTCAACGGAACGATTCCTCAAGCCTTGATGATGATGAACGGCGAACTCGTGCAGAACGCCATCAGTGCCAGCAAGGGCAGTTATTTGAACACCGTTCTCGCCGACAAGGGGAACGAACAGACCAAGCTGCGAGAACTCTACATGTCGGCGTTGTCACGGCAACCGACGGGTAAAGAGATCGTCGCCGCCAAGACTTTGATTAAGCGTGCCAAGACGCCGATCGAAGGCTATCAGGACCTGTTTTGGGCATTGTTGAACTCCAACGAGTTCATTTTTAACCATTAGCAGCGGTCAGTGGCCGTGTTCCGCAACAGTCATGAACTGCGGAACTTCGATCTACCTGACGCGGTCAAATATGAGACGTCTTACTCGCGCGAGTCCTGTTTAGGCAATAGTCTCGGTTAGGCCGCGTAGAGAATTACCCCTTGTTGATACGCCAGGCTGATGTTGATCAGCAGCGTCGCCAATAATCCAGACACGCAACACATAGACAACTAAATCCATCAAGGACCAGACGATGAGTTTAATGATTCCTTCGGACATGTCCCGGCGGCATTTCATGCAGCACATGGCGACGAGTGTTGCCATGATCCCCGGTATGCAGTTTCTGTCGCACCTGCAGGCCAATGCCGCGGAAGTCAAGAAGAAGCAAAAAGCCTGTATCTTGTTGTGGATGGGTGGTGGGCCCCCCACGATCGATCTGTGGGACTTGAAACCCGGTTCCAAGAACGGTGGCGAGTTCAAGCCGATTAAGACCGCTGCGGCGGGCGTCGAGATCAGCGAGCACCTGCCCGAGACGGCCAAGCAATTCAAGAATCTGTCGCTGGTGCGTTCGATGAGCACCCGTGAAGCGGATCACGGCCGTGGCCGGTACTTCATGCACACCGCCTTCGTACCGAATCCCACCGTAGTCCATCCGACCTTCGGTTCGGTGGTCAGCCACGAATTGGGCGGCAAACGCTCTGACTTGGAAATCCCGTCGTTCGTCTCGATCGATGGCGGCAGCGAGAGCCCCGGCTTCCTGGGGATGACCAACGCTCCGTTCACCGTGGGCAGCAATGGGAACATTCTGAACGCCGGCACCGACGGACTCGATGCGCATCGTCTGACGAATCGCTTCCAGATGTTGGACGTGATTGAAGGCGGCTTCATCGGCTCAAAGCGTGGTGAAGCTCCGCAGTCACACAAGGACATCTACAAGCGAGCGTTGAACTTGATGACTTCCAAGCAAATGGAAGCCTTCAAGGTCGACAAAGAAGATCCCAAGATGCTCGAGATGTACGGCAACAATGCGTTCGGCAAGGGTTGCTTGATGGCTCGTCGCCTGGTCGAGACAGGTGTGCCTTTCATCGAAGTGAACCTCGGTGGCTGGGACTTGCACGCCAACGTCTTCGATACGTTGTCCAATCAGCGTCTGCCGGTGCTCGACAAGGGGATTGCCGGTTTGACCAAGGATTTGACCGATCGTGGCATGATCGACGACGTCGTGATCGTGTGGATGGGCGAGTTCGCCCGTACGCCGCGGATTAACCAGGACGTGGGTCGCGATCACTGGGCCGCCAGCTGGTCGGTGATGCTCGGCGGTGGTGGTTTGAAGAACGGTCAGGCTGTGGGCGCGACCGACAAGGACGGTTTGAGTGTCGAAGGTCAGGCTTACCTGCCCGGCGACATTTGGGCCACCGTCGCACACGCTCTGGGCATCCCGTTGGACACCGTTTACACGTCGAAGAACGGTCGCCCGATTAAGATCGCCAACAGCGGAAATCCGATCAAGCAACTGATTGGCTAAGCCGCCATTGCGTAAAACTCGTTCCGAGTCAGCAGAGGGGGCAAATTGCCCCCTCTGTTTGTTTCTGGGAAGCGTAGTGTGATGTGATCAGGTAAGTGTGTTTTTAAGCCCCAAAGGGGCGAACTAGGTCAGCCCAGGGCAACGCCCTGGGAATCGGGATCAAACCCAACGTCCTAAGCCCCAACGGGGCGCGCTAGGTCCGCCTGTCTTCGGGACAGAAAATCGAATCACGGGTGTGATCCTGAAATAGATAAATTCCTGGAGACGGGGCCAATGCCACAATCTCTGGCTCATGTCGTGGTTCACATTGTCTTTTCGACAAAACATCGCAGAACATGGCTGGTAGATGAAGGCATACGAAGCGAACTTCATAAGTATTTAGCTCAGATTTTGGCGACGATTGATTGTCCGGGGATTACGATTGGTGGTGTCGCTGACCATGTCCACATCCTGTGTAATTTGTCTCGCAAGATCACCATCATGGGGTTGATTGAAGAGCTCAAGACCGCGAGTTCGAAGTGGCTGAAAACGAAGGGCCAGGATTTTCAAGATTTCTACTGGCAAGGGGGCTATGGGGCCTTTTCAGTCAGCGAGTCCAAAGTGCCAGAGGTTCGTGAGTACGTCGACAACCAAGAGCAGCACCATCAACGATTGACCTTTCAGGAAGAATTTCGTTTGTTGTGCGAACGACACAAGATGCGTATTGATGACCGTTACGTTTGGGATTGAGTCTAGCGCGCCCCTTTGGGGCTTCGATTGTCCAATGAACTTGAAACCCAGGGCGTTGCCCCGGGCTGACCTAGTTTGCCTCGTTGGGGCTAATAAGCAGCGAAATCCATGTCAACCACTGGAAACTCCACGCTTGAGGCGAATGGGCCGGCTGCGAATCAGCCGCCGTCGGCGGAGTTCATCCAGTTGTTTACCAAGACTCAGCGGTCTCTGTTTTTGTATATTCTGTCGTTGGTTCCGCGGCCGGTGGATGCGGATGAGATTCTCCAAGAGACGAATTTGATTGTCTGGACGAAGTCGCACCAGTTTCAACCCGGTACCAACTTTCGGGCCTGGGCCAGTCAGATTGCTTACTACGAGGTTCTCAAATATCGAGAACGCAAACAGCGAGACAAATTGCACTTTAATCCTGATCTCCTGGAGATGATCGCGGCGGAATCGCTGCAGCAGGCGGAATTGCTGGATCGACGCCGGCAGGCTTTGGCGGAATGCCTGCTGAAGTTGCGAGACACCGACCGAGCTCTCATTCAGACGCGTTATAGCCCTGATGGGGAAGGGCCGGGAATTGCGGATCAATTGGGACGTCCGATCAATTCGATTTATCAGTCGTTGTCTCGGATTCGTAAAACCTTGCTGGAATGCATCAATCGCCGTTTGGCTGCTGAGGTTCGAGGATGAGCTTATCACCCACGCTTCTGAATGAACTGCAGCTGCTTCTGGACGGGGTCTGTGAAGACCGGCTTTCGGATGCGGAGCAGGCGCGGCTGCAGCAACTGCTGCTGGCCAGTGCCGAGGCCCGGGCGTACTACTTGCAGTACATCGACCTGCACGGAGCGTTGTATTGGGATACCGCGCTGGCCGCGCACCCTGAAGACGATGCTGTGAGTGCCCTCGTCGACGCCACCATCATGCGACTGGCCCAGCCGCAGCCGTTGGTGACCAGCAATGAAAGTCGCCCCGCGCGAAGTCCGGTCCGCACGCCTTGGGTGCAACGAGTCTGTGTTTCGGTGGCGGCGGGATTGATCTTGGCGGTGGGGATCTGGATCGGCAACAGCACGGCTCAAGGGCCGGCCGTGGCGGCTCACAACGTACCACAGCCAGACGTTTCGACACCGGCGCTGAATCATCCTGCCATTACTCCGGAAGTCACGGAGCCGGGGGACGTAGCGCAGGCCGGGCCTCACAAGTTCAGCCAAGATGATGTGCGACTCGCATCGCAGTCGCCGCCGGCCGGCCCGATGCCGCAAGTAGATCCGTCAGCGGTGCCGTTAGACGACGCCTCGGCGATCGCAGCGACGCCCCCAGAAAAGAAGCCGTTTGTCCCCGTGCGGAGCAATACGGCCGGGTCTGGCGTGGCCTCGTCGGCGACCGTGCTGGCTTTCATCAACGAACAGTTACAGACCGGTTGGAAGCAGAACGGGGTGACCCCTTCGCCTCGTGCCGATGATGCCGACGTAGG
>JAZKFE010000176.1:850-2111 GCA_040386595.1 Planctomycetota bacterium | reverse complement strand
ATGATGCCGAATGGCTGCGACGCCTGCATCTGGATCTGGTGGGGCATATCCCTGCGGTGCACGAGGTCGAAAAATTCCTCGCCGATCGCAGCCACACGAAGCGGGCTGTGGAAGTGGATCGCCTGCTGGATAGTCCGGAGTTTGCGCGTCACTTTTCGACCGTCTGGATGGATCTGTTGGTGGGGCGGGCTTCGCGGGCCGAAGTGAATCGTCCGGCTCTGGCCAAATTCCTGCGGGAGAATTTTCAGCGGAATCGTCCGTGGCAGGAAGTCGTTTATGACCTCGTCACAGCTGAAGGCCGGACCGATCAGAACGGCGCGGTCAATTTCCTGGTGGCTCATCTGAATAATGGAGCCATCCCGGCGACCGGCATCACGTCACGGCTGTTTTTGGGGACCCAGTTGCAGTGTGTTCAATGTCACAATCACCCGTTCGATGACGGTTCAAAACAGGAACAGTTCTGGGCCTTTAACAGCTTTTTCCAGCAAGCGGTTGTGGTCCGCAATGAGAAGTACGATCCCAAGACCGGCAAGATGAAAGTCGCTGGGATTGAACTGGCGACGAAGGATTCTGAAGGCCCAGTGTACTTCGAAACTCGGAACGGGTTGATGAAAGTCGCCTACCCTGAATTTGGAGGGACACGCATTGATCCGGGTGAGAAAACGGGCCGGCGTCGCGAGTTGGCGCGGTTGATGACTCAGGGAGAAAAAACCAGTCTGGCTCCGGCGTTTGTGAATCGCATCTGGAACCAGTTCCACGGCCGATCGTTCACTCCGATTGTGGACGACATGGGGAAGCATGCCCCTCCTTCTTATCCGGCGCTGCTGGATCGTCTGTCCGAAGAGTTTGTGCAGAGCGGCTACGATGTCAAGCAATTGATCCGCTGGGTATGCAACAGTGAGAGTTATCAGCTGACCAGCCGTTTCTCCGACGGCAATTCCAAGGACAATCCCGAAGCGGGCGAAACGGCGATCTTCAGCCGGATGTACGTGAAGCCAATGAGTCCCGAGCAATTGTACGACTCGCTGGTCGTCGCCACGCAAGGGCAGCTTGCGGGGGGGCCGACACTTGATCAATCGGACAAGACTCGCGACCAATGGCTGCGGCAGTTTGTGGTGTCATTTGATACCGAAGAGAATGACGAGACCTCCACCTTGAACGGGTCGATCACGCAGTCGTTGCTGATGATGAACGGGGAATTGGTGCGCGATGCCATCAGCATGCAGACCGGCACTTGGCTGCATAAATTGCTGACTTCGCG
>JAZKFE010000176.1:0-840 GCA_040386595.1 Planctomycetota bacterium | reverse complement strand
CCGAACGAATTCAATCGTTATTCGAGTCGGCTCTGTCGCGTCCCGCCACGGCCAAAGAGCTGGCGGCCGTCAAGAAGTTGCTGAAAGCGTCTGCAGCCCACGTCAAGAACGCGACCCCGGAAACGGCTTATCAAGACATCTACTGGGCACTGCTGAATTCGAACGAGTTCATTCTGAACCATTGAGGCTCTCACGTTTTCGTATCAGAAGAATTGCACCACGGAGTCACGGAGAGCAGTGAGAACGAAAACGACGAAGAAGGAGTTTTAGCCACGGATTAACACAGATTGAACACGGAATAGATCATCCTTTGTTTGTGTTGTTTTATGGCGCCAACCTAGGCGTTTAGGACTAGTTGTCATCGCCGGACAATTTCAGCAAATGCTGACCCAATCCGTGTTTGATCCGTGTCTAAAAACTCTTCTTCGTATTCATATGAACTCTCCGTGACTCCGTGGTGCAATTCTTCTGATTGAGCGAGCGCCGAGGGGGAAGTCGACGTGACACCTCGAATTCGGGATTGACCTGATTCCCGAATTCCCGTATCACCCCGCCCTCATCTCTTCCTTCCTGCCGCCATTTGTCCGCCCACATCCCGCCCACCCACTCCATCTTGCTTTCCTGGAGGATGCCCATGCTGGCCATCCGTTTTCTTTGCGCGTCGCTACTTTTGGTTCTCATTGGTTGTACGTCGACAAAAACGTCCAATACCGCGCGCACGGGCACGGAACAACTGTTGATTTCCAACGCCGTGGACCAATCTCTGGCGAAGGTCGATTTCAGTCAGATGGCGGGCAAGAAAATCCTGGTCGAAGAGAAGTATCTCGACTCGGTCGATAA
>JAZKFE010000175.1:0-4833 GCA_040386595.1 Planctomycetota bacterium | reverse complement strand
CACCCTCCCAATGATTCGAGCTACTTCACACCGCGGCGGGAATTCGCTTTCTGGCAGCTCCCGCCCAGGCAATCAGTCCTAATCCGATCCCGGAGACGACGACTGCTCCCAGTAGCCAAGTCCAAGGCAAATGCCGTTGCGACTCGGTATCCCAGCCCTGTGCTTTGAGCGTTTTTTCATAGTAGAAGAGGCACGCCAGCAATCCATTGTGCGTGATATGCAGGCACATGCCCGGCCACAGGCTGTTCGTGCGCCAGCGAATCCAACCGAGGATGCATCCCAGGAATGTTGTCGGGGCTAAACGCTCCAGAGCCAGATGATCAACCGCGACCAGATGGAACAGACCAAAAATAGCCCCGGTCGCCAATACGGTTTGCCAACCGGTCAGACGCGTCTCCAGGCTGCGGAAGACATAGCCGCGAAAACAGAATTCCTCGCACAACCCAGGGAGCACAGCAAATGTCAGCAGGACCAAAACCAACGGGGCTTGCCGACAACGTTCGATCAATTGCTGAGCCATTTTGAATTGCGTTTCATCAATCGTCACCAGCCCCAGGTCATTGAGGGCCAGAATCAATTCATGCGCAAACGGCCACAACGACAGTCCGCACAGGATTCCTCCCAATAGAGCAAACGCCTTGGCCTTTCGCAGGGCAAATGCCAAGGAAATGGGAACATTCCCCGATCTCGCCGCCCACCAGGGCAGGATCATGAAGGCCGCAAACGTACTGAAACTCGTCAGCAGAAGTTGCAGTTCAATGCTCTCACCGGCGAGTTGTCCCAGTATCCCCTTCAGCAGGAAACAAATGGGGAACAACAACGCCAGACACAGCATGGCCGACGCCACTTGAGGAGCCGGCTGAAGTTCTGTCGGACGCCGAAACAGGTCCGACCATGCCGTCTGTGATTCATATAAAATGGCATGCGCGCCGAAGACGCGAGCGGCGACCCCCAATGCCGCGGCGGCGTAGAGCAACGTCGAGCCGACGACTAATGCGGCGGAAATCACGCTCGCTTGTCCTTGCAGCAGATCACGCGCGAGTAAGACGACATTCACGAGGGGAGCCACCTGCAGTGCTCCCGCCAGCTTAATCCCTGGCAGCAATCCAGTCAGCCCAGGCCCTAGAGAGACCAGCAGCAGCGGAATCAGGTAGGCCTGAGCTTCCTTAAAACTACGTGCAAAACTGGTAACGGTCAGCAGCACTGCGGAGAAGAACGCGGCGAAGAGAATCAGTAAGGCAAACACCTGCAGCACGGTGCCAAACGACAAACCATGGTCGCCAAACAGCATCGCCCCCATACCGCTGACCATCAGCGTGACCGTCATCGCGCCCAGATTGATGGCCGCAGTCAGGAACGCCACACTCAAAACGGCAACATATTTGGCGAATAATAAACTCAGACGCGGAACGGGAGCCGCGACGAGCATCTCCAACGTGCCCCGTTCACGTTCGCCGGCCGTCAGATCAATGGCCGGATACACGGCTCCGGTAATTGTCATCAGGATCAACACGACCGGAATGATGGCCGACAGCATCTGATTGTGCATTTCTTCCGGATCGCGCAACGGCACGCTGGATGTGAGCACCGGATCCGACCGCTGAGTGAGGCCTAACACTTGCAGCCGGTAACGCAGCAGCGATTTGCTGGCATCCCCCAGCAGTGATTCCAGATGGTCCCGAGCCCGCTCACCTAGCTTATTCCCTGGGAGATAGATCAGTTCCAAATCGACCGCGATGTCTCCGTTCGGATTCAATTGCGGCATGGTACGAGGTTTCAGGCGAAGCCCCACATCGATGTGGTATTCGTGTACTTCACGCTCGACATGCGGCGTAATCACATATTTCAGCTGCGGTGCGGGAGGCTTGCCGTGCGGCTTCTGAAACGCATCGGTGATATCCGAACTCGCTTCCGGCTGCCGAGTATTTTGTCGCTCCCCTTCGGTCCAGCGCAGGCACTGGCCGACCACCGCACTCGTCTCTTCCGAATCAAAACCGAGCACATACTCGACTTTTAAGTTGGCGGCGGAGCTGAGGACGAAACGCTGAAACGCGAGAGTGAGTAGTGGATACAACAACACTGGCATCAGCAACAACGTCATGATCGTGCGGCGATCACGCAGCGTTTCTCGCATTTCCTTCAGCGTCAAACGCATCAGCCGAGGAATCGAAGACGATGTTCGATAGCGAGTGGATTCACCTTGAAAAAGGTCAGCCATGCAAGCCTTTCGCGGGTCACGGCCCACTCTGTTCAGTAGCCGTGTTTTTTTAGGCAGTTCGTCGGTGACGCGAGTCATCAATTGGAATTGGAGAAACCGAGACCAGCGAATGTGCTCTCGTTGCCCGAACTACAGCATAGCGAAATATTTCCGCGCAGTCGCGAGACCGGACCGAGATTGTGCGCAGATCTGCCTTACTGCGTTCCAATCACAACGATTCGGATTGCACCAGAAAGAGACCAAGACCACAGAGTGTGGTGAGATGGAACAGCCTACCGGCAATGATTCAGAAAGAGTTTTTTAGCCACAGACCAACACGGTTTGAGCCCGGAACAAGACAACACACAGCCGCGTTCCAAACCGTTGTCCACAAAACACAATGGGACGGGCTCAGCGTTGTCGAAAGCATCGACAAACGCTGACCCATTCCGTGTGTTTCTGTGTTCTTTCGTGGCTCACAAAAACTGATTCAATCACCCCGAACACGCTTACATGCCTTCGAACTCTTCTTCCGACAGGGCACACCAGCGTTCTTCGGCTTCTTCCAGTTGCTTGATGACGGCGGCGACTTCGTTGTGCAGACGCATGGCGTCCTTCGCGTCGGCGGTGTTCATCAAGACCTCGTTGATTTGACGCTTTTGAGCGTCCAAACGAGCGATCGTCTTTTCCAATGTGGAGATTTCTTTGCGAATCTCGCGTTCGCTCCGCTTGGCTGCGGCGGGTGCGGCTTTAGGAGCTTTCGACACCGTGGGCGGAGCTTTCGCCATTTTCGTCGCCAGTTCACGCTCGCCGTCTTCGATCTCTTTGTTGACCGAATACAGATACGCTTCGTACTGGCCCGCGTAATTGGTCACGTGGCCATCGCGAACTTCAATGATGCAGGTCGCGACCCGCTTCATGAAATGCCGATCATGGCTCGTGAAAATCACGGTTCCCTTGTAGTCCACCAAGGCCTGAGCCAACGCTTCGACCGTGTCGACGTCCAAGTGGTTACCCGGTTCGTCGAGCACCAGAATGTTGTAATTACTCAGCAGCAGACCGGCCATACACAAACGGGCACGCTCACCACCAGACAACACCGAGATCGGCTTCTTGATGGCTTCGCCACGGAACAACATGGCTCCGGCGATATTCAGAATCGTCTGATCCTTGGTCCCGCGGGCGGCACTCGTTTCCAGGTATTCCAGGACCGTTTGCTTATCCGGCAGACTGGTGTAAACGTGCTGGGCATAGATTCCGACTTCGCAGCCGTAGCCCCAGCGAACGTCACCCTTCAACGGTTTCAAGGATTCGACGACGGTCCGCAGGAAGGTCGTTTTGCCCTGGCCGTTGTCACCGACGATCGCGGCACGCTGACCATGATCGATTTCCAGATTGATCTGATCGGCAATCTGACGTTCGGGATAACCGATCGCCAATTCTTTGCAACGCAATGCCGGCCCCTGACGCGGGTCAACCTGAGGAGCCCGAATGCAAGCCGTCGGTTCATCGGCCCCAATCTCAATCAGCTCCATTTTCTCAAGCTGTTTGCTCTTGGACTTGGCCCGTGTCGCCGTACTGGCTCGCGCTTTGTTCTTCGCGATGAACTCTTCCAGATGGCGGCGTTTGGCCAGAGTCGCGGCGTTAATCCGCCGGTCATGCTCACGCTGCTCGCGCTCGTACTCCAGGTAGGCATCAATCTTGCCCGGATACATCGTCAACTTGCCACGCGTCAGATCGAGCGTATGGTCGCATGTCGCGCCCAGGAAGGCCCGGTCGTGGGACACAATCAAGCAGGCTTGGTCGTAGCCCTTCAGAAAATGCTCGAGCAGAATCTGCGTGCGCAAGTCGAGGAAGTTCGTCGGTTCGTCAAGGAACAACAGATTGGGTTCGTGCAGCAACAACGCCGCCAGCTTCACGCGGGTTTGCCAGCCACCCGACAACTTGGCGATAGGGCCATCCAAATAGGCCCCCTTCAGCTCAAACTGAC
Organism: Planctomycetota bacterium; assembly: GCA_040386595.1. GTDB lineage: Bacteria > Planctomycetota > Planctomycetia > Planctomycetales > Planctomycetaceae > JAKFVC01. Next base: position 646 of record JAZKFE010000175.1, on the reverse strand, counting down.
CGGCAACTTCGCCACATTTCCAGTCGGGCTGGCCGCTGTCACGCATCAGGAATTCCTGAGCTGTCTCACCGGGCAGGAACAAGTCGTGCTGCCGCAAGTGGCCCAGCCGCAGGTTGGGGTGGCGAATAATTTCGCCGTGGTCCAGCTCTTCCTCACCGAGGAGAATTCGCAGCAGAGTACTCTTGCCGGCTCCGTTGCGGCCGACGAATCCCAGCTTCACATTGTCGGAAATGGTCGCATCCGCATCGTCCAACAGCACCTGTTCGCCATAACTTTTGAATGCACTTTTAATCTGCAGTAACACGGCCATAACGAACGGATCCTCAAACAAAACCGAAACGGAAAGCAAATGCAGCACTCAGTGGCCGGATCCGTGGGCGAGACGCGAGCCCAACGTTAAGAAGATTCGGCGATCAGGGAACTACTGTGAATCGGAAACGGACTGACGCAGACTGACTGGAATTCTATGCATTTCGCAACATCTTGAGCGGGTTCATCAGCGAGCGCGAGGCGTGCAGAAGTCAGGCAGGTTCGATTTATTCAACAGGTTTCGCAGACATAGTTGTACGTTACCGACGAGCAACGCTCAACTCACTCGCCCCACAGGAGCATCCGCGTGGAGGGCATTCGCCCCCGACTCGGGTCT
>JAZKFE010000174.1:0-5775 GCA_040386595.1 Planctomycetota bacterium | reverse complement strand
CGCTTGGTCTACTCAAATTTGATGAACTTAGCGGTTCGGCAGGAGCCTCACCCTCCCAGCGACCCGATATTCTGACCGGATTGGTTTCGATTGCGTGAAATCAGGCCCACGTCATTTAGTCCCGAGTATAATGGCGGAGGGTACCATCCGAGCAGGTGGCTCCGGGGCAGCAACTGATCTATCTCTCCATGCGTGGGCCATGGCGGAACTAAATACATGGCAGTCGTCAATAATCTACTGAACCGATTCTGGCAACGTTTTGCTGCGCCTCAAGTGAGCGATCAGCAACTGCAAGAAACGTTGCGAGACATTCGAAGCCGATTACCGGTCCCCGTGTTCTGGCTGCTGGGAAAAGCGCAGTCGGGAAAGACGTCGATCATTCATGCGCTGACCGGCAATACACGCGGAGAAATTGGCAATGGGATCCGCCCCTGCACCAAAACCGCACAAGAATATGCATTCCCGAATGACGAAGAATGCCTATTGCGATTTCTAGACACACGCGGCCTAGGTGAGGTCAACTACGATCCGACCGAGGACCTGCGGCTGTTTCAAAACCAGGCGCATTTGCTGATCGTGGTCATGAAAGCGATGGACCACGCTCAGGAATCGGTCCTGAAAGCCCTGCGCGACATTCTCCGCACGCATCCGCAATGGCCGGTGCTCGTGGTTCAGACCTGTCTCCATGAGGGCTACGATTCACCCGATCGGCAGCATGATCAGCCCTACCCTTATAATGAAAAGCCACTCCCCCCGCACATTCCCACCAATCTCACCCGATCCTTGTTAAAGCAACGGGAGACTTTAAAAGAACAAGGCATTGATGCCCGGTACGTCGCCGTGGATCTGACTCTTCCCGAAGACGGCTACGCTCCCGCGGACTACGGCTTGCCGGCGTTGTGGACCGCAATCGAAGAACTAGTGCCGCTGGGTTTGCGCGGGATGATGACAGAACTCGACGATGCTCGCGGCCATCTCCGCGATCTGCATTTTCGAACGGCCATGCCGCATATTTTGTCCTATTCAGCCGCCGCCGGTGCCGCTGCCGGGATTCCCGTGCCAATGGTTGATCTGCCGCTCGTGATCGGCATTCAAGCCAAGATGTGCCATACGATCGCTTCGATTTATCATCAGGAATTGAACTCGCAGCGACTCGGAGAAATCTTAAGCGCACTGGGCATAGGATACTTGGGACGTCTGGGTGGCCGCGGACTGTTGAAATTCATTCCGGTGCTGGGGAGCACCTTGAATGCGGTTTACTCAGGAGCGACGACCTACGCCTTGGGGATTACTCTGTGTTATTACTTCGCTCGAGTACAGCAAGGAAGCGTTCCTGATCGCGCAGAATTCCAGCGAATTTACGCCGACCGACTGGCTGAGGGACAATCCAAGCTGAAAGACTATTTCGAAAAAATGCGGCAAGCGAAGTCCGCCCCGGACGGTCATTAATGTGAAAAACACGAAATTCGCCTGATCCAGGTGCGGGTTCTCGCCGTTTGCGATCCCAGTCTTGCTTGGACAAAACTTAGAGATTGCAAACAGTCAGACAAAGCTGGAGCAATCCAAAGAAACACTTCACCACGAATTGCACGAATGAAGAACAGGCACAAGCAGTTTGGGGAAATCGGCTGCGGGTTGACTCGGAAACAGACCTCCCCGTGATGGATTTATTCGTGTTATTGGTGTCATTCGTGGTGGCAATTTCCTTTATCATTCGACCGTTCGTTGAATGATAGAGGTACTGTTTGGGCCTCTTAGTTATCTGTCGAAAGCCAACCACTCTCCGCCATGTCGATTAAAACGCAGTGGATCTTGTTGTTGGCCTGGCTGTCGCTGCCCTTTGTGCTGTTAGGCATGGCAGGGTCGTTGTGGCTGTGGGAACACCATTGGACCATCTACTTTGCCGGGCTAACATTGGTGGTCACAGCCGCCAGCTGGCCTCTGCTGCGGATCGTCCAAAAGCGTTGTACCCGTCCGCTGGAAAAACTGTCGGTCGATCCCGATCCCAATTGGCCCCCGCGAGGCACCCAGGCTTGGCAAGATGTGGAAGCGCTGGCCGCCAAAGTCGACGCCGAAACCATCCCATTGGATGATCCCGCGGCACTCTGGAAGTTGCTGCATGAGGTGTTGCAGCTGGTCGCCAAACGCTATTTCCCCGACTCAGACAACCCGGTGCTGGAGACCCCCATCCCGCATGTGTTGAAGGTCGTGGAGTTGGTCTCGATCGATTTGCGAGAAGCGTTTTCCACTCACGTCCCCGGTTCACACATCCTGACACTCAACGATGCGGTCCGGTTGCAGCGGTTGTCTGAATGGTTTCCGACGCTTAACCGCATCTATCGGATCGCCTACCTGGCAGTAAACCCCGCGGCGGCTCTGGCTCGTGAAATGGCAGGCTACCTGCAAGGCAAAGCCATTAATGCGTCGACACGTGAGACCAAGCAGTGGGCCGTGCAGTTTGCCGTCCGCAGAGCTGGCTACTACGCCATTCAACTTTATAGCGGCCAACTCGTTCTTGACGGCGTCCACTTCCGTCAGCCGACGTCAGCCACCAAAAAGATCCTGGAGCAAGTCGAGCAACGTCAGACGGCACTCGACGAAGATCCCCTGCGAATGCTCGTGATTGGTCAGGTGAAGGCGGGCAAATCGAGCCTGATCAACGCCCTGTTTGGGGAGACTCGTTCTGCGGTGGATGTCGTTCCCTGTACGATCGGCATCGAACCCCATTTACTCGAACGCGACGGACTGCAACGCGCGTTGATCTTCGATTCAGCCGGCTATGCCGATGTGGAATCGGCGGGCAAAGCCCTCGTTGCGGCACGCGATCAGATCTTGAAATGTGACGTCATTCTGTTGGTTTGTTCGGCTCAGACTGCGGCGAGAGAACCCGATCGTCGGCTCTTGGCTGAAGTGCGGCAGATCTTTCAAGACGACCCCGACAAGTCCTTCCCGGCATTCCTGGTCGTGCTGACCCACATCGACCAATTGCGTCCCTTTCGCGAATGGTCCCCGCCGTACGACATTGAACGTCCGCAAAATCCCAAGGCTCAGCAAATCCGCGAGGCTGTCGACGCCGTTGCGGAAGATCTGCAGATCCCGGTGGAACAGGTCATTCCCGTCTGCCTGGCTGCCGATCGGACCTATAACGTCGATGAAGCCTTGGTGCCTTCGATCGTCGAATCGCTGCCCGAGGCACAACGCAGCCGCTATCTGCGAAGCATGCGCGAACATCGTGACGACGCCTACTGGAGCCAGCTGTGGGATCAATCACGCAACGCCGGCCGCGTGGTGTTGAAGCTGGGAATGCATGCCATTCATCAAGCGGGCAAGAAGCTCGATGATCTGGGCCAGAAGATTTCGAAACGTGAGTAGCAGATTCAGGACGTTACCCTTGAACAATGATTCGAATCATTAGAAGGGTGAGGCTCCTGCCGAACCGCTTAGTCTACTGAAGCTCGAAACACCAAGCGGTTCGGCAGGAGCCTCACCCTCCCGAAATCCGTTGTGGCATTACTCCAAAGGCCTCAGGATCACTGAACCGCACACCAAATAAAAAAGGGGAGCAGCCGTAAGCCACTCCCCTTTTACTTGATCGCGGGATTCCCAGCGTCCACTGCAGATTAGCCAGCGGGATCGGGTTCGCGGAATGGGAACCGGGCTACGGGAATCAAGGCCCGCGGTGCCATCGGTGTTGCCGATTCGCGGAAGGCGAAGCCGTAACAAATGATTTTTCCGGTCGTCAACTCTCCCACATACAACACGCTGGAAGCGGGAGGAACATTGCCGCTAGACGCCAACTGAGCTAAGCCCGTTACGATGCAGTAGTGAGCTTCTTTCTTGGGATCGATTCCGAAATCTTGGGGCAGATCGCGGAAGAAAAAATTGGTGAACGAATTGTTCGTCCGATTCAGCACAGCCCCCTTCAAACTTCCCGTCAGAAAGTCGAGGACGAAGATCCCTTCCAGGGTGTCGATCGCTCCCACCTGACAGGTCGTCATGGCGAACTGGGCGTCGCGGTCCGTGGAGACCGCCTTGGCTTGTTCGTGCGGCCAGAGAGTCGCAATCCCCAAACCCGCCACCAATCCAATGGCCAACCATACCGTCCGTTTGTCATTGCCGTGTTGATACATTGATCTCTCCACTTTCACCACGAAAGACAAGCCACACACATCCACTGGACCGAGCGGGGGCGATGGACTTGCGAAATGCGAACTACGCCAACACCTGATCACGCTGATTTTACGCCGTTTTCTACAGCAAGTCTATCCGCGAATCAGGTGATTTATTAGAGTGAACTCACCCTCGAAACGGCGGCTCACGCAACCAGCGAAGCTAAGTAACCTTTGCCGGCGCCGCGACCGCCAACATCGGGTGCAAATACCGTTCGCAGCGGGAAATCCCTTGTCGGAACGGCTGCGATTGGTAGCTGGCGGCGGACTCTTCTACACCGAAATACCACTCAGGATTCTACTCAGATGCGCGCTGCTTTCATTCAACAAACCGGTGCTCCGACGGTCATTCAATTCGGTGAACAACCCACGCCCTCTCCCGCGGCGGGTGAAGTCCTGGTGAAAATCGCCGCGGCGGCCGTGAATCCGATCGATACCTATATCCGTAGCGGCGCCATCCCCATGCCGTTGCAATTCCCCTACATCCCCGGCTGCGACATGGCCGGAACCGTCGTCGAACTCGGCCCGAATGCCGGCCGTTTCAAAGTCGGCGATCGCGTCTGGTGCAGCAACCAAAGCCTGTTTGGCCGCCGCGGTACGCTTGCCGAATTCGCAGCGATTGGCGAGCAATGGCTCTACCCAACTCCCGCCACTCAATCCGACGCCGAAGCGGCCGCGGGGGCGTTGGTCGGAATTACCGCTCACCTGGGACTGCACCTGAATGCCGGGACCAAGGCGGGCGAAGTCGTATTTGTGAACGGCGGCACGGGAGGGGTCGGTTCGGCCGTTGTGCAGTTAGCGAAAGCCGCTGGAGCCAAGGTCATTGCCACGGTGGGCTCCGCCGCCAAGCAAGAACTCTGCCGCAGTTGGGGAGCGGATCTGGTCGTAAATTATCGCGACGCAGATATGGACGCCCAGATCCAGGAATTCACCAAACAACACGGCGGAATCCACGTCTGGTTTGAGACTCAACGTGAACCGACCTTCGATCGAACCGTCAGCCTGATGGCACCGCGGGGACGATTGATCCTGATGGCGGGCCGGGCGGCTCGTCCGGAGTTTCCCGTCGGCCCGTTCTATGTGAAGGACCTGCGAATCTGCGGGTTCGCCATGTTCAACGCCACGCCCGCCGAGCAGCGTGATTGTGCCAATGGTCTGAATACGTTGTTCGAACAAGGCCGTTGGAAGCCGCAAATCGGCAAAACATTCCCGCTGTCCGAAGCCGCCACGGCACATGCTTTTCAAGAACAAAACACGCTCGAAAAGCAGGGCACATTGTCGGGAAAAGTGATTCTGATTCCCTAAGTAGGAACGCCGATGTCGGCTCAATTTGAGAGCCAAGCTTGAACATCATCGCCCCAACAACCAGCCGGCAAACACCGGCTGGTTGTGTGGATGGCGAAATGGTTCGCACGTTCTTGATCAGGGCTCTTGGGGAAATACAGACTACTGCTGTGTCACAGCTTAGATTTGGGATCCAATCCCCGAGTTATTGTCGTGCCACTGCTTTGCAACTGTACTCAGTTGCAAAGCAGTGCATTCCAAGCCGTTCGGGCACTGCTTAACGACCGAGTACGGTCGCAAAGCAGTGGCACGCAATCCGAAT
>JAZKFE010000173.1:0-3503 GCA_040386595.1 Planctomycetota bacterium | reverse complement strand
GATTTCAGCCGGCTACTGCGAATGCGTTGTGTTCGCGGAGCGAACAACGACTATGGTTCGCTCCGCTCACCTGCCCCCAAGAATGCGGGCTACCCAACTGCAATCACAGACGCCTCCGGCAAAAAAATCTACTTCTTCTCGGGAGCCGCAACGACCTCGAACGGGCGATCGCAATAACTTAGAGCCAGCAACGCATAGCCGGTCACCAAGTGCGGGTCCCCTTCGTTCCATCGAGCCGCGGTATTCACCCAACTGCCGTTCTCTTGCTGCTTCTCGGCCAGATGATTCACCAGCTCCGCACGCCAGTCGTGCTGCTTGCCATCCTGGTCAGCGAATTCGGCTTGCCCCATGGCGTATAGGGCTTTGGCGAAGGTGTGGTAATAGTAGTAAGCTCCCTGCTGCCCCAGCCCCGGGTTCTCCGTCACGCTGTAATGCTTCTTGATCCAGCTGACGGCAGCCTTCACACGAGGATCATCCGGGCCGACACCGCAGTAGATCATGCTCTTCAACCCGGCATAGGTCATGCTGGCATAGGACCGCAGGCCACCGTTCGCCAGCGGAGGACCTTCTGCGAACGACGAGCCGCCAGCAGCCGGTGTGTAATAAAACCCACCGTCGTTGACCTTCGAGGCAAACGGCGTGGTATTGTGCTCGGATTCGAGGTTCTGAGTTCGCGAAACAAACACCAAGGCCTTCTTAAAAGCGGGATCATCTGGCTTCGCTCCGGCCGCTTTCAGTGCTTCCAGCAAAAATTGAGTATTCGACAAATCGGGCCGCGACTTGGAACCATAGCCGGCGCCACCGTAGGCCGGATCATCCTGCGATTTGCCCTCTTCATCGTCCCACTGCTGCTGCCGGAGGTACTTGTCGGCCCCGGCAATCAGAGCCTTGTACTTGCCGTCCTGATTGGCTTCGGTGAAGGCCAAAATCGCGATGCACGTTTCGTAATTGCGATGATTGCTTTTGGGATGATAAATACCCCCGTCCGGCTGCACGAAGCTGGCCAGATATTTCAGCCCCGCTGCAGTAACCGGATCTTCGGCCGGCACGCCGCTTCTCAACAGAGAGGTCAGCACCAGACCGGTAATCCCCGGCGCATTGGCGGTAGTCCAGCTACCGTCTTCCTTCTGGGTCGTCCGCAAAAAGTTGACGCCCTTGCTGCGGGCAGCGGCTAATTTTTGGGCCGCCGCGGCTTCCAGAGGTTTGGCATCGTCAGCCAGGCCCTGGGCAGCCGAAAGGCAGGTGAGGGCGGCGAGGCCAAGAACTACCGCGAAACGCATCGAGAACCGAGTTTGCATGTTCGACCCCAAGTATCAGGCGCAGACGTCCCTGCCAGTGGAGCGACTCTGAACGGTTTGCCGCCCCACGGCACATCGATCATCGCGAAGAAGACAAGTCAACATTGATGGGTTACCCCGCCATCCTGAAGGATTGGCTGGCAGCTTGTGACTGAAATTCACTCTACTGCGGATCTGCGAAGATTGCCAGTCGTAGGGCCAGCTCAGCGATCTCAGCAACTTGGTCATTTCCTGCAACACGGGGTCCTTGACGAAGACGCGAGAACCGATAGAATGTGCTCTCCGAACCACATTCCCACCGCGAGCAATCGCAGTGGACGTGAATCGTGGTAAGGGCGCGTAGCTCAATTGGTTAGAGCACCGGCCTGTCACGCCGGAGGTTACGGGTTCGAGCCCCGCCGCGCTCGCTTAAGCCACTCTCATATTTTGAGAGTGGCTTTTTTTACGCGCCGAGCCTGCCTGGAAAATTCCGATCCCAAAAATAATTCGGGTCCAGAATTCGCCAAGCTCCGGAGGCTATAGTCGTTGTTCGCTCCGCGAACTGAACGCGGCCGCAGTAGCGGGGGGGAAGTACGGACAGTCGTAGTGCCGATTTCGGCCGGCCACTGCGAACGCGTCCAGTTCACGGAGCGAACAACGACTTTGACGATGCGGAACCGCCATTGGCGCGTTTTCCCGATGCGGATATACCATCGCGCGGAAGCAAATGGATTGCTTCCTGCTGTGATCGTTCATCTGCAAAACAAAGTCTGGCATGAGTACGAACCGCTGGCGGCTGGTGCCGTGGTTGATTGTTTTTTGCATCTCCGCCCTCGTGGGACTGGGACTGTCGGGAATCGCGCGCGGTGACGAACTGGCGGGCAGCTCGCAGTTCTATGCCAAGCAGCTGATCTGGGTCGGAGTCGCCGGTTTCGTCCTACTGGTCGTCAATCTATTTAACTACCGCACGTTGGCTCGGTTCAGTCTGCCGATTTTCTGCCTCGCCGTCGTCCTGTTGTGTGTGGTCTTCGTCTTTCGTCCGATCAACGGAGCCAGACGCTGGATCCCCCTGGGCTTCATGAGCTTTCAGCCGTCAGAAGTCACGAAACTGGCCTACATTATCGCGCTCGCCAGCTACCTGCGTTTCCGCGAGAACTACCGCCGCATGTCGGGTCTGGCAGCCCCGTTTGCAATGACACTGCTGCCCATGGCCCTGATCTACAAAGAGCCTAATCTCGGAACCTGCCTGCTATTTCTGCCGGTGTTATTTGCCATGCTGTTCACGGCCGGGGCTCGGCCACGGCATTTGATTGCGGTCATTCTGCTGGGGGCCTGTTTAACCCCCGTGCTGTGGCTAGGAATGAGTCGCGAGCAGCGGTCGCGCGTCTCGGCGATGGTCCTGCAGAACGATGGCGGCGGAGCTGCGGTCCATGACGATGGCGACCATCTCCACCGTTCGAAGCGGGTCATTGCCTTAGGCGGAACCTGGGGCAGTGAGATTGACGAACCGCTGGTCAATGATCCGGTGGCCTACTATGTCCCAGAAGCGCGTACCGACTTTATTTTCTGCATGATCGCCGAGCGCTGGGGTTTCGTCGGCTGCTGCCTGACCCTGTCTTTGTACGCGGCATTATACGGCCAAGGCTTACTGATCGCCGCCGCCACGCGAGATCCGTTTGGGCGGTTGCTGGCCGTCGGAATTGTGACACTGTTTGCCACGCAAACGATCATCAACACGGCGATGACCGTCGGCCTGATGCCGATTACAGGCATCACCCTGCCACTGCTGAGCTACGGCGGATCCAGCCTCGCCACCACGTGCCTGGCATTGGGACTACTGATTAACGTCGGCTTGCATCAAGGCTACGAGATGCGCGGCCAACCGTTCCGTTTCGCCAGCGGATGATCCCCAGCCTTCATCTGCCGTAGCCTGACTCTCTGAGTCGGGTTCTTTTTCGCATGGATGATCTTGCACGATTCTGGGGTATCTCCAGTCGTGCCACTGTTTTGCGACTGTACTCGGTCGTTAAACAGTGCGGTCGAGATGCGCCTGTCACGACGTGAGTACAAGGTGACTACCGGCACTGCTTAACGACCGAGTACGGTCGCAAAGCAGTGGCACTAGAATTGCGCAAGGTGATTTGGGATGAAATCGAAGAGGCCCCGACTCAGAGAGCTGACTTCTTGGCACAAGATTTGTATTGAAGCCTGACCGGCTGAGTGTGG
>JAZKFE010000172.1:0-4213 GCA_040386595.1 Planctomycetota bacterium | reverse complement strand
CCTCACCCCCAGCCCCTCTCCCCGGAAATACCGGGGCGAGGGGAGCAGGAATCATGGAGAACATCGCCTCAAGCCGATGTGACCAGACATCAGGCATATCCTGATCTACTTAGCTAAGCAGTGCTGATGGCGACTCGGAAGTCCGGAAAACCACTGCTTAACGACCGAGTACAGTCGTAAAGCAGTGCCACCCAGCGTGACACTACAAGCGGCAGTGCCATTCGTTCAAGAACCTGTGCCACCCCGCGGGAAGCCATGGAGTCATTTGTTCTGGCAACAATTCGCAGGCGTCAAACTGCACAATGCTCAATATTGTGCACTTCTTCTTAGCTCGTGGAATAAGTATCGATGGAATTGTAAAATGGGACTGTTGCGTTGTTGGGAATGATGGCAAATACTACGTTAGAAATGCGAATAGGCCATCGCAAAACGACCCTAAATGTTAGGTGCAGGATAAGGCGATGAGATACTTTAACCTGGCTACTGTTATTGGATGTATTGCAACAATCGCCTTCTTATTGCTTCAGGGGTGCGCACTTCTGAATTATTATATAGTCGAGAGTCGTCATCGCGCATTATACCATCGGCTTGAAGTGTGCTTGGACCGACTTGAAACGATCAAGCCAGTCGAGATCAACCATCGCCAGTGGGAGTTCATTATCCTGTGGACTCGAAATGCGCTTGGAAATTGCTGCGCGTCCAGTGGATTTATTCAGGACGAAGCACGCTTTGCCAACATGGCTGATGAGTTGGAACGAAGATTGAACGAGCGACCTGGTTTGTCGACCGTCGAATGGATTTGGGATGAGTTTGAAGCTGTCAGCCAGTACGGTCGCAGGTACTCTGCGCAATGGTGCCCGACGCATTCCGACAGGCTTGCAGAAGTAGGCGAGGGCACGAAAGGCGGAGAAGAGTAGAGGGGCTGGAGCTCTTTAGATTGTGCTCTACGGCAGGGGGGCATCGGTGTGGATGTCACATGAAGTGAGGTCGTGGCACCGCTTTGCGACGGTAATCGGTCGTTAAGCAGTGGTTGTGGTTCCGCGGGCTCACGAGTCGCGACAAGCACTGCTTAGAGGTGGCTCCAATGTAAGGTGAAGGTTCAGCGATCGCCAACTCGGACCTCTGGTGAGAGTCACGTGCGGGCCGATGTGACCAGACGCCAGGCATTGCCGGACCTACTTGAGCCGTAGCGCAAATGAAATCATATATGAAATAGTCGGGTAGCGATCATGCCTCCCGTAAACCCTGGTTGCGGAGCAACCAAGGCCACCCTGCGTTCTTTTTGACACTTGATTCCGCTTCAACGATGGCGTCGGAGAGTCGCAGTTGGAATTCAAGGACACTCGTTGGGTTCCCTAAATTCAAACTCCGAACCGTCGCATAAAACTCCGAACGTGTCTCTTCTTGGTCTTCGTGGTGCATGGCTGATTTGCCGATTTAGATTACAAACAGCCGAGTTGTCCTGCTGGCGTTGAGGCATTGCCGAATCGGGACTAGGTGCGAGACGTGCAACATGTTTCGTGCAACTGCTACCTGTCAATACCTAAGGCGTCGCAAAGTAACGCAGCCAGATCAACTCAGCGAATCCAGCAGATCGCCAAATCGTTTTTGTCTCGCGTCTTCGGCCATTCTCCCAAGTGGTTTCACGTTGATGTAGCCTGTTCATTGGAAAACATTGATCTTTCCTGCCTGGATATCTCTAAACTTTCCTTCAGATCGTTCCATGAACTCGTCGGTCACATCTGCAATATGTCCATGATCGATACGAAACGCATCGCGCATCGCGATGCTTGAGCTCTTGCCTCCATCCTTATTGATCAATATGCCGCCGAACACAAATGCTGGCACTTCAAAAATGACGCCCTTCAATAGGTCCAACAGAGTTTGCTTCATTTCGCGGTATACGACCTCAGTCAAACGAACGAACTGCCGTCCATCTTCGGAATCTCCTGACCCTAGGATTTCATCAGCATGTTTTAATAGCAATTGCTCGAGTGTCTCTTGCTGATAGTCGTCCACCGCGAAATCGCAAGGAGGCTTATAAGAGATGCCTCCGGATGCGAGTTTCTTAAGTCCAGCCATAGCGGCCCCACAGCAGTCGCTCGGAGTCGACTGTCCAGGCCTAACGACTTTACCCACTTGCCCAGCATCCGTGATTCCAACGTGAGGGCCATAAAATAAGAGCGCTGCCCCCTGCTCGGGAATATGGTGCGAGAACGCACCTAGCCCTGTCTTGCCCACGAACGGGTATCCATCAAGACCACCGAGAATGAACGGTCCCACCATGTCATTGTCTGGCAACTCGATACTATTGAGGTCGTCACTGCATACGCTGGAAAGAAACGCAATACGATTCTCGCTGACGCCAAGGATTGACTTTGCGTACCAGAGAAATGCCTCGACAAAAACGGAAGCAGTGATTGCGTCAGGATAATAGGGATGCACAGCCTTGGTCGCGCGGATGTCCTTCATAGTTTAATCCTCATAATTTATTCTCTCGAGAAGATCGAAAGCGGAGTCCATCCGGGTTTGCGAAGTTTTGACGTACAAATCGATGTGGAAAGGGGGCGAGCAACTTGAGTCCCCCCTTATCATCATCTCAGAATGTTGATAGTCGCTTCCAGTTAATGCGTTCTATCCCGCGTTGAATCAGAACTGGGGCGCAGTTTCTCGGATTCTCGAGTTGCAAATACCGTACTAGGTCACTACTGTTCCATAGGGCTAGATTTCTTCGAGACGGACTTCTTTTTCGCGGTTACTGCGACATCGATGGCCTGCTTTTTTCTTTCGGCGATGAGGTTATTGAACTCGGCTTCATGCTTCCAAGGCGAGATAACCAGTACGGTCTTTTGAGCCCCCAGTGTGTTTTGGTATGAGTACCGACCACTCACACGCCAAATACCTGGCAATTCAATCGGATCATTGTCGACGATCTTATCTGTGTCTAAGCCAGTGGCCACGAATACTTTGTCACTGACGGTACATAGGACTCGGTCGCCGTCCATCAACTGCAATACTTTGGCGCCCGCGAACCCATTGTGCTCTTCACCCAGAAACACAAACTTCGGGTAGCCGATATTCCCAATCGCCAAATCATCGACACGCAACGGGCATTGCGGTAATTGCGTGTCGTCCTTGGCGACTTGCTTCAGCGCGGCGAGATATTTCTTGTACCGCAACACAATCTGGCCACGCCCGCGATAGTATTTGATCGCTCGTTCGGCCCGCACGGTTTCGCGTTCAACGAACGATTCCTTGAAGTCCTCACACGTCTGAATGAACTCTGCGGCGGTCGGCTCTTTGGTTTTTGTTGGTTCCAGTTGCCCAAGTAGACAGGCGATAAACAGCAGCATGATCCCCCCGTGAATGAGATGTTCACCACATTCTCGTACACAGCATGAACCGGTGTCAAGTTGGCGAGGTAGTAATGGTTATGGGGTGGTCCAGGTTGCTCGCCCCCCTTTCGGCATTGTCCAGTTTTCCTAACTGGTCAGGGGGCGTCTTACCAAGGAGACAGGATGGCGGACCGCATGGAATTGGCCGCACTGATCAGTCCGCGCATCACCCTGGTGCGCGGTGTGAACGCCCTAGAACTGGGGGCGTGGCAGTGCTTCGCGGCTATACTCAGTCGTTAAGTAGTAGTTCTGTGAGCGCGCCAATCTCCCGAAGCAGGGGCACGAGACAATCGATTTCGGCGTGACTTTGCTGCGAAGTTGACTCAGTAATCGCCCGTAATGCGTCGGTCTTGCGGAGGGCAATTCCAACATATCTGCAACGGGATGATCGACTGCCATTGGAGAACCAGACCGCTTCAACCTTGGTTGTGGTTTCGCGGGTTCACGAGTCGCGACAAGGACTGCTTAGATGTGGCTCCAACGTCAGGCGGCGGTTCAGCGAGACCTCTGGTGAGAGTCACGTGCGGGCCGATGTGACCAGACCTCAGACATATCCTAATCTACTTGACTAAGCAGTGCTCGTGGCGACTCGGAAGCCCCGGAAAACCACTGCTTAACGATCGAGTACTGTCGCGTAGAGTGCCACCCGGCCCGAACGGCACTATTTGTTATGGTCTCCGCCACGATAGGCCCGATAGGACCAAATTCCAGAGCCGAGGCATACGATGACCCCAACCGCGATCATATTACTTCGGTTGCGTTTCTCTGGATCAGATAGTAGCGCAACAATCATCGGCACCAATCCGACTGCGGCCATG
>JAZKFE010000171.1:0-6899 GCA_040386595.1 Planctomycetota bacterium | reverse complement strand
GGGGTAATCTGCAAGGTAGACCAATTCTTTTGATCAGGCCTCGCAGTCCTGATCACTTTCCGATCCCACTGACGTACAACATGACCATTTCCGATTCCGAAATGACTTTGGACCGGTTGGGGCTTCTTGTCGAAGCCAGTCCACATGCCATTGTGGTCATGGATCAACTCGGCAAAATTGCCTTGATCAACGCTCCGACCGAACGGCTGTTCGGCTATCAACGAGCCGATTTGATCGGGCAAAGTGTGGAGATTCTGATCCCGTTCCATTTGCGAACACGCCACATCGCGATGCGCGATCAGTTTCTTACCGATCCCCATGCCCGCATCCTCGGCAGCAATCGCGAACTCCTGGGCATGCATCGCGATGGCACCGAAATTCCGCTCGAAATCGGACTGAATCCCATCCGTTCGAAGCAGGGGTTGTTTGTCTTCGCCGCGATCGTCGATCTGACCGAGCGGCGGCGGACCGAGCTGGCATTGCGGAACACACAAGCGCTATATTCATCGCTGGTCGAGAGCCTGCCGCTGAATGCGTTTCGCAAAGATATCGAGGGACGCTTTCAGTTCGCGAACCAACGCTTCTGTCAGACCGTACAAAAATTCCTGTGGGAGCTCATTGATAAAACGGACTTCGAAATCTTCCCCAAACATCTGGCCGAGAAATATCGCCGCGATGATCTCAGCGTAATCCGGACGGGGCAGGTGTTTGAAGCGATTGAGGAGCACCTGCAGCCGAACGGCAAGAAGATCTACGTGCAGGTCTTGAAGGCTCCAGTGCGTGACGCGAATGATCGCATCGTGGGCATTCAGGGGATGTTCTGGGATGTCACGGCGCGTGAGCAGGCGGAAGCCTCGCTGCATGAAAGTGAAGCGAGAAAACGTGCCATCTTCGAAGCGGCTCTCGATTGCATGATCATGATCGATCATGACGGACGCGTGATTGAATTCAATCCGGCCGCAGAGAAGACTTTCGGTTACACCCGGCAAGAAGTCATGGGCAAGGAGATGAGCGAACTGCTGGCGCATCCCGATGCCCGCTCACGGCACATCAACAATATCGAACGCTACGAGCAACATCACGAACAAGGTTCGCTGATGGGGCGCCGCATGGAAAGCCCCTTGCTCCGCAAGAACGGAGAGGTCTTTCTGGCCGAGATTTCGATGCAGCCCATCCCGCTGCAGTCGTCGTCGGCATTCGCCATCATGCTGCGGGATATCACCGAGCGCAAGCGGGCGGAAGAAGCGCTGCGACAAAGCAATATGCGGTTCCAGCGGCTGGTCGATTCGGACATCGTCGGCATCATTATCATGTCTCATGATGGCGTGATTTCCGAAGCCAACGATGCGTTCCTGGAAATGATCGGCTACTCCCGCAAGCAACTCAGCCGGCGCGAGATTACCGTGGATGGCATCACGCCACGCGAGTTCCGGTCGTTCGACGAGCGAGCCTTTATTCATCTCAATAGTAAAGGCCGGTGTGCTCCTTGGGAAAAGGAGTTCATTCGCAGTGACGGAACTCGAGTGCCAGTGCTAATTGGGCTGACTCAGCTCGACGAACGCACCTTCACGATCCTGGGATTTGTCCTGGATATTTCCGTTCAAAAGGCCACAGAAGCCCAGCTACAGCTGGCGAAAGAAGCGGCCGACGCGGCGAACACAGCCAAGAGCGCGTTCCTGGCCAACATGAGCCACGAGATCCGCACGCCGATGAATGCCATCATCGGCATGACCGAAATGGTGCTCGACACCTCGCTGACCGGGGGCCAGCGTGAGTATCTGGAAATCGTGCAGCAATCGGCGGAGTCATTGCTGTCAATCCTCAACGATATCCTGGATTTTTCGAAGATCGAAGCCGGGAAACTTGAACTCAGTTGTCACGAGTTCCGACTCCGCGACTGCATCGGTGGAACATTAAAAACACTGGCCATTCAGGCGGCTCGCAAACACCTGGAGTTGATTTGCGACATTCGCCCCGACGTGCCGGACCGCCTGCTGGGGGACTCGGCCCGATTGCGGCAGATCGTCGTGAATCTGGTTGGTAACGCTCTGAAATTCACAGAGCGGGGCGATGTGATTCTGCGGCTGTTCGTGGAGCACCGTGAGGAACATCAAGTCACTTTGCATTGCGAGATTCAGGATACGGGAATTGGCATTCCGGCATCCAAACGGGACTCGTTGTTCCGCGCGTTCGAGCAGGTCCATAGCTCGATGACGCGGAAGTATGGCGGCACCGGGCTGGGCTTGGCCATCTGCTCGAAGCTCGTCGAGATGCTCGGCGGAAAGATCTGGTTCGACAGCGAAATGGGCCACGGGAGTACCTTCCATTTCACCGTGACCATGGATGTGGCTCAGGACGCCACTGTGCCGTTGACCGAAATGCACAATGCGTCGGTGCTCGTGGTGGATGATCACCCGGTCAGCCGACAGGCACTGGGAGATCTCCTGACCAGTTGGGGCATGCATCCCACATTGGCGGGAAGTGCCGATCAAGCGATCGTTCTGCTGAGCGAAGGCCCCAGACCACCGGACGGTTTTGCTTTGTGTCTGGTCGATGCCATCATGCCGCACATTGATGGATTTCAGCTGGTGGACCTGTTACATCGTCATTTCCCAACGCGCACCGGCCCCATCATCATGCTGCTGAGCTCCAGTGATCGTACGTACGACTTAAAGTTGTGCGAAGAGCTGGCGGTCACGGCACACGTTACGAAACCGGTCAATCACTCCGAACTCTTCGATACCATCTCCGCCGTTCTGGACGGCCAGATCCCCGGCGAAGCGGCCGGAGCGAACCTGCCTATCCTGGATCAGGAACAACATTGTTATGACATCCTGCTGGTCGAAGACAGCCTGTTCAATCAGAAGCTGGCGGTCGGTCTGCTGGAGAAACGTGGCCATCGGGTTACGGTCGCGAACAACGGACAAGAAGGGGTAAACGCGCTGTTCAAGGGTCGGTTCGATCTGGTGTTGATGGATATCCAAATGCCCGAAATGGACGGTTTGGAAGCGACGCAGCGCATCCGGGAGCGCGAGCATCAAACCAAGCAGCACATTCCGATCGTGGCGATGACTGCACAGGCGATGATCGGCGATCGAGAACGCTGCCTGCAGGCGGGGATGGATGCCTACCTGGTGAAGCCCATCCATGCCAAGCAGCTGTACGAGACCATTGAAGCCATCCTGACTCACAACCCGGCCCCCGAAGAACCGGTCCGCACGGTTTCGGTCGAAACACACCGCATTGATCTGGGATCGGCCCTGCACGCCGTCAACGGGGACCACGATCTACTACGGCAGATTTTCGAAGCTTTTCTAGAAGAATGTCCCAATCTGTTGGAGAACATCCAGTCTGCGTTGGCTCGGGGTGATGCCGCCGCCTGCCAAATGGCTGCTCATACGCTGAAAGGGGCAGTTCGCACCTTCGGGGCAGAAACCGCCTCGCGACTGGCAGCCGACATTGAAGCCGCCGGAAAAGCCGAAGATCTCGCGGCAGCACAGGCCGCATGGCCCGAGCTATCGGTCGAAATCGCAGCCATTCGCGCCGAATTGGCCGCAAGCCTGCGAGAATAGCAGGAACGACGAATTCGTACTCCCATTCACAACGCATCGCCCTCATAAGTGAGCGCGCACCGGGAGGGTGAGGCTCCAGCCGAACCGTGTGGTCTACCGGGAGTCACAAGACTTAACGGTTCGGCAGGAGCCTCACCCTCCCAATGGCCGTGGTACAAACCATTTTAAAAGGGAACAAAAGCACAATCCGCGCCGCCTTTGCCTCCGCATACTTCCTCTCGGAGGGTTAGGGGTTACAATGAGTTCAAATCAAAACGCCGACGCCCGTCATTCTCATCGTGAACTCAACATGGCACGCATTGGCTGGGGACTCACAACATGACTACAGTCCTGGTTGTTGACGATCTTGTGACAGATCGTCTGTTGGCCGGTGGATTGTTGCATAAACACGCCGGCTGGCATGTCATCTTCGCGACAAATGGTCAAGAAGCCTTGCAGCAACTTGAGCTGCATTTGCCCGACGTCGTGCTGACCGACCTCATGATGCCCGTCATGAATGGACTGGAGCTGGCCGAAGCGGTCAAGCGTGATTTCCCGTTGATTCCCGTGATTCTGATGACATCCAAGGGAACCGAAGATGTCGCCGTACAGGCGTTGCAGCGGGGGGCCACAAACTACGTTTCCAAGCGCCGCCTGAGCCAGGACCTGGCCGAGATTGTCGAGCAGGTGCTGCTCGTCTCCAAGGACCAGCGGACTCAAGCGCGGTTATTAAATCGGGTGGTTCGTTCTGAGTTTACGGTAGTGCTAGAGAACGACATCAACCTGCTGCAGTCACTGGTGGTGTACATCCAGACGCAGCTGAAAGTCCTGCGCATTTTCGGCGAATCAGACCGGATCCGCATTGGTGTCGCGTTGGAAGAAGCCCTGTTAAACGCGTTTTACCACGGCAATCTGGAAGTGAGCTCGAAGTTGCGGGAAGAGGATTACGACGAATACTACGCGTTGGCCAAGCTGCGTTGCTCGCAAGCTCCCTATGCAGACCGCAAGATTACCGTGCACTGCAAATTTGACGAAATCGCCGTCACAGTGACGATTACCGACGAAGGTCCGGGGTTCGATCCCGCACTGCTGCCCGATCCCAGAGATCCCGAAAATCTGGAGCGTCCCAGCGGACGAGGCTTATTGTTGATGCGGACCTTCCTGGACGAAGTGGAATACAACGCCAAAGGCAATCAGGTCCGCATGGTGAAACGCCGCCAGCCGACCGAAGAAGAAATTATCGTCGAAGAATCATTCGCCTGACAAATTTTTTGACCAGCCACGACCGACCAATATCAGGCTCTCGGAAGTACGCGTTTAAGAGACGCCGAATGAGCCGCAACCTCTTGTTCGCTACGCTCACCCAGATTCGAGAATCTGGGCTACCCATCGGCTACCGTAACGCCCAGCGACTTACTGGAAATGCGTAGCGGCCTTCCCGAAGGCATCTGTCAAGTTCTTCCAGGCGGCAATGGATCCGTCTTTTACGTCCAGCCAAGCGTTGCCCGTGGCGTTCCGTAATTTGTCGAGCTCCTGCTGCATTTCCGCTCGGCGCTGACGCAGCTTCTCGTGCTCCACCTCCCATTTGGCCTTGGCATCTGCCGTCAGCGACGCGGACTTAGCCTCCCATTCCTGCAGTTTCTGATCCATTTGCGCCAGTCGCCGTTGGGCGTCCGCCACAAACTCGTCCTTCGTCTGCACCGCAAGGTCTCCCGCAAGATCCAGTGTCTCCTGGGCTTTGCCGGCGACATCACCACCGGTGACTGGCGAACTGTTCCCCACGCTGCTCGGTGAGCTGGGTGAGACTGGCGTCGATTCCTGTTTGGTACAGCCCAACGGTAGGAGAATGGTACACAGCATCAAACCCAGCATTCTGTTCATGACACATCCTTCAAGCTCAGGTGAAACGAGTCGTCAGCGACGATTTGCCGCGCCATGGCCCAGGCCACCGGAACCAAGCTTAGCGAACCACCAAGGATACAGGTGACTGAATGGCTGACCGCGTTGGATTCGGCCACCAGCATCGCGCTACAAGCGACTTTCACTCCGACTTCAATGACTTTTAGCCAGTTTGACATCATGCATTCCTTTCTCGTGTCGGCCGTCGGTCGTCAACGACATGTTGTCGACCGCTATCAAATCACAGCAACCGTTGGCACGGCACTGACCACCCTGATCGTCCAGAGGTCAATCTGCATCCACAGAGCAACTCAAGAGTGTTATGATTTAGCGACCACAGGATTGCTCGGCGTACTAAATAGCGCAACATTCTAAAACCACATCAGACACCTGTTGGGAGAACGACAGGAGCATTTTTCAGGCCGATTACCGGCAAGATCCAGGCTTTCAGCTGGGACCGAAAAACATCGCCTCGCTACCGTGACCACTAATCATCTCAAGAGTTGACGCGACTTCCGTTTAT
Source organism: Planctomycetota bacterium (assembly GCA_040386595.1). Taxonomy (GTDB): domain Bacteria; phylum Planctomycetota; class Planctomycetia; order Planctomycetales; family Planctomycetaceae; genus JAKFVC01. The sequence goes on along the minus strand of JAZKFE010000171.1, from coordinate 926 downwards.
GTTGGCCAGCTAATTTTTCAAAAGAGCAGGGGATTAGCCCCGAACGCGTTAACACCCCTCTGGCCCGAAGGACGAATGGCTTACCGGATCGTTATTGAAGTCCACTCGGGAGGTGCAGCAGCCGCGCCAACGCTATTGATCCAGGAAAGACATAAATGTCGTTCCTGACGCATCCCTCTACCGCCCAGAACGTAAAGGAAAACTCCGCTTCTTAACGGCCCGTCTTTTGCACGTGCAACGACACGCGATGACTGAATCTCGCAGGAGAACTGTACGATGACCGACGAACACATGTCTGACTATCTCGCAGCACTTCAAGACCTGGAGACTCGCCTCTCCGCAGATGAGGCGGCGATGAAAGAGTTAGCCACCCAGCCGACGGGGGGGCAAGCCGATGGGGGATTGTCGAGCTCCCCGATGCATCTCGCCGACATGGGCACCGAAACCTTCATGCAGGAGATTGATGCCACCATTCTTCAGACCGAACAATTTCTCGTGACTGAAGTTCGCGCCGCGTTGAAACGCTTGAATGACGGCAAGTTTGGCACCTGCGAGGGTTGCCGTGAACCGATTCGGCCGGAACGATTGGAAGCCATTCCCTACACGCGTTATTGCACACCCTGTTCCGAGGTGTCTGACACTAGTCCCAAGGCGAATGTCGACGCCGGCAGACCACGACAATGGGGCGGGAGCCTCGATCAATTAGACTCGACGCAAAGAATCGATTTCACCGGTGCCGCCTCGGAAGGGACCTTTGATCCAGAAACGAGCGATACCACCACGGCCTACGCCGGACTCACCGGCGGCGCAATTGGCGGGACACCTGCCGGGAAACGAGTCACCGGAGGTCGGACGGCGAGTTCCGATGGAGATTAGAACGCTCGCTCGAATGAGGAGACCAACAGCCCGGAGGGCTCGACGTCGGT
>JAZKFE010000170.1:0-19290 GCA_040386595.1 Planctomycetota bacterium | reverse complement strand
CGCAAATCTCTTGCCATCACGTTCACTCACTTTGAAGTTTTGAAACCCGTTCTAATCAAATACGGCTCGGAGGACAGCATCGACGCATCATCGTAGCTCCAGGTTTTGCCATCTTCGGTGGCGTACGGCCCCGCCAGCAACGGGTTCCAGTCAAACACATAATCATTCGGATTAGGAATCGCATTGCAGCCCATATTCTTGAGCAACACCATGATCCGACGCTCGGTCTGCAGCTGTTGCCGTGTCTGCTTCACCTTCTGGAAAAAACCTTCTTCGTCCCGTCCCTTCGCATAATAGACGACGTCATAACGTAGCGTGGTTTTAATCAGGACATCGGTCTCGGTCTGCAAGTCGCGGCCCTGCAACAACAGCCCGCAGCCCCCCGACGCGAAGAATTTTTTAATCTCGTATCGCCCTGCCAAATGGCTGGCAATCGTAAACTGCAACCCCTGATTGTCACCCTTGGGAACCGTACCACGAATGAATGTACGCCCCTCATACTGGAATTCACTCCAGGGAGCTGGCGGTTCATTTGAGCGACTGGCCATCACAAATTCTTTCGAGCTACCCTGACTTTCGGACGGAAGAAGATCTCACTAGAGGATGATTTCAAACTTCAATCTTATAACCCCGCCTAACACCAAACGTGTTCCGGTAACGAGCGGATAGTCCGACAACTGCGTGGCCAGTTCTTTCTCGATTTGCGTCCCCGTGTTACCGCCGAGTGGTCGGACCGAATACGTCCCCCCGGTCCGCGATCGAAGCACCATGACATGCTTGCGAGAAATGCGACGCGAGACAGAACTATCAAACAGCTCGCCCAAATCGAGATCCGGAAAATCTCCACGCACGGGATCCCCTCGTCCGATGATCGTCACGTCCTTGTTGATCGCGCAGTAGTGAATCGGCTCTTTTTGCTCGGAGTAAACGACTAAGCACGCCGTCCCCGCAGCGGGACGCACTGGCCCTGCGGATTTAACCGGCGCCGACGGAGGAACAACCACCGGGGTCGCCGCCGCGGGAATCGGAGGTGGTACGGTCGCAGCCGTGCTTGTCGCAGCTCCTTTCGCCACCAACTCGCCACCGCAACGACAAAACTCATCTTGATGATCGGGGCCATATTCAGCCTGGCAGTTCGGGCAAACTCGATCTCCACTGACCGGGCTACCAGCATCCACCGGAGCAGGAAACGTTGTCGCAGGTGGAGCGGGAGCAGCCGGCACGGGCGGCGCCGGCGGACTAGGAGGAGCCGCAGACGTTGCGGGCGCGGACCCCACCGTGATCGGCACCGAGGTCCCACAAACATCACACACCTTCTGCTCGGCAGTTAATTCCTCGCCGCAAATTGTGCACGCGCCCATTCCAGACTCCTTCGCTCAACAGCAATTTGGCTATAGATTTATCAGGAATCCCGGAGCTTACGCCGCCGGGCTCGCCTGGATCAGACTTTCGATATCTCTATCTGTCCTCGTACACTAAAAATCGTCGATCTCTTGCACGGCCACGGTCCCTTCGACTTTCGACGAGGCAGCTAACGACCGATTGATCATCTCTTGAGAAATGAGCCCCTTATCGAGGAACTCGGTTTTCATATTGCGGTACATATTGACGCTGGCCTGATCTCCATGCTCATCGAACCGGCGAATCAGTTCGTCTAACAACCGCGCGACGATGGTGCGATCTCGTTCGGTGGCACTTCCATTCGCCAACGCATCGCGTTTCTGCTGTAAGAACAACAATTGCCGTTGGACCTCGGCTTGCCCAATCACCTTTCGCACGTCGCCGACCCGCACCAGCGCCTTATCAGCATCGGCCGTGAACTCAACCGCAATGTTGGCTTCTACCCGCTGCCCCACGAGTCCAAGCGTCGGCAAATCGTACAGCAGACAGGCTTTCGCCAAGCGGAACCTTCCTGCTGCATGTGCCGGTACCGTGCAGCGGAATAAGAACTCGTAAGCCTTATTCTTTTCCATATATTCGATAGCAAACTGCACCGTATTATTGGAATCGGGTTGCATATCACCGACAAACAAAATCTCGGGTTTCGTGCGATAGAGTTCCCGCACAAAGATCTCCGGTGACAACCACAACTGCAGGGCAACATTAGTCGCCAGGATATTCTTCTGAGTCGTCAGAAATTCGCTGAAACAGTCTTCGGCCTGACGCTCATCAGCAATGTCCCGGAATGCCCCACCCAAGGTGGTCTTACAGATTTGCATCAGGAACTCACCACGTGAGGTGCCAGTCCCAAAGGCATAAATCGGAATCCGAAATTGTGCTCCCAGCGATTCCGCTTCGGACAATGCGAGCGCCGGTTCTTGATCTTCGCCATCCGTCAACACGACAATGCGTCGCGTATGGGATGAATTCTCAGTTCTCCCCAGCACGCTGCTGACGACTTGAAACGCCTTGCCCATAGACGTCCCACCGCCGCCGGTTGTGCCCAGACTCTGGATTGCCGTACGCAGCTCCGGCCCGGCAGGCAAATTCACGGCTAACGAATACGCCTCGTGATCGAAGGCCGACAGTGTCATGCGGTCGTCAGGAGCCATCCGCTCCATCAGCCGTTGCACGACTTTAATCGCCACCATTAAACGTGACGGCAGTTTGGAATCGATATAGGTGACATTCTGCCCATCCACCCGTCCGTGTCCGACAACCTTCGGATTCGGGTCGGCCTCGATGAGCGTCGCCATCGAACCGCTCACATCGACAACCACAATCAGATGCGCTGGCAAGACGGTATCACCTGCCGATTCCAGCAATGCCCCCAGCTTGGAAATATTCGGCCGGATGGTGACTAAACTATATAAGTCGGTCGACTGCCCAGCGAGAATCGCGGGTTGATCGAGTTTGCATTCGAGAATGAACTCTTCAGACATCGCTCTGCCTCCTCGTCCTGTTGTGCGCCACGCGGTCCAGAGTGAGACTTCCTCTCTCTAACGACTTCCGCGATCAATATGTCTCATTTTTGACCGTGCCAGGTTTCATACGCGTTTGTCGAGCCTCTGTGACTCGCAAGATGACGCATGAAATATTATCTCCAAAGCCACCGAGCTCGTTGGGGCTCGGGACTCGCTGACGATGATCAGCCTCACAGACCAATCGCTCCGCCAGTTGCTGAGCCGTACTAGAAACTCCCGCGGTGACACTCGCTGCCAGTTCCTCGGGCTCTAAGAACACACCCTCTTCGACTAATCCATCCGTACACAACACGACCGTTTCGTCCGGCCCCAGTTCCCAGCGGGAATAGGTGGGACGACACCGCACCGGGTTGCAAACGAGCCGACCATCCGCCTCTTGACTGCATGCCCCCAGGCAGTATCGCAAGGACTTGGCGCTGACTCCCAGTTCTTGAACTTGCTCAGGCGGCACACCTTCGGCCAACATCGAGGTGCCGACATCTCCGTCAACAGTCAATTGCTCAGCGATGCCGTTTGAAGAAATTCGATAAGCCCGGCTATCGCCAACATTCGCCAGATGCAGCACGTTCCCATCCAGAATTCCCATCACCAACGTCGTGCTCATGACCTCGTTGTCGGCCACATTCCTCAACCCGGCTAACTCTGGCTGAGCGACCTGCAGAATCTGCTGACTGGCCTGTAAACAGGCCTGTTCCAATATAGACGCCCAATCGTGTGGTCCCGGTGTTGTGGCAACTGCCTGCTGCACAAACTCCAATAGCCCCCGGCAAGCTGTCTGGCTGGCAATTTCCCCTCGTCCAATCCGCGACACCGACACCCCATCGGCGACGATCATCACCTGCCACCGTCGGCTCTCATGAGTCACCGTTTCCACAACCACGCTGTCCTGATTCACCGCCCCCAGGGCACTCTTCGCCGCCCCAGCAATCGTCAACTGGCCGATTTCGGGACACCAACGGTTCTGTCGGCGACGATTTCGCGGCGAGATCAATCGATTCTTCCCGCTCCCCGGCGGTGATCGGTCAACCCACAGAGCAGGGGAGATTGCTCGGATCGCCGCATCAAGTTCCGCAAGAAATTCGTCAATCGTCGCTTGGCGGAGCAGGGGATCGCTCTGCAGCCCGCGAGCCAGAACTGGCCAGATGCCCGCTGGCAAATGTGGCACATAAATACGGAGCGGCGGAATGCGAAAACCAAACGCTTCCAGTCCACGACCAGAAAATCCCTCGGGCAACAAACCGGCGACGGCATAGTACGTATACATCGCCAAATGAAAGACATCGCTCGCCGGGCCAATGCGGCCACCTTGAAAACGGCACACTTCCGGGGGCGAATAACGGGGCGAGACTCGTAGCCGACTGGGGCATTCCCCACGACGAAACAGCACCGTATCCAAATTCGTAATCCGCGCCTCACCCTGCACAACTTCGACCGCCTGAGGATCAAAATTGAGCCAGACCAATCCCTGACCGTGAAGCTCGGCCATCGCCTGTCCATAGAGCTGAACTCTGCACTGGATCTCGTGGAGCACAGGGCCCGTTCCCGCACTAGACGCAGCAGAATTCAACTCCGAAAGTGGATTCGTTCCCTCACAATATTCAACCAGTACCACGGCCCCAGCCTCGGCGGGGATGATTCGAATAGGAGGCAACGCCCGCAGTTGAGTCCGACTTCGTTCTTCAACGGCCTCGCGAACACTGGCCCAGTGCTGAGGGGAAAAAGCGTGCAACCGGCCCCGATGCGGTTTCTGCCAAGTCACTTCAAACGGTTCTGATTGCTCGAGATCGGGCCAGCCTTGCTGCAAAAAAGAACAGTCGACAACTTGTCCGTCACCCAGATCGATCTGGGTGGGCGCCGCCTGCTGCGGCGAGCTCAATTCGCCAATTTCGCAATTGCAGGCATCGCAGAACTCGGCATCCCTCGACGCGTGGCCACAATGAGGACAGCAGACGAGGTGCGGTTCAAGAGGTTGCATGTGCAAAGAGAGCCCAAGACACCAAGAGGAGAACAGATTGAAACATCCATACAAGCGTCATCCTAGCGTGAACGGACAATCCATATCAATTACAGCCCCTTGGATTTCGAAAAACAAAGTCGCCAGCGAGTCGGCATAGTTACGTACCGGCGTACCCAGAAATACTTTTTTCTTGACTTGATTTGACACAATCTTCACTATGTACCGATGTGAGTCACAGTATTATTGAGTTGGTCGGGACGCCTCGACTCCAGTCGGGTGTGCCGCCAGTCTCTTTCACATCCTCAATGCCGGAGTTCGGGCTATGAAACATCGCCGCGGGTTCACCCTGATCGAACTACTGGTCGTCATTGCCATCATCGCCGTTCTGATTGCGTTATTACTCCCTGCTGTACAGCAAGCACGCGAGGCCGCGCGTCGGTCGCAATGCAAGAACAATCTGAAACAGCTCGGTATCGCCATCCACAATTATCTCGACACCTTCGCCACGCTGCCGATGGGAGACCGGGGAAGCTCGAGCTGCCCCTTCAACTGCCGAGGCGGAATCAGTTGGCGAGTACCGGTGCTCCCTTATCTCGACCATGCTCCGCTTTATAATCAACTCAACTTTAATGGAGCATCATTCTGTGCTTATTCTGGGTACCCTCTGGCCGGTGGCAACCAGATTCTTCAGAGCCTGCTGATCCCGATTTATAAGTGCCCATCGAGCCCTCTAAACCCGTTCGCCAACCCTCCGGGAACGGTCAATGATTTGCAGAGCCAAATGCATGACTACGTCGGCATTGCCGGGGCAACCCCCGATCCGGCATTGCGGCTCACGGCCTGTGTCGCCAGCTTACGAGGAGACATCTGCAACAACGGATCATTCCTGGTGAATCAGGTCGTTCGCTTGCGAGACCTCGTCGACGGAGTCTCCACCACCTTGATCCTCGCCGAGCAATCCGGTTCCGTCGGCGGTGTTGATATTCGCAGCAACTATACGGGGGGCTGGGCGGGGCCATCCGATAGCCCAGACAAAAACGTGTCGAATGTGACTGCCGGCTATAACTTCTATGGGAACGGTGTCACAACCATTAAGTATTTGATCAACTCGCAGACAGCCACTGCCGGATACAGCAGCCAACCCTATGAAGTGAACACCATTCTGAACTCCTACCACACGGGCGGAATTCACGGGATGCTAGGGGACGGCAGTGTGCGATTTCTTTCCGAAAACATTGATGTCACCACTCTAAAACGACTGGGAGTCCGGGACGATGGCCAGGTGATTGGCGAATTCTAGCGAGTACTGACATCCCCAGATCTTACCAGCGGAGACTCCATTGATGCGGTTTCTACGATGCTTGCTCGCAACCTGTACAATACTGGGAACAGGCTGCGGCAGCGGGACTTCAGACCACCCCACCGGACACGTCACCGGGACAGTGCAATTCAACGGACAGCCCTTACCAGCCGGTATCGTGCTATTCGAAAATGAAGCCGAGGGCATAGGAGCTTCCGCTGCGATCAAAGACGGGAAATTCTCTTTCCAGACCCAGGTGCGGACGGGCGAGTATCGTGTGGCCGTTCGCCCGCCACCCCCTCCCGCTCCGCATGAGACTCCTCTTCCGCCGGGATCTGCCGTGAAGCTACCGCGACAATATCTGCAATCCGCCACCAGCAAGCTCACCGCGAGCGTGGAAACCGGCACGAACTCGTTCGAGTTTGATCTCCTGCCGGGCAAGTAACAAGAAACAAGAGAAGAGCAGGGCGGCACGCCGAAGTTCGAAAAGTCCCCTGAGGCCACGAAGGCCATCCCTGGTGAGTCATCCCTTTTTGCCCCGTCAACGCAGCCAGAGGGCAGCAGCAAGATCACAGGATAAGATCATCCCCAAACACGGAGGTTCTGGTAATTTTCATGATCCGGGATTGACTCTCTAACTTGCGGCAGTTGAGATGCGAAAGTACATTTCGACTGGAGAACTGAGAGATGCGGTTTCGATTCCCCCTTCCTATTGCCGAACTGCTCGTCGTCGTCATTCTGGCCGGCGTGATTGCCGTCGCCGCGTGCGTGTGGAATTTGACGGTCCCCGGAGACGATCCGCTCACATTCGGATCCAAAGACCTGCGAGTCATCGGCACTCGACTCTATACCAGCGACGGCCGGCTCCGTGCCAACTGGGTGCCGGGAGAACACGGCCAGCCAGGCCACTGGAAATCAGTCCCTTTGGAAGTTCAGCAATTGCCGTTTTTACAAGACCCGCAATAGGTCCTACTCATCATTGCGGCCAAATTTGAATCCCCACAGATTACTTTTTCGACGCGCCCCCTAAATCAAAGGGTTTGCCTTGCAGCTCGACGAATTTCTCGTTCTGGGATTTCGTGAGGATGCCGTCCACCGCTTTGTTCCAATCCGCAATCAATTGTTTTACCTTCTCGTCGACACCCTCAAATCTCTGAGTTTTGTGCGCTTCTCCAAAGAGTTTCTTCTGACCTTCAATAAACTCATGGTTCGCCGCGACCAGCTTTTCTCGTCGCTCCGGACTAATACCCAGCGCTTTCACGACGTCAGCGTCAACCAATGCCATTCGTCCATGAGCCTGCAAAACGATTTGCCTCAACCGAGCATTCTCCTCGGGTGACAACAGCTTCTTAACATCTTGATCATACTTGTCCTCTAACTTCTTAACGGCCTCTCGAGTTTTCTCGATCTCGGGCTTCGTTGTATTGAGATGCAGCGTTGCTGTCTCATCTTTAAGCGATTTCGAGAGCGCGCGAATTTCGGCCACTTTCTTTGCGTCCTTGGCGATCCCCAGTTCTTCCTGAACACGATCCCGATGCAAATACGCCAACAAACCGCCTGGCCCCTGCGAACCTGCGCGACCGCCGATTCTCTGAGCGAAGGCGCTGGAATGCATCAGGCCTGTGGTCGCCAAAGCCAATACGAAGAGCTTTATCATCCTGCAAGACATGAGACGCGTCCTCGATGAACAACGGAAAACATGTTTCTTAAACACAGACTCAGCCGCAGGAATATACACACGAGAGGTGTATCGTACCCGGCACGAGACAACGTTTACAAACGCTTCAGCAATACCCGAACATGCGTATCCACGCTACTGGATCACTCGCTGTAATTCAAGTTAATTTCATCGACTTCACTGAAGTCGACATCAAACGTCGGCACCGTCCCCCTTGCAGCGAAAACGACGCAGATCAACAGCCCACTCGCGAAACCAGGCGGGTATCGCGAGCGGTGTTGGTACTCACTTTACACATCATTCAGACCTATTTCGCATCTCCCGACGGACCGTACATTCCCGGCACAGGAATGCCGTTCAATCGCAGGTACACACACAGAATCGCGCGGTGATGGATCGTGTGATTGATGACGAACGTCCGAATGACGGCGACTCGGGGCATCGTAAAGATCGCTTCACCAGCCGACTTCAGTGACCATATCTGAGCGAACTCCGCATCGGTCGTAGTCATAATTGCCGCTTTCGCCGCAACAACACCTTTGTCGAAACACTCCAAAACCTGTTTGCGGCTCGACGCCACCGGAGACTTGTACGGCTCACCTCCCACGGGGTTCACGTCCCACGACTCTTGCTTCAAAACTCCTTCGACCCAACCCACAATCTCGGCGAGATGCGCGCCCACCCAACCGATGGAGTTGAATGTGAGATCAGCCTTCCACTCCAACTTGTCGTCGGGAAGGCATTCCAGAACTTTGCGAGTGTTGGCCATTTCATGTTCGAACTCAGGCAGAATCGCTTGGGAAATGCTCATGGCAGTATCCTTCATCAAAAAATAACAGCGGTGGCGAGATTCAACGGAGACAACACTGCACATGTTGCAACGTCGCGACGAACCTGTAAATCCCAAGTGCTGTCACGTTCCAATCGGCCCGCCTAATGCCGTTGCGAATCCAAGAATTCATGGATCGCCTGGCGGAATTCAGGACGCGCAAACGTGGTGAGATGGTCACCTCCGGCAATCACTTTCACCTCGACCTTCGCCAGCACCTGACGCACTCGGGCGATCCGCTCTTTGGCTTCGCCTTCGCGGCTGCCGTAGACCATCAGCACGGGGATCTGGTTGGCCTTCAGTTCGTCGGTGGTGACTTCCATGTCTCGAATCCCACGAATGACCGACGCCAACACCTTTTGATCCTGCCCCAGCACCAGCAATTGCCCCGCAGCCAGCCGAGCCGCTGGAGGCGGCGCGGGCTCACCGGCAGGTGTAATCACAGGCAGCAGCGGCCCCGCACCTGCTCCGCGGTCGAGAGATCTCGCCAGCTCTTCCGAAACCGCAAGCCAATGCTTCGACGGCTGATACACCGGAGCCCCACCTCCCAGCGTGACGCTCAACAGGCGATCCGGATGCGTGACGAGCAATTTTCCAGCGACGATGGCCCCCAAGGAATACCCGACCACATGAGCCTTCTGAATCTTCAGATGATCCATCAACCGCACGACGTCCTCCATCATCTCGCAGCCATAGTTCTGCCGGCCACGAGGCTTGTCGCTTTGACCATGCCCCCGGAAATCCATCGCAATCACGCGATAGTCCTGCGCCAACTCCGGCATGACGCGAGGCTCATTGAGCACATTCTTGATCCACATCGCCTCCGAGCTGGGCACGGCGAAACCGTGCAGCAGGATCACAGCCTCTCCCTGACCCGCCGAGATATAGCGAATCTTCACCCGGCCCGCGTCAAACGACGCCTCTTCGGCCTCGGCGGCGTACAACGCAAGGCTGCAAAATACAACGAGCCCAGAAATCAATGTCCGACGCACGGGTGCCTTCCCTTCTGTGAAGATCGCCACCCTCAACCAACTCGACAGCAGGCAATTAGCCGTCTCTAGCCGGTCAAGCACTTCAGAATGGATTCAACGAGGCCCGCTGAAATTCAGTTCAGGAAGATCTATCGTAACAAGTAGGGAGAAGGATTCTCGTCTGCCGCTGAACCTCGTGACATTGAGAAATGAAGTTTCCACGAGGCAACTCAACCAGCGGCGCGACTGGACACAACAACAATGCTAGCACTCCGGCAGCATTGGTCCAGTAAGGGACGCCGTACTTATGCCTTCAACGCCCCGGATTCACCAAGGAAGTGAACCAGAATCAATAAGCCGACAGCTCTTGCTCGACAGCTTTGTAGACGGTGCGCGTCACCTTGAATCCCAGCGAACGATAGAGCTCGACAGCCGGAACATTCTGCGCCGTCACTTCCAGATAGACTCGGTTCATCCCGGCCACCCGAAAGCCTTCCAGCGACTTCAACACCAAGGCTCGTCCCAGTCCGTGACCGCGATGCGAGGGCACGACCCCTACGTTTTGAATCGATCCCAACGCCCCGGCCTGAGCCAACCCTTGAATGGTCGCACAGTCCACAGGTCGCTTGCCCCGCGGAGCATCATGGCTGATCAACCACGTCGCATTGGCCAGAAACGTATCGCGATTGTAGATTTCCTGCATCAACCGCAGACAGCCGGTGTAGTCGCCCAGACATTCGAACACGTGCGAGTCGATTTCCAGGCGGAAACTCTCCCATTTCGCCCACGCATGCCGTTCCAGCACCTGCGGCGTCCAGCATTCCCAGTAATAGCCCTCAGGCAGCACGGGAGCGGGCAAAACAGCGTCTCGGAGATCAATCTCCATCCGAAAACGTTTGAAGTAAGAGGTCGTGGTGATCATGTCCGCCCCAGAAATTGGCAAGGGGATTGCCTGTAACTCAGCACTAGACCACAGGGTAGCGCAAGGATGAATATACCACGTCGAGCCTCGAAGTCAAACGGACCAAGCCGCAACCACCTGCGTTAAGTGCTTAGCAGGTTATCTGTTACGATTATTCCCAGAAGCCCGATGAAAGAATTTAAAACGGCGACACGAAAATCTGTCGCGAACCTTTCCCGGGCGAGACGAATCGATATAATGCCCACTCAGAGCGAGCAACCCTCGCAATGATATGGCGGAGTAGCTCAGTTGGTTAGAGCAGCGGATTCATAAGCCGCGGGTCGGAGGTTCGAGTCCTCTCTCCGCTATTTCAGTCAGCCAGACTGCAGACTTGCAATCGATATCAACCCCTGAGAAACCTCAGGGGTTGTGTCATTCTTTGCCCCAGATTCTCCGCGGCACCCGCCAACCGCCCGTAGGATGGCCGTCCCGGCCGTCAAATCCTTCTTGCGGCACAAGGCACTCCCAAACTGGCCGCAAGTGGCTCACCACCCGCCACGACTCCTCTGAGCCGACTCGATTTTCGCCGCCCCTTTGATTCTGTCGCGATTCTTTGCTCCGGTTGCTCCCTTGATCCGCGATCTATTCTTATTCCCGTCGCTCTCCTTGACTTCTTCCTGCTCCAATTTGAGCAAATCCCCCCGCACCACACTCAAGACAAAATGCCTGGCATCCTTCAACCCTCAAACAAAAACAGAGGGTAGCCCAGATTCTCGAATCTGGGTGAGCGCAGCGAACAAGAGGCAAGGCTCCATCGACACCCCAAACCGTCTCTGCTCCGATTCACCGAGCCCCCCAAAAAAATCGATAACGGCGATCTGCTTGAAAACCTTGTCGACGCCTACCCTTTAATCACAATAGTTCATATGGTAGATCTGTCTCCCAACTGTTCAGCTTGCCTGAACAACGGATGAAAAACAACCAAATTCAATCTCCATTCATGGAGTTCGCATGGCCAGGTTCCTGACAACGAGCGCAACCAACTATTACCTCGAGGAACTCATCAAGAATGCAGACAAAATCCTGGTTCTGATCAGTCCGTACATCAAGGTCAACGACCGCATGCGAGAGCTGATCGAGGACAAGAATCGAGAGCAGATTGCCATCCGAGTGGTCTACGGCAAAAAGCATCAGCCCGAAGAGATCGGCTGGCTGAAGAATCTCAGCTTCGCGAAGGTCAGGTATTGCAAAAATCTGCACGCAAAATGCTATCTCAGCGAGAAGCAGTGCATCATTACCAGCCTGAATCTGTACGACTTCAGCCAAATCAACAACAACGAAATGGGAGTCCTCATCTCGCAAGCCGAAGACACCGAGCTATACAGCGACACATTCAAAGAGGTCAAACGTCTGCTTCGAATCAGCAAAGACGCAAAATTCTCGCCCCACAGCAAGTCTGCCACTCTTGAAGACCAGCAACATCCAGAAGCCGATTCAGACGGCAAGCTGACTTCCTCCAAACTCGCCAAAAAGTTACGAGTCACAACCATCGACCTGCTGAACCACATGGTCGAACACGGACTACTCGAACTCCAAAACGGCAAGCATAGCCTCACCCCTGAAGGAGTCCGCAACGGCGGCGAGTACCGATCAAACTCAAGATTCGGCCCCTACTTTCTGTGGCCCGAAAACGTCTTCGAGCAGCCTTCGTAATGCAAACAGAAATGAATCTGGGGTCGGGCGTTCAAATTTCAAAATTGGCCATCTACTGACATTGATTCACAACACAACCAGAAGGCCAATTCTGAAATTTGAACACCCGACCCCAAACCGTTAACGCGACTTCAGCCAACCAGTGCTACCCTGCATTTTCACATAATAGTACTCCGTGCATAGCCTATCAGGAGACTTTCAAATCTTCTTCATAGCAAGGGCGCTCGCTACCCCCATCAAAAGGGACGAACTCCCGATAGATAACCCGTACCGAACTAGGATCGATCATTTGATCCTGTCGTTCGATGTCAGCTACAAAAGTATTGAGTTTTCCACAATGCTCTTCATTCAAATAAAACCGACGATCCCTCAGCCAATTAATAATCTTAAGGTATCTTCGAACCCTGCCAACACGCATATCTGATATTTTCTCAAGTTCTGCAACTCTTGAATCGATCTCAGTTCGCTGAATAGGTGGTTTCAAGTTTGGAACAAAATCTACTCCGCCATCTTCTGAAATCACGATCGCCAAGCACCTGCATCCTCGCGTCTCTGTATATCGTATTGCAGAATTGAATCGAGCCCCCCTAGATGAGTCTCCACTTGATGTGGCCATACCATCAAGTATTACGCCAATTGCGTGGCAGACAGCATCCGGATCAATCAACACTGCCCCGTCAATCGACGTCAACTGTTCCAGAATGTTGGGTGTAAGGTGACAAGGAGCAATTAGAGTTGCCTGATTTTCAAGGCGTTTCGCCTCATTAGTTGCGTCCTGAGAGATGAGTAGCATCGTACCATGTTCTTGGCGCTCTGCAGCAACAACAAGTTCAATCAGCCTTGAAGTGGAATCTTGAGAAATGTCTGTAAATATACGTCGAAGGTCGATACTAAGCTTTTTACAATCAAAAGTTGGTTTCGGAAGAGACGGGATAGAGTCACGTACATGCATCATTGACTTTCCGTTGTGTCGGAGCTCCCACTTGTGATGCCCGGTAATGACAACTTCAAATAGGTCTTCCGACTCCGATTGATAGTCTGAGTGCTCTACAAGCCCCCACATCTCTGCAGAATTCATGTGAATGCTCAGGCTTCCAGATGCCAACTCTAAGACCTTTCTTGCGGCTCGAGCATTCGTTAGTTGAACTGGACATTCAAACGCAATATGCGATTGAATAGATGGATTGTCCCGCCGAGTAATGAGGGCCCGTCCTTTTGGAGCGCCTCGCTCGTACGGCAACGCTGCAATCCTATTGCATCTCTCAAATAGTAAATCGTGCGAACCATTCTGATTGCTCCAGCTATCCGTTTTCCATGCGATTGCCGACATCATCCGAATACCCGCAGCCCTTCGAATATCATCAGGCGATTTTGCAAGTCCAGCTCCGCGGCCGGGATCGGGTTTCAAAAGTTGGTCGGAAACATCTTCCAAGAATATGTCGATCAGAGACTGGATAAATGAGGTTGCAATCTTTATCGAACGGAGTTCGTGCAATGCCACCTCACCAATACTTAGGTATGGAAATGATCTAACGACATCACTCTGAAGACCGAGCACGAGAGTCACCCAATAGTGACCGACGACAACTGGCCATGAGATAAAAAACTCCAGTCCACGCGGCCTGTCGTCGGACTGGGCGATGATTTGCAATATGGCTTCACACACGGCCTTCTTTATTAACCGCTCGTTTTCCATCTCTTGAGCGACTGGGTGAGTATGAAAAAGCTTACTTTCACTGTAATTGGCGACCAAGTTCTCGACGATCGACCAAACCCCATCGAACGCTTCGGACTTGATCCAAAAATCATTCTCGGGCTCCACGCATGCAGGAAACGGACCATCTGAACCTTCAAGCCTAATTCCGACAATGAACACCTCTGGTTCAATCCGATCGTCGATATCGCCAAAAAGCGTTTGGGCATGAACATCTTGTATGATGCGAAAGTGCCGCTGATAGCCCCACATAAAGTGGTCGATATTTTTACTCATCTCGTTTCCTTGACCGCGGTCCATTAATACATGATTAAATCTGGGGTCGGGTGTTCAAACTTCAAAATTGGCCCTTTGATCGAGTTGCGAATCAGTTTCGGTGGGGTGGCCAATTTTGAATTTTGAACGCCCGACCCCAAAACCATTAACGCCACTGTTTACGAATCACTGCTAGTTGTTTATGGAATGCCGAGTCGGTTTCTTCGTGCGCTCGAGCACGTTTGGCGAATTCGGTGCAGACGCTCGCTAATACACCGTCCAAGGTCGGTTCGCAGGCGGTGAGCGGTGTCAGCCATTCTTGGCACCCATGAATGAACTCGGCGCTGCCCAGGATTCCGGTTGCCTCGGCGGCATCCAGAGGATTGTTTGGTGCCGTCTGCATTCCGGCTTCGACGAAACGTTTGTAAGCCAGCCTGGCCCCTGCTGCGGTACCCGCGAATTCTGCGAGAACTGTTTGTGTATCGAGCCAGTCGGGCTTACGGCTACCGTTCAGATAGAAGTGATAACTGCTCCAGCGGTATTGGAACGGATCGTGCGTGAGGCCCGCTCTATAGGGATTGAGATGCACATAACGGCTGAGCTCCCAGGAGTGTGAGTCGTTCTCAACTAAGACTGATTTGAACCGGCCTTGATAAAGCGGTCCTTCTCGCTCGTGACGTTGGTTGAATGATGATGCGTAACCGCCGTTGAGATCTCGCATGCCTTCAGAGAGGTTGGGATCGGGAGTTCGCAGGTAGAGGTGAAAATGATTGTCGAGCAGGGCTACTGCAAAAATTCGCCATCGAAAGCGGCAGGCGACTCGGTCAAAGAGACGCCACCAATGACTGCGATCGTCTTCGTTAAGGACGATGTTGCGACGCTCGAGGCCTCGCTGAGTTACGTGGTATAGACCGTTGGCGATGTCGATCCGGTTAGAGCGGGGCATAGCAGTGTGCCAAGTTGCTCGGTCTGGGGTCGGGCGTTCAAATTTCAAAATTGGCCGATGGATTGAATGACGAATCGGAGTTGGCGAGATGGCCAATTTTGAAGTTTGAACACCCGACCCCTCTATTTTGACCGCGGATTGCCGAACAAAGCTACCTTCATTGCGTGCTGTTGGTCTGTACCTCAATTTGAACTACGATATCCCACTTCGAGCATGCTATACAAGCTATTCCATAGACAATCGATACGGCAGCCCGCTTGGAGCTTTTCTTGCAGCGATACTTTTACTCTGATTCCGTCGACGCTTTCCGGCACAAGGATGAAGCGACGATTCTTGGGCAGCTTGCGGCGAACAATAGTTTTGCGCTGGATGTGACTCAGCGGGATGCTTGGGTGCGCGAGATTGTCATTCTCAAGGGAGCGCTGCAGGCGATTGCAATACCGGGGCACGTTTACTTTGAGTACTCGATTCCTCGGCTGGGGCGGCGGGCTGATGCTATTTTGTTGTTGGGATCGGTTGTATTTGTGCTGGAATTTAAGGTCAGGGAGGCGGGGTATCCGGCGGCGGCTGTGGACCAGGTTTGGGATTATGCTCTGGATCTCAAGAACTTTCATGAGACGAGTCATCGCTGCTTGATCTCGCCCGTACTCGTTTCGACTGAGGCTGGCTATCGGGTGCCTGTGATTGCTCTGTCGAGCCACAATGATCGCGTGCTGGAGCCGATCTTGTGCAATGCGGATTCGCTGAGCGCGTCGTTGATGGCCGTGCTGGCGGCTTATGACGATGTTGTGGTGGATCCTGAGCTGTGGGAAGCGGGGCGGTACTCGCCGAGTCCTACGATTATTGAGGCGGCAACCGCGCTGTATAACGGGCACTCGGTTGAAGAGATCTCTCGTAGCGACGCCGGGGCCACGAACTTGACAGTGACCTCGCAATGCGTTGAGGAGATCATCGAGTGGGCTCGCGAGAATCGGCAGAAGGCGATCTGCTTTGTGACTGGTGTGCCTGGAGCGGGGAAGACACTGGTAGGGCTCAATGTGGCCACTCAGCACACGAACGCCGACGATGGATTGCATAGTGTGTTCTTGTCGGGCAATGGTCCGCTGGTCTCGATTCTGCGCGAGGCATTAGCTCGAAACACGGTCGCTATCGCTCGCGAAAGAGGTGAAAAGAAACGGAAGGGGGAAGCTCAGAGCGAAGTGAAGATGTTCATTCAGAATGTCCATCACTTCCGTGACGAGTGCCTGGTTGATGTTGCTCGGCCGCCTATCGAGCATGTCGCAATTTTTGATGAAGCTCAACGCGCATGGAACCTACAGCAGACAGCGGCGTTCATGTCTCGCAAGAAAGGTCAGGCCGGTTTCAGTCAGTCTGAACCCGAATTTTTGATCTCGTGCCTGGATCGGCATCCTGATTGGGCGGTCGTTGTATGCCTCGTCGGTGGCGGGCAAGAGATCAATACCGGGGAAGCGGGAATTGCCGAATGGATTGAGTCCGTGCTGCGTTCATTTCCTCAGTGGCAGCTCTTCATTTCGTCTCGGCTGGTGGAACTGGAGTATGCGGCGGGGTTGGCGGTGGGAAAAGCTCGCGAGCATGGGCGTTGCTCCTTTCGGGATACGCTGCATCTTTCGGTGTCGATGCGGTCGTTTCGGGCCGAGAATGTTTCGCAGTTTGTAAAACATTTGTTGGACCTGGAAGTGGCGCTCGCACGTGAGGCGTATCGGCAGCTGGCCCCCCGGTATCCTTTGGTGATCACCCGGGACTTGGGGGCGGCGAAACGCTGGCTTCGCGAGCAGGCTCGCGGGTCGGAACGGTTTGGGATTGTGGTGTCCTCGCAGGCCCAGCGGCTGAAGCCGCAAGCCATTGATGTCCGCACTCCGGTGGATCCCATTCACTGGTTCCTGGGACCGAAGACAGATGTCCGATCCTCGTACTATCTCGAGGATGTTGCCACGGAATTTCAGGTGCAGGGACTGGAACTCGATTGGACCTGCGTGACATGGGACGCTGATTTCCGTCACACCACATCAGGCTGGGGACATTTTTCGTTCGTCGGAGACAAATGGAACCGCATCCACAAGCGCGAGCGTCAGGAGTATCTCAAGAATGCGTATCGCGTGCTGTTGACTCGGGCGAGACAGGGAATGGTGATCGTGGTACCTCACGGAGCCGAAGACGATCCGACACGGTCATGCCCCTTTTACGATCAGACGTTTGAGTACTTACAGACGCTGGGAATTCGCACGCTGTGACGTGTATCCCAACCGTTACGATCGCCTGGTCGATGACAACTGGTGAGGCTGTAGAATGGGGAGAGCTCCAGTTCGGTCTATATCGCGTCAGATTCACTCTCGGCCAAAATAATTTTCGGCGGCGGCAATAAAAGAGAACCTCAAACGAATTGCTTACGGGAGCTTACGTCGATACCCCGAATTGGCCGATTCTGGACTTCTGAATCGAATCAGGGGGATGTCGGTCGTGACGATGAGTGGAGCTCGAATTTGATGGCAATCTGTCGCTGATGTGCAGCGGGTGAAAATACGTTTACAATGTGATCGACTCGGATTGTCGATCCAACAATACCGCACGAATTGGAGTTCTTCCCTAATGAATGTCGTCGAAGAATTGCAAAAGCTGGAACAACTCCGTCAATCTGGGGCCATTAATGACGAGGAATTCGCCGCCGCTAAGGCGAGGCTGCTCAATGGTCCGGTGAATCCTCCGCCGCTGCCTGGAGGCTCGTTGAACGCCACTGGGATTGATCCCGCGACAACGGAACAGCAAACTCGGCTGTGGGGGCTCATTCTGCATTTGTCGATGCTGGCGGGATCTGCCTTACCCCTGGCGGGCTTTATTGCTCCCATTGTCATTTGGCAACTGAAAAAAGACGAATTGCCCGGAATCGATGCGCATGGGAAGAACGCCGTGAATTGGATGATTTCGCAGCTGATCTACATGGCCGCGGGCTTGGTCCTGATGATTGTCTTCATTGGTTTTCCCATAGTCATAGTGGTCGGTTTACTGGGAGTTATCTTCCCAATTATCGCTGCCATCAAGGCGAACCAGGGCGAGACGTGGAAGTACCCGCTGGCGATTACGTTCTTTCAATAACCGGACACCGATTCGCCGTAACGAATTCTGCGTGGTGTAGCCTGACTCTCTGAGTCGGGTTCTTTTCCCTACGAAGAGGACCCGACTCGGAGAGTCAGGCTACGGTTGTTCTCATCTTCTCAGTTAGAAACATTAAAAAGCCGGCGGCTAGCGCCGTGCCGCTCACGGGGAATGATTATTTCTTGATATCAACTCGATGCCCTGTCTTGGGGTTGATCGTTAGATTCAGGTCCTCGCCTTCACGCGTGTAGAAGAAGAATCCGAACATCATTTCTTGCACGGTTTGCGGGCCGTTGCGGACGGTTTGCGTGGCGTCTGGATTGAATGGATTAAACTTCGAATTGTCGAAGTGCGCGATGACCTCGATCTGCGTTCCCTCTGGGAATTTCCTGGCTCCTGGCTTCCACCGGTAGTTCTGCTGCCAGTCGTAATGGTAGTTCGGGATCGACAATAGCGTCTCGCGAGTCCCATCGGGGTAGAGGGCTCGGAAGGTCATATCTTTGCCTCGCAGATGCATGTGGGCAAACATCCCGAGTCCGCTGGCATTCGCGGGTAAGGTCCTCACGGCCGAGACAGGATGGGCGGAGGCCCCGGGTGGGATTTCGAACCGCGACGTCGACACCTGCAAGTGTTGCAGTTCTTGCCTGATCACCGCGCGTGGAAACCGAAATCCCACCGACATGTTACTGGTTTCTGGCTTGCCCGTGGTCGTGTAATGAATCTGCAAACCAATGACTGAATTCTTGGGGATCTTTAAGGCCACGCCTTCCTCTAAGGTCAGCGGAGTTCCGCCGGGGACACGGCCCGTGATGAGATTGCGATCGTGGAATTCCTCACCGAGCGTTACGTAACCCATGTTGCAGTGATGAACGACGGCGGGGTTGGAAGGCAGAATTTCCGCCCCAGAAATCCAGGTATCTTGCGTGAAGATGTACGGCAGGACCACATACTTGTAATCAACGAAACCCTCGGCCGGCAAACTGTGAGGCAG
>JAZKFE010000169.1:0-3328 GCA_040386595.1 Planctomycetota bacterium | reverse complement strand
TCATCTCTGAAGGATCCGTGTTCTCAAATTCTTCACCGCGTTTCTTTCCGATTCTTTGCTTTCTTTGATCCCTTCAACCTGCTGTTCGCGAGCCACTCTTTAATCGCCGCGCCCTAACTGCTGCCTTTTCAATGAATTAGGCGCTGAGTTCAGCTAATTGGCTGCATTCTGGCATTCACGCATCACTTCGCGGCTTTTCTTCGTCCCTTTGATTGCTTCGCTCCCTTTACTCCAGCCCTGAAGGAGCGTGCCCCTTCAGGGCTTAGGGCTTAATTTGTGTCGAAATCCCAAGGCGATGCCTTGGGCTGTCCTAGTACGCCCCTTTGGGGCTCGATGCCTTTTCTTCGGAATTCTTTGACTTCCGATTCTTTGACTTCTTTGATCCCTTTAACTTTAACTCTGCGTACCGCAGGCTTTGGCCACCGCGCCCTATCTTCCGATCCCGCTGGAGATTAGGCGATTGACGTGCTGATCGGTGGCCCCCGGCCAATGCAGGCGAGGCGCCAACCCAATCTAGATCTCGTACGTATCCGAATTTGTTGACCAAAATCTCTTCCACACCCCTTCTTGATGCAGTTCCTCCGCGACGAGTAACCACCGAAGGATCATCCTCACTGCGACACTGTATTGATTGTACTGACGATACCTGTGATTGCGCGCGTAACGAGAACAGCAGTCATGCCGCACGAGGCCATCTCCCCTTCGGCGGCACGGGGATGAGGTCGATAACCTCGGTATGCACTCTCATGCCTTGGCACAGCTCGAACGCAACCCGGAATGGCGGCTCTTGTTGACCGCGTATCAAGTCCGGCAAATGGGATCCCCCGATGGCTGGGTGGACCGCATTTTCGAACTGGCCAACCTCGACAGCGATCAATTGTCGAAGTTTCACGGACGGTTGATTGCATTGGGCATGCTGGAGTTTGAACTGGCTGGCCGCGGCGATGGCATGCGGTATCAGCTGAGCCCGCTGGGCAAGCAGGCTCAACGCGGCGGCACCGTGCTCGAATACGAAACCCAATTAGAAGCCGAAGCGGCGTAGTTGATAGTCGTTGTTCGTTCCGCGAACAGAACGCGTTCGCAGTGGCAGGGTGGGTTTAAGATAGACGTTGCGAAGCGAATCCAGGTTCGCACCAACGAAGACGTTCAGTTCGCGGAGCGAACAACGACTATCGCACCCGATACAGCGACACCGCTTTCGTTGCTCCTCGCGGGACCTCAAAAACAGGCTCCAAGACTGACGGCACCAGCAACTCGCGCTGTCTGCGGAATTCTTCCCGGACCCGTTCGGGAATGAGCTTCGACTGGGTGACGTTGAACTCCAACGAGCCCGCGTTCACGAGGACATAGTCGACTCGCTGCGCTTTCAAGTACGCGCGAATTTCCTCGGGAGTGGAGCGGTTGCGGAAGAGTGTCTTCCAGGTTGCCCACCCGGGATCGGTGATGGCTTCACGGTGCAGGCGATACGTCCGAGCCTCCCAGCACAGCAGAATCACGGCAGCGGCCGGTGTGTTCGTATCGGCCCAGTCACAGACCCGAGAAAAGTTCGCGGGGACCAGCTGTTCGCGGAGTGATTTTTCACTCCGAATTCCGCAGGCGTACTGGATCACGCCCGGCAAGCGAAACAATCGCCCGGGGAACAGCAGCACAAACGCGACCGCCGCAACGACCAGCCCCGGCAGCAACACCGTCAATCGCCAACGCAAACCAAACTCGACTACGACATAAGCCACCAGAATACTGGCCAGCGAGAACATCCCGAACATGTGCCGCAGCTCATGGGTCAGCGTCAACGACAGGACGTAGTAACTCCCCGCCAGACCGACCAGCGTTCGCACGAATTTGCGTTGTGCCGAATAGCGTTGTCCGCCTCGCACTCCCACCACGGCCAGCAGCGGCAGCAACAGAAACGCATAGTGCGGAAACTGATTGGGCGGCCCGCTGAAAGTATTGGGCTTGAGGAACAACTCCCCCGTATCAACCAGCAGGTAATTCCAGGGATGGGGCCGGTGCGGCCCATGGGGATTCGCATTGCGGAGGCTGTCCGGGTCCAGTTGAGCTCGGTTGAACATGGGATAGATCGGGTTACCGAACGCGCGATAATTCTTGATCCACCAGGGGGCGAGAACCCCAAAGCCAATCAAAAACATCGCCGTCACCCGCACGATGGTGCTGATGCTTCTCCACTCTCGCTGCCGACACCACAGCCAAACCCACCAACAGCCAATCAGCGGCCAGCCATAGAATCCCTGGTACTTGATGGCCCCCGCCGTCCCCAGGCACAGACCACAACACGCAAGGATTCTCCAAGAGAGTTCTTTCCGCTGAGTGGCCTCGAATAAGAGAGCGACCACGGTCAGGAACATCAGGCTGTAGAGCGGTTCGACTCGTGGTGTGGATGCGACAGCGTGCACGATCATCCCCGACCAAAAGATCGGGACAGTCCACAGAGCGACACGCACTCCCAACCAGCGACTCGCCATCGCCGCCGCGAGGAGTGACGTTACCACCGCCGCCCAGCAACTCAATAACGCCGGAAAGGCTTCGGCCCCGGCGGCGAGCCCCATCGCATACCAGAGATAGGCTTGGCCTGGCAGATTACTGAGCGGCTCATCGCGATCAACCACGAGCTGATGTTGTTCGAGTAGCCGAACCGAATTCGGCAGATGGTACATTTCCGAGTCATAGTCCCACACAGGCCCCAGCGACCAGAGTAACGTCACCCCGATCACCAGCGCGGTGGCAATCCCGGCGGCTCGCGTCCAGACATCTCGACGATAGAGTGTGCGGCAATGTGACCAGGGGACTCGACGCCAGACATCCCAACCCGACAAGCCGCCATCGAACCCGAATCCGTAAATCAACGAACACAAACAGGCGAGCGGTCCGAAAATGGCCGGTTCAAACCAACCTGCAGCCGCCAACCAGCACAACGGTAAGCTGAGTGCGGCCCAACCAATCGCGGAAGCCAGACAGCAGAATTCCAGCGGCCGGTGGGTGTCACGTCGTAACGCGCGCAACATGCGGCCACCACATCCGGCAGTCGTCAACGCGGTCAGCCCGAGCAACGCCAGGGGCACAGTCCGCTCGCAGAAGCCCGCTAAAACACCGCTTGAGACGTACGCCTTCAGCACTACGAAACCCCACGCCACGACCGCCAGCCCGCACCGCAACCACGCAGCGGAGTGACGCGTCAATGGCCGATCAGCAACAGAAGTCGACACCTGTGGGTTCAAGATAAGTCGTTCGCGATCCAAAGAAAATTCTCGCGGCCTGTGAGGTTCTGCACAGTCTCATCGAACGCAACGGGAGTTACCAGTCTAGCTGC
>JAZKFE010000168.1:16122-26317 GCA_040386595.1 Planctomycetota bacterium | reverse complement strand
TGCTTAACGACCGAGTACGGTCGTGAAACAGTGGCACGCAATCCGAATTCTTCGCCGTGACACAGCACTAGTTTAGAACTTGATCCGACAATCGATACTCCAGTCGGCAACCGCCAAGCGTTGCCGGCCCCGCTCGCTGAGCTTTACCGCCACGTTACAGATGCAGGCCAATCAGTGGGTGCTCGCCGCAGCACTGTCTGCACCCTCCTTGGCCCACACTCGATTGATCTCTTTGCGACTAGCCAACGGCGGTGCACACATCGTCGGCAACCGTTCCGATCGCGTCGAGCCCCGAGCTATCACGCGCCGACCGTCCCAACACGACTTGCTCACGGTTCCTCGTCAACAAGCGCGGCAAGCACTACTCGCGAAGATTACAGGCAAATAATATCACCCCTTATACTACAAGCGGCAGGGCCATTCAGTCCTGACCCGTTTTCACATCCCCATTCCACTGGAAGAGAAAACCAAACCAACGAATGCGCCAATAGGGACTACCCGTGTTCATATTCAGAAAGGCTAGCCTCAAAATATCATCGAACGAAGAATCCCAGTTGGATTGCCCGTGGCCAATCGCGTTGGCCCATAAGCATGTCATCGCAACATATGCCACAAAGAATTCGGTCGACTCTTCCTTTTCATGATCGAAGGCCAGAAAGCATTCCCGACACGCCCACCCGATATCGCGCCAGGGCGCATTTTGCTCCGACTTGAGTGCTTTAACGATGTCCTCAGACGAGAGTCCTTCGCCATCAAGTCCAAAGTGCGACCGCAAGGTCTCGGCAAAGGAGTCGAGGCAGAACTCATCTGGAAACAATTCTTCCCATAGGGCGTTAACAATTTCTACAGTGCTCATCTCCTGCCATTCCTATGTAAAAAAATTAGTAAGGTCGCGGGGTGGCCCAGGTTCTCTGGACCTGTGTGAGCAAAGCGAATGAGAGGCCACTTCGATGATCTGCTCCAAGACTCAGGTGTTTTCGTCCATGGGGAGCGTATGACGTTGCATATTGGGATTCATCGCACCGGCGAAGCCTCGGCCTCTAAGTCGCTTCGCTCCCCCAGGTTCAAGAACCTGGGCCACCCAGTAGGTTGTGTGGTTTAGCGTCACCTCTCTTTCTCAACTCCAAGCGCATCACAGCCAGATGTGAGTAGCGCATACCTGGATTGAACAGCCTGTTGTAGAGTTGCTGGCAGACGCCGCTCATCTATTTCCAGAATGCCGTACTCGCCAAAAAAAGATGTACGAGATCCAATGCACTTATGTAGGCACAAACGAAGCAAAACAGCCCGGCTACAATGCGCGCAGGGCGTCTCACAACTCGCCGCGGCGGATGCGAATTATCAGGTTGAGCTGCTATCAACAAGGCGCCGAAATGAATTCCATAAATCACAAGGTAAAATTCAAAACAGGGGATAATCGTTGCACGACACACGGCACAAGTCGTAAAAAGCAAGTCCATTGTCCAAATAGAAAAAAACGCGTCCATTGGAGTCTCGCCAGTTCGATTAGATCGGGGGAATCAACGCTCACAGACCTAAATGTTCCTCGTCTCAACGAGCCGATCGCTGGGGCATCACACAATTCCATTTAGTTTTCCACCTGCATGAAACGTGAGAGGGCCATTCTATGGAGTCTGGTTTGGAATCGCATTGACGAACCACAGGCTCTCAGTGGACTGTCGGCCCAAGTGCCGGCGCGATTGGGAGTGACAATCTCTCCGCCAGCGATAAACTCAATAGCGCTCGAAGCTCCAGTTGTCGAACCTGATGTGAGTGATCGACAACGCCGTCGACCCCATGGCTGTCGCGCTGGCTTGCCAGCTAAGGCCGTTACGAAAAGTATGGCGCTCTGTCGTGAGTCCAACGCCGGATACGGCAGCTTCGAGCTTCGTTTACGCCAGGTTGGCGATCACGACTCTTAAAATGGCTCAGAAGCATTGCGGAGTAGTTTCTTCGTGCAAGAGCCGCTCTGCGTCATTGTTCAACATTTACCCCAGCGATTATAGCGATCAGCATTAATACAACGACTACGAATGAAACGAGAGGTTGTTTTCTTATGGCACGCGAGTGCTCTGGTTGAAACTTGGACGGACCAAATAGCGGTTCTTGAAATAGTTTCATTGAGAGTTCTCGGGTAATCCGTGGAATGAAGCCTGATCAGAGAACGGAGTTCGATGGACCATCAGCTGCGGATTCCCTCCGGCACCGTTACCGCCAGGTAGGTCCTCCCAAATAAGCTCTCCAGTTGAGAATTGCAATAACGAAGCAAAGTGGAAGGCAGAATCCTCCATCTCGAACGTATTGACATCGATTTCGTCGCCTGGTGCTCCTGCCGGCAATAGGTTTCTGAGGTTGAGGTTGAGGTTGAGATAGTGTCCATGATGTCTGAGCTTGTAGTGTATACTACCAAGGCCCGTTTCACCGTGCACTACCTTGGAGGGACGAGTCGCCTTTACATCGGAAGGTAAGACGCAAGAGCTCACTGCGGGGCAGTTGCTTTACCTCACCGCAGGCGAGCCACACGCCTTGGAAGGACTGGAAGACACATCCCTGTTGGTGACACTTCTTCTTCCCAGGAATCACCCTCCATCAAATTGAGGGAGTTCAGAAAACATCCGAGGATGTGCGGTCCAGTCATTGGCGCGTAACCCGTTGTCCGAGAATTGGATTCAGTATCGGGTGAGGGAAGGGCAGATGTGAAGACACTGATTTACAAAGGGTTCAGGCAAAAGGCTTGGGACGACGTACCGAATCCGATTGCACCGTTACCGACAGAGGCCATTATCAGAATGGTGGCCGCGACGATCTGCGATACCGATCTTCACATCCTGAAAGGACATGTTCCCGTTGTCACGCCGGGATGCATGCTGGGGCACAAAGGGGGGCGGCACGATTACGGAAGCCGGACCGGCGGTCACCAACTTCTTCAATAGGGATCAGGTATTCCTTTCGTGCATCTCAGCCTGCTTAGGTTGCAACTTCTGCAAACAAGAAGTGCACTGCCACGACCTCGGCTCGGAAGGGGGCACCTGCAACGAGTACTTAGAGTGTCCTGACGCCAGGCTGGCGTTCCCGCAATTTTACTGTCAATACTCTGGATTCACCGTGAGACCTCATTGTCATTCTGACACGATTTGTGCGAATCCCAGATGGTCGCGCCACCCTCGATACCAATCTGCTGAAGTGGGGACACTTGGCAAGTCCGTAATGGTTGGGTGGTATTCGTGAAATTCGTCCTCACGATAAACAGAAATCGTGTTTGAGTCGGCATCGAGCAATGCCAACTGAACCCATCCATTCTGGATGAGATCCCGTACGACTTCGTTGCGTGACATGATCTGCCGAATTCCCTCCGGCGTCGTTTCAATAACGAACAGCAAGCGAACAGGTTCGTGAATCTCTACTCCCTGTCGGGGTAACCCAGGACGCAGATCGCTTGACGCGCCATCCATGACGCCCAGCAGTGAGGTGATATTATGGGGCAACTTCGTGCCGGATCCCCACCCGGCTGAATCGATGTACGAGAAATTATATTGAAGATTGATTCCCGAGCAGACGGGAACGACAGCTCCGAGAATACGGCCGAGAATCGTGTATTCCCCATCGTCGGTGTGTGGATCGTAGGAGTGTTTGAAACAGCGGCGGTCGAGATATAGGCCACGAGTTCTCGCTCCCCGGCCGACGAAACAGATTGCATTCGAAGCATTTCCATACTCTGGTCGAGTCTGTGCCAAGTCTTCCGAACGACCTTCGACATGTCGCCGTGCCGCCGCGAACGACATATTGAGAGGAGCAGACTGAAACCTCCGACATCGCTCGTGTGCGTTTCTTTCACACGTTTGCTCCAACGCGGCTCGGGCATACTCCAAGTCCGCGCGGTGAGATGCGGGAAGCTGGTCGAGATCATAGAACGTCACCGACTCATTGCTGGTATTGTGCAGCCCGCCCAGGAAATGGACTTCATCGGGGATTAGCAAGCCACGGCTTTTAAGGATCACTCGAACGCGTTTGTCGTTCAGGATCGCAGCGAGTGCGCGGGCATTCGGAGCCCCAGCTCCACCTGAGCAAGCGCCACAGTCATAACACGATTTATGCGGGTTATTCAGACAGTGAGCCCCATGCCCGAAGAAGACGACTATTCTCGCGAAACTCGTGGTCAACCCGATGTCGCGTAACAGGCGCTCGCCCATATTCGCCATTTCATCGACGCTGAAGCCAATACCATCCCCGCTGGGCCCCGGCTTGGCGGATTTTCGCTCCAAACGAAGCCGCGTCAATTGAGGCGGCTCTGAGAATTGACCGACATATCGTCGAATTCGGGCGGTTAATCGTGGAAACAAGACGCGAGCAATCAGTGGCACTGATGCCAAGACGCCAAAACTGGCTGTCAGCAAGGCACCATCAGCGAAGCTACGACTTCCAACATGGACGTTATGCGAGGCCCTACCGATCGCGCGACGAGTTTTGGCTCGCCTTAAATACTTTGCTTTGAGAGTCGTATCGACTTCTTCCGTGATCCAATGTTGCGGTCGCATGACAATCGGACAAAGCGCCGCGTAGTGGGCGTCGGCCACTCCCTTATAATACATTGGTACGCTAAAGAAGCCTGCAGCGCCGAATGTTTCGACTTGGGGTGCCACTTCTTCAAGGTGTCTACGGAATGACTCCTCGCGAGTATCAATGCAGAATACCGCCTGTAATCGTGGCGATTCCACTCGATCTGGAGATCGCAAAGTATGTACCGAAAATGCATCTAGCGTTTGAACGCGAAAATGTCGTTCAAACGCGCGATGAAAAATCTGACGACGTTCCATACCGCTAAAGGATTCAATCTCGTGAACCAACTCGGTCCACTGTGCAGAACTCAGCTGCCACAATTCCACAGGCGACCACCCCAGCACTTGAGCCAGCTGGAAGATCAGGAAAGCAGACTGGTCTATGCTTGATTCAGTGACTGTTAAAGTGCGAGATGCTGCGATTCGACGCAGCTCTCGCAATGGTCCCTTGAAGTTCAAGTGTTGTTCGGCCGCGTACGTCAGAGCGAGCCGTTCGAGGATCAACTGCACGGCGAGGAACTCCACCATACAGCCGGGCAGGGCCGATACAGCTTGGCGATCTGGGCGGACTTCCAGCTGCCAGACGAGCCCCGCCCAACCGCGTAGCGCCAGCAAACTTGCGGTGATGAATTCATCCCATTCGGACCGAGCCACACCGAGCAGGTCCAGCGACTCAACGATTGAATCAACGGGCCTAAGCCTCATCGCTTCGATTCGAGACAGTTCGTGTGCGAGTCCATGGAGCCAACGGTCCTGTAATCCGCCAGATTGCTGGTAGATCTTAAAGAAGGACTTGTAAAATCCCTCATCTCGATGGGGCAATGACCAATTTGCGAAGCCTTGGTCGGCAAAAGCTGCGCAGAATCGGATTAGGACTGGATGGACCAAGCCGTCGGTGTCAAATTCACAAGCTGCCCGAACAGCGTCTCGATGCCGAATCACGGGAGTACACTTATTCGCCCGCGGAGGAACGTGTGACATCCCATTGCGACAAGTCAGCCAGAGCGCCTGCAACGAAAACGCTTCCCATTTCGTGGCACTCCAGTGCTCGATCGATGACTTCCCGAACTGTTCTATCAATTCAATCATCGACAAGCGCCGAGCTCGTTGCCACGGAGAATCGGCTTTCGCACCTTCGCGAGTGCAGTCCCTGCGAAGATCTCGCATTATCCAGCGCTTGGTTTCCACCAGAAAGCGATCTCGGATCCCCGAAGGAGAATCGGTTCTCATTTTCCTTAAAGCGTCAGTCTCGGCGATGAACCATCGTAACTCCTCCGTGGGGCCAGTCCGCAATGGAAACTTCAACATTGCCAGGCGAAGTTGAAAGCGTGTGGTGATGGTGCTGATCGTGACATCAGCGTTTTCTTTTAAGTCTCGCCTCACCGCGAGCGCCAGGTCATCAAGATGGATACGATCTCGTGCAAGTTCTCCTCGGTAGACCTCTTCCTCTAGATAAGGCTCGCAATCGAACAACTTTGCTCCCTTTTGAATGCCCTCATCAAATGGGAGGTTCTCGAGAGCTTGCAGAGTATTCAGAAAAACGAACGCACCGATCGGCCCTTGCGCGGGAAGCAAAGCGGCGGCTCTTTCAATCAGGAATTCGATCTCAGAGGCCGAATCGGAGACATTATCTTTGTCCAACCGAGAGGCGATAGGCGAAGTTGCAAGTTGCATAAGAACTGCCTCACTCCTTCGCCCCAAATCAAAACAATGCGAAAACAATGCACTGTTGACTTCGACAAAATGAGTGTAGAGGGGGCGATCGCCGTGTATTAGTCAGAATGCGTTTCGGACAGCGGCGGCAACGAATACGCAGATCTTTATGTCCGAACTTATCCCGCACAATATGGTTCGTTAGACGGCTTTTCCGGCTGAGTTTGATCAAACTGCAGCTCAGCGGCTTGGCGTTCACGGTCCACTTCGAATCCACTAGCAATACACGTCCGCACAATACGGCTGATGTAAAAAATTGCTCCCAATATAATTCCGCATGCCGCAAATGATTCGAGATCCGAGCGAGGTGTCGAAAACAATTGAAACAGCAATCCAAAAAGTGGCGTGATCATGACGATCTGCTTTCAATCCTTCGTTGTCGAGAAATCATTTCGGACGCTACTGTTGTCAGCGGACCAACCATGTGTTGATCGACAGGTTATTGCTTCTCGGCTGGTAACTCGCACCGCATCAGCTTCGAGGTATTCAGTGATTCCGCTACGTGTGAATGAAAATAGTGTCCCATTAAATCCAGGACTTGACTGATGATCGTGTCACATAACGAGCAGAAGATTTGATTGCCATCTTTTCTCATTCGAACCAGACGTTTTGCCCTCAACACAGCCAAATGCTGCGAAATATTCGCTGGTTCCAAGCCTAGGCGTGCGTGCAGAAATGTGACTAGGATCTCGCCCTCATCTCGCAACAATTCGACAATTGCAATGCGAGTCGGATGTGCCAAGGCAGCAAAAATACCAGCCTCGAAAAATCGAAGGTTGTCCTGCATTAGTTTTCTCACGACTCGCGAGGAAGGTCTTTTTCCGTAACCTATCAACATTGCAAATTCAGAATATTCGAACTTTCGAATATAGTCAAGCAGGAAGTCGAGCAATTGGGCGACCTCCAGGCGTTGCAAATGATTGAAGTGGGCAGGAGACAATACGAGAGGCAGCAGTCCGGCAAGAACGCTGCGGCGTCAATGCTTAAGACCAGCCAGCCCAATGGGACGCTTCTCAAAGTCATCCGACCTGTTAACGGCAGGTGATCCACCGGAACTTTCTCCTCGGCTGGGAGAAAACCGCACGTGGCGTATCGGAAATTATTGAGTTGCTGAGGTGTAGCGGAGCCAAGCGCGTCCGGGGCAAACTATTCGCTCGCAGAAGAGATCTGCATATCTTTCATCAGTTCCAGCGATTCAGTCAGATGGGACTGGAAATATTGACGCATCAAATCAAGAACTTCTCCAATGATCTTATCACGCAACGAGTAGAAGACTTGATTTCCGTCTTTCCGAGTCTGGACGAGATGCTTCGACCTCAACACAGCTAAGTGTTGTGAAACATTCGACTGCTCGAGTCCAAGTCGATCGTACACAGCACTGACCGGTACCTCGCCCTCATCGCGCAACAGCTCGATAATCGCGATGCGGGTCGGATGTCCAAGTGCTCTGAAAATGTCTGCCTTGAAAAGGCGAAGATTGTCTTGCATGAAGTTCATTTCATTGGTCGCGAGGAGTCACTTGCTGCAACCTGAAAAATCTGACTCCTTCAGTGTATGCGAGTATTCGCATGCAGGCAACCCGGTATGCGGCCCCTCAAACGGAATCGCCTGGAGCAGAGTAACCTGTCTCGATTGACGCCAACGGGACGGCAAACGGGCCTTCGAACACTTTCCTAGGCAAGCGAATTGAGTGGTTGGAAGGAGGCCAGTAATGTTGACACTCTCGCCACCGCGTACGCAACTGATGTGCTGGTCGCCAGATCGAACTCGAAGAAGTACCGTGCAAATCCGACTGCATGAGCTGATCGGCCCATGCAGTCGGACCGGCCAACTCGTAGGGCCCCAATGACCGCGAATCTGATGGAACGATTCGCCGGTCCACATCGCGAGCTAACAGTCAAGTGACGATTTGAGTGGGCGTTTCCCAAGATCATCGAACGGGGCGTCGATGCGCGAATGAACGTGAACGTGGTCCTGGGCAGGGGAACCGTACACGTTCCCAGACGTCGATGCCGGTAACATCAAGGAAGTCCGACGAACTCGCGGGTACCATGCGAGCGACTTTGATGAACCAGCGGCGAAACGAACGGAAGCTCCGCCTCCGGCGCAGGGGATTCAACAGCCGGCCCTGCGATGATCCTGTGTTCGTGCTGAGCGAAACTCGCTATTCCTCAAGCACTTTGAGTTTGAGATTCTTGAACGTTGCTCCCACCCTCCTCGAACAGAACCCTTTTACGGAATCTCTCTTTGTCTGCCAAAAAGAGAGAGCAGAACCTTGGATTTCATGCGGTTTGGCAAATCGTTCGAACTCTTTGATGCGAGTCGTTAAAACAAAGAGAGCGTTTCTCATGCGAACGAATCTACTCTTTGTTGACGATTTCTGTTAACCACTCGAATTGTTTTCCTTTGGCACGCTGGTTCGGGAGCCAGTGGTTAACAGAATTGAGCCAAAGAGGTGTTTCAGCTGACAACGGATGTACTGGCTTCCGTTTACCGAGCCACCGGTCTACCGGCCACGGGATCGAACCAGTTGCAGAGATCAGAATCTGAAGCAGCATTCCGAATTACGCGAACATCGTCTACGGGGACGTCACTGATTTTCCACTGAACCAACCCGACGTCCCGCGGTACTGGCATGTTTTGGGCGTTTGGCTGCGAGCGAAAGCCTGTTCCGAAGGCAGTCAACAACTTTCCATCGGGCAGGCGAACTGTCGAGGTCCCTTGACAGCTCGCCCACCAGGCCTGCGGACCGGGCAGATTCTGATTTGAGCCATTGCGATTGCCGACCCAGTGGTGCAGAAGATATTTATGGTCGAGGTCCCAAGTCTGCCCGTGGTCGCTGCTGACGACGGCCTCGATCCCAAACTGTGGAAACCCATTCGGGAGATCAGGATATCCCTTACGGACAACATAGCTCATGACGATCTGGCCACTAGGCAGTACCACCAGCGACGGATGCATTCGTCCCCAGTCGTAAAGTCGCTTGACGGCCGACCATGTCTGACCGTCATTTTTAGAAATTGAAATTCCCAGCCCGGAGAAGTGATCCAGGGTCTCACCCTTCTTGCTCGCGGGGATATCCGTGCGACAGGCCGCAATCAGGTCCCCATTCCCGGCCCGGACGAGAGCCACCTCGTTCATACGCTCCCACTCAGGAATTTTGACTGCCGACTTCCAGGTCGCCCCGGCATCGGTGCTGATTCTCAACCAGGCCTGCGAATGCCCCGAGTCTTCTTCGTATCCGGTCTCCATCAACCGTGTCACCTTGCCCGTGACGGCGTCTCGGTCAACCAGATACGGGTCCCACTGATTCCAGAGTCCTCCACGTGCATTCGGGGGAATGGCTTGGGATGTCCAAGTCTCGCCGAAGTC
This sequence comes from Planctomycetota bacterium, assembly GCA_040386595.1. Classification (GTDB taxonomy): domain Bacteria; phylum Planctomycetota; class Planctomycetia; order Planctomycetales; family Planctomycetaceae; genus JAKFVC01. Next base: position 16,676 of record JAZKFE010000168.1, on the reverse strand, counting down.
GCGGCTGATGCACCGTAGCTTGCCTTCGACACCACACATCAGATGCCCGCCTCCTAGATAAGTAAGCGACACACCCACCATGTGTCGTGAATGATTCGGTTCATGAGGCAGGATGGCACGAGGTACGGTCCAAGTTGCCCCGTGATCGTCGCTTTCGAGCACCATCGCACGATGCGGATAATCGCAACTCACCAGCATGAGCAGGCGATCTTTTTCGGGCATGTAGATCAGGTAAGGCACTGCCAGTACCCGGTTCAAACTCTCATGTACGATCTGGAGTTCAGCGGGGATCTGCACCGCATCTCCCTCACCACCGAATCGACGAACGACGGTCGGCTTCCACGCATTGGAGGGCTGTCCCTGCTTTGTCACCGGCAGATCATCCGCTATGGCTCCCGCCGAAATCGACATCAGGAATAAGGCGCAAGACAGTGCCGAAAGGCTGAATGCCGGGCGAAAGGAGGCGAAGATCATGATGAGTTCACTCTAGGTATTATTTGTCGAAGCCAAATGACCAAAGGTGGACGAACGCAGTGGTACCGAGGATGGTGAAG
>JAZKFE010000168.1:0-16108 GCA_040386595.1 Planctomycetota bacterium | reverse complement strand
CTGAGCCACGTTCAAGTGAAGCGTATGAGGGCGAATGATACCCAATCGATCTCGCGATTTCGACACTACTGTATTCGGACGGCACCTATCACCAGGCTCGGAATTGTCCGCTGCATACTGAGGTTGTAGAACAGGCATGCCGGTTAGTAACACGAGACAACGATGCTCGGTGCAGGCCCCAACTCGACGCGGAGTTCGAGACAAACCAGACGATCCTCAACCCAACTCGTCACCCGGACCAGAGCATCAGCAGCCAGCTTTTGCATCTACAGTTTGCCCGCTTGGCGACTCGCCATGAGTCGGCAGGGCAGGTTTCCTACCTGAAGGAAGAGAACCGGATCTTGCGGGCGCAGCTGCCGGACGGGTAGTCTCGCGTGGCACGTCACGTCATCTTGGTGCCAAGGTGATCTTGATATCGACCACACAAATCTGGTCCAGAGTTTTTGTATGGGGCGGTTCAACCCGACGTGTGCCGCGGTACCCGTGTAGTATATCATGTCACCTGTGGACACAACGCGGGTTAACCTGGGCGTTGGTCCTAACAGCGATAGCGGAACCATCATTCGTACGTCATTTAGAAAAGTGAGAGCACATGCACATCCCAGAACCGCAAGCTGAACATCTTTGGCTACATCAACTCGTCGGCGAGTGGAGTATCGAATCCGAATGCATCATGGGGCCAGACCAGCCACCAATGAAAACCACGGGGCGTGAGGTCGTTCGTCCGCTTGGGAAACTGTGGACAATTGGCGAGGGCTCCGGTAATACACCCGAGGGCGGGTCATGTGATTCGATTATGACACTTGGTTACGACCCTCAAGCGAAGCGCTTTGTGGGATCATTTATCGCATCAGCGATGACCCATTTGTGGCCGTACGTTGGTTCGCTCGATGAGACTGAAAAAATTCTAACGCTTGACTCTGAGGGACCGAGTTTTGCTGGCGACGGCACGATGGCAAAGTATCAGGATATCATTGAGTTCGTCACGAAAGATCACCGCACGCTTACTGCGCGTGTCCAAAGTGCAGATGGTTCCTGGCAACAGTTCATGACCGCGCACTATCGCCGCAAGCAATAGACGCTCGCAAACGGACGAACAAAGCGGTGAACCGGAGCCGCCGATCACGCGGATTTGGGTATCATAGTATTCTGACGGCGGCCCGGTTACCAACTTCGTTGGGCAGTCGACCGTTGCAATTTCATCCGTCTCGCGAAGTATGTCTGATCTCCCATACATCCGGCTTATTGGTGATGTTCACGGTAGGATATCCCGACCTCCGAAGGTTCGGCAGCAACGAACATCGCCGTCCCTCGAACAGAAACGTGATGATGAGATAACAATGGCAGAAGTGAATCAAGAGAAATACCCTCGCCATAGAACTGCAACAGTTCATTTCCTCGGCCACGGTTCTCGAAGTCAACTGGATCGCTCTGCAGTTCTCGTATTAGCTGTAAGGCTTTGGTAGTTTTGTTGATTGTCATGATCGACGAGAAAAGATGCCTGCATTTCTCCGTTTCAATACCTGGCCCCGATGCAACGAGATACAAGACGAAACGGGTCTGGTTGCCAGACACGCCTCCCCTAAACCCAGGTTGCAGAAGCAACCTGGGCCACCCCGCGTGAAATTGATGTCACACTTGTCCTGTATCTAACATTATTCACGCGAGAGACGCACATCTGGAGTTGCTTCGATATCGCAAAGTGCCATCAGCAGTCGAGCGAACCAGAGCGAAAGATTGTGCATTCTGCCTTCAAACGATTCCGTAATCGAATTTTCCGTTTCAATCCTAAGACGAAAGTCGTGTGGCGAACCGCCCGAATCAGCCTGGAGCAACGCCTCCCAACCAAACGCTTCTGCCGATCCGATCTTTTCGTGAGGCGGATCTTCATTAGGTTCGACGACAAAGGACTTTAGATTTAAGGCAGTTGCCAAATCACTTGCAAGTTGTTCCAACGTTCCTTCATATCGGATCCGCAGCAGGCATATGCGCCGTAAAGACTGCCATCATCCACTATATTATTCATTGTTGAGATCACTCACCCGTCGATGGTTTGAACTTTATCGAAAAACCTTCCTTGTTGGGTTTCAACCCTTCAAAACCTGGAGTCTTGGACAGGATCTTTCTGAACTCTACGTCGGCCCTCAGATTCGCAGGAGAGAAAAGGTGTCAGGAACCTATTTAACAACAAGCATGCTGTCGCGAGTTGATTTCTGTCGATTATGGGACATTGAAACGAGCGAGTGATGGTGGGATGGTATTCATGTCTGGAATCGAGCGAATGCTCAGCTCCAGTCATGCAAGAACGGTTCCTGACACCGTTTCCGATCCACCGGCCAACGGCAGATGTGCATCCTCTAGCCCCAGGTTGCGGAAGCAACCTGGGGCACCCCGCGAGCGCGTCGCTACGCAACTGAATCTAGAAATCACACTTCGGCCACGAGGATGACCGCGAAAAAACGGTTCCTTATCCCTTTCCTTTTCAGCTTTTCCCTATTCAGTACTATCAATGCTGCTCGCCTTCTGAAGAATGTATTCCAATGGGTCGGAATCGAATCCTCTCCAGAAAACCCAGAGTCGTTTACAAGATGGACATTCGAGGAAACTCTTCAGTTTTTGATACAAGCTCTCTGAATCAACCATTCCGGAAATGGTGTCAAAGTCTGAATCGCTAATGAAAAGCCATTCAATAGGATTTGGCACGTCACCATACCGAAGGGGTTCACCACATTTGCATAGAATTTTTGGCATGTTACTTTTCCCAGATGATGACAATATCATTTATGCCCGATGCACCGGCATTCCGCAGGGTGGCCCGGGTTGCTTCGCAACCGGGGTCTATAAGAGGCACGACTTCAACTGGCGTTGATCCGTGGATTTTTCAGGGTCACACCAGCGATCATCGCCAGCACTCCAACGGTCGTTGGCCATGAAGCAACTGGAGCGATGAGAGCCAGACAGGCGTCCTGTAAATCCCGGTTTCGGAAGCAACCTGGGCCACAGGCGATCCCCAGGATTATACGAAATACTTGATCAACATGACTGCAACGCAGAGCAGTGCCAAATAAAAGCACATTTGGATGTGGACATTATGCGCAGCCATGTATGTATCCGAACTGATGGAAAAACATCGGCAAAAGCAATACCAAACCGCTCCGGACCCGAACGACAATGCGAATGCGACAGAACGGCATACTGGTGTTGAACAGATACAGAAATGTACCGCAACGGAAAACATTAAATACATGTGAATGCTAAACATAAACATGATAAAAACAGGATTGTGGTGCATCACATGTGCCTCAGGGACTCGAATTCATTCAGTGACTCCCAACTCGCGGGGTGGCCCGGGTTGCTTCGCAACCGGGGGCTATAAGAGGCGCGACTTCAACTGGCGTTGATCCGTGGATTTTTAGGTTCACACCAGCGATCATCGCCAGCACTCCAACGGTCATTGGCCATGAAGCAACTGGAGCGATGAGAACATCTGTCGGATTGCCAAACAGGCGTCCTATAAATCCCGGTTTCGGAAGCAACCTGGGCCACCTGCGATCCCCAGAATTACACGAAATACTTGATCAGCATGACTGCAACGCAGAGCAGTGCCAAATAAAAGCACATTTGGATGTGGACAACATGCGCAGTCATGTATGTATCCGAACTGATGGAAAAACATCGGCAAAAGCAATACCAAACCGCTCCGGACCCGAACGACAATGCGAATGCGACAGAACGGCATACTGGTGTTGAACAGATACAGAAATGTACCGCAACGGAAAACATTAAATACATGTGAATGCTAAACATAAACATGATAAAAACAGGATTGTGGTGCATCACATGTGCCTCAGGGACTCGAATTCATTCAGTGAGTGCCAACTCGTCAGCAAAAGCCCAGAGCATAGTTCTGATTGTGAATAGAGTACCCTCACCGGCGAAGACATTTGCCCAGAGTGTGGATACGCTACCACTGCCGCCGCCGATGTTAAAGCCTGTTTGAACATGAAATGCTCGATACTCAGTACCAAGTACGGTCCACCAGTTCTTCGAGGTGAATCAGATGTTGGAGTTTTTGATACCGCGAAGAAGATGAGGCAATTCGTGGAAAAGCACCTTGGGGCTTCCCATAGAACCTCGAGTCATCGCGACGACGTATTGGGAATCGTTTGCTGGACGGGCCGTGATCTGGCATTCGGCACAAACTTGGAGCTTCGAATTGCAGGCAATGTCATCGCCACGGGCCGCATCAGAGCCAGGAACTGGTATGTTTCATACGTTGGCCTAGTCGTCCTGCTCGTACGAATGACTTACATGATGTCGTCTGTTAGGCTGGTGGCACCACCGGCCTAACATGCGGTTTGCTCCGACGTGTGCCGCGGTCGAGTTTTGTTATCATGTCACCTGTGGACACAACGCGGATTATGATAACCTAGTGCTCCGTCACAACATCCTCTGGGGATTGTGTGCCACTGGCTTTGCCGGTGCCGGTCGTCTAGCGGCTGTCCTGAAAAGCACTGGCAGAGCCAGTGGCACACAAACTTGTCGCTGTGACACCGCACTAGGCATAAGGCGAGATTGGCATGGCTGGATTACCTATTTACGACGCTCTTTATCCAGACCTTGTCAGCGCCGGTGGTCTGGCTCCAGCCTTTCAGCAATCGCTTGACAGGATGGGCGCGACGTTAAATGTGATTGGATTGGGGAAGTCAGAATTCTCCGTTTACGTGCGCGTGGATCTTGGAACGCGATCCGCCCATCTCACGGTTGCCATTCACGAACGTCTGTTTCTTTTCGATCTCTGGCGGGATGGCGTGTGGTTCGGGACAGGCCTGACTCCAGACTTGGGTGAGGTGGCTTTCATCGCGAAGCGTTGGGTGCAAGAATCCTGCTCAGTGAACGATATCGAGCAGATGCCCCTGGTTCGACTTACGGAGGGCGCGAAAGTATTCGATGAGGGCCGTGAAGTTGAAGCCAGGTGGAATTCGTTCCTAACTGGTAAGTACCGAGACAACGAATATTCGGAATTCATCTCGTTAGCTTCGCAACAACCGGCACTTCGAATGCTGTTTCCTTACACATCACATATTACCGTCTGTTTCAGCAGGTGTACTGGCTATCCTTACTCAAACGATTGCCCTCACGTCACACCGATCGGTCAAGGTCAATTCGAAGTTCGTATGAGTGGCTTCGATGGTCTTGGAGTCGGCGATGCCGCTTTCGCGGTGAACCTCGTGCTCAAGCTTCTTTCACCCAACTCTGGGCCGGCAAAGAGGGGAACTGCAAATAGTCCCAAAGACGCCTAACAAGCGATTCCACCCGACGTGTGCCGCGGTCGGGGTTGGGGTAAGATCAACGGTTACTCGCGTGGCACAACGCGGATCAACTTGAGCGTTAGGCAGTAAAAGAATGTGTGAAGGCTTTACCTACTGGCGTCCACAGGTCATGCGCCACCGCGACTCCGACGGACGTTTTGAATATGCTTTCCACGACGTCTATTTCCGTGACGATAAAGTCATCTCTTACACAGAGCATGCCCGGTCTGACCGGAAAGCAACGATCGAAGAATTGGAAGAATGGACCCGCAACAAACTCCCTGAAGCGCGGCACGGGCTTGTCTGCGGCGACCTCGGCTACACTTACGATGCAGACGATCTGGAGTTGTGGCTTATTCACGTAGGTGATCCGCCGATCGACTATGTTCTCGATTGACAAACGGGCTGCACCTCGGCCCCTGGCGGCTATTAATCGACCGCGTCGAACATGTTGAGTTACGGAGACGCGACCAAGCGCGCGCCGGGCCGCAGCGACATACGTGATCGTTGTGCATTAGAGACTAAGTGAATAAGAATCGGTTCAACCCGACGTGTGCCACGGTGCGAAAGCATTTGAAACACTGGTTCACCGCGGATATTATCGCCGTGGAGCGGAATCTCCGCGATCATCGTGATGAAACATCGTTAGGCAGTCAATTACTCGTTGGACCGATGCAGTATATGGTAACATCCAAGTCATACAAGCTACCTCCCGCGATCGAGTGGCTAGTGGTCGCAGTAATCATCGGTGGTCTGTTCGCAGTCGTCTATCCAGCTGTCCAGAATCTACGCGATCTGAAGGGGCCTCATGGCGAGACCATTCCCTCGCAACCGCCGAGTGAAGTGAACCGTCTTGCACACCCGACGGGCATTTCAATCGTTGCGCCAATCAACTGGGACCAAATCCGTGATCAGGGACCCGATGTTCCATTCCTATGCATCGCAGCTCGCGGTGGTTCCGGGAGGCGCCTGAGATCATGGATCACAATTCAAGTGTGTTCTGAACCCGATGCTCCGCAGATTGCCAAGTTCAGAAAGGTCACTTTCCAAGGGCACCCAGCGTACGAAGCAATGACGATTAATCGAGAAGACACCTTTGATGACCGAGGACTCTCAACATGGCAGCTGTATTGGCGTCGCCAAGACAAATGGTGGAACGTCACATTCTGCATCGCAGATGAAATGACAGTCTTACCCGATCAAATTCGAGCGTATGTCAATACGATCAAGGTGCCCTAGCCCAATACTCTATCTAACTAGCAAGCGATTTAACTCGATGTGTACCGCGGCCGGGTTTGGAGTAAGATGATCCTCAACACTCGCGGCACAACGCGGGTGACTTGGGGGTTAGGCAGAGCATTCAGAATTCTGAGTCGCAAAGTTCTTCCCCCTTGCTTGCAGCGTGTCGCACCATGGCAACGTCAGACTCAGGACACTCGGCGTCACCTGCTCGCCGTCTACTCGATCCCGTATCAGAGTGGTGTTACGGCAGAGCACTCGCTGGTATCGGGTTTCTGCTTGGTGGCATGCTTAGCTCGATCTGGGCTTGGTACACAGCATTTCCTCCGTCACCAACACCAGAGGGGGCAGGCTGTGGAACGGTCCTGTTGGCGATTCCGTTCCTGCTGCTTTTCGCTCCGCCGCTTGGTGCCATGGTCACTTCCGCCGGATTGGGGGCCGTTGGGGCCGTCTGCGACTATTTGCTCAATCAACGTCGGCAATCCCGTTTTTATTCTCACTCACACGAATCGTGGACCTGAAATGGGACCCAACACGCGGTTCAACCCGACGTGTACCGCGACCGGGCTTAGGATATCATGTCACAAACGGGTTCACTTGGTCGCTAGGCAATTACGGCGACGCCCGACATCCTCAGTGGTCACGTTGACGAGACGATAGCATGCCTCAAGTAGAGCGTTCTCGATTGCTTCTGGTCATACTGTGGGGACCTATTGTGTTGGGTGTGGCCGTTGGATCAGAGCCAGCACCGAGGGGTCTTTCGCCTCACCTTCGAGGCGCCGTCGGCTGGCTTCCTGGTGATTCTGACACGCTGCATGTCGCGCAGTCGTTCGAAATCCTCGCCGGTGAAGATCCCCAACAGAACGGTCCCAGGCTGGATTTTCGCTACATAACTCAGCTTGCGGTACTGGAAGGTCTATTTGAGCCGCAGCATGAGCCGTATTTGCGACCCTTCGTGGGAAGAAATGTCACGGTGGCTGTACGTGGTGAACGCAATGCGGAAGTGGTCAGCAATTTTGGGGCGTTACGAAGTGAAGGCTGCTCCATCATTCTTTTCAAAGAAGATTTGGGGAATGCGGCTGAGCAATGGACCAAAACAGTGCGTCAAGGGGCAAAACAGATTCGAAAACTGAACGGTCATGAAGTTTTCGTCTTTGATTCGACAACAGTCATGGAGGGCTGGGTGAAACAGAAGCCTTGGCAAGGGACCTTTATGGTGTTGCTGACTTCAAAATGCCTGTTGTGCGCTTCGAGCGACAAGTACCTGGAGGAAGTTCTGGATCGCCTGGAAACCGCGCCGGCGGTGCGAGCGTTTCCTGACACACTCGCCGAATGGCAACATGTCGATACAACTGCATCGGCCTGGATGCTGAGACATGTTTCCGAGAAGGCCCCCCGTCGGTCGATTGTTGGTGTCACCATGACCGCAGCCCAGGATCGATGCCGGGTTGTCTATCTGCCGTTGAATAAAATGAAGCAAGATGCCAAGGCGTTTATACAGAATCGATGGCTAGGCAAAGATCCGATTATCGATTGGACAATGCCGTATGAATTTTCACAGGCGGAAAATGGATCACTCAGCGCATCAATCGGATTGACGGCCTTCGAGCCGGGAAAGTCATCACCGGTTTGGTGGCTCAACTCGATAAGAGGTGAGCGATGAATCGACTGATCCTAATCGCATTGCTCTTTCTTGTGGGATGTTCTGCATCACCGGCCGATTTGGCGCGGTTGGAGGCTCGTAAGCGTCTGGAGGACGAGACCATCATCGCGCTCGTCCTCGATGATTTTGCTTCCCGGCAACTTGAGTCGGGTGTGATAACAACTCCCGATCAAAATTCGCTGGTGCTGGCATCGCGGACCAATAGCAAATCAGGTTTTATCTCGGTCGATCAAATCTCCGCTGAATATAGAAATGAAAGCACATCCGTATCAGCCGAACTCATCGCCGATCTCCAGCAACGGAACCAAACGGGGGTGGCACTCGAAGGCAATCATTTTGGCACTCGGACCCGCCTTGAAGATCTGTCGCGTTTCCCTGGGAAAGGCGACTTCGACACCTGGGACGGAATATCCAAAGAACATCCAGATGCCAAAGCGTATGTCATGCTCTGGCTGCCCGGCTATGACAGCTCATTGTCGCGGGCGATTGTTCGGTTCTCATTTGGCCCGACGGCACACAGTGCAACGGCGACCTACTTACTGGTGAAACAAAACTCACTCTGGACAATCCTATCGCAAAAGCAGACCATTTACCTATAACGGATATCTTCTAGCAAATGGTTCAACCAAACGTGTGCCGCAGTCGGGTTTAGGATGTCATCAATATCACTCCCAAGGCACAACGCAGGTTAACCGGAGCGTTAGGTATGAGGGGAGAACTCGAATGGCAGCGTTCGACGAGGCCGCTTTAGTCAGCACTGACGGAAGCGGGCGAGAGCGACTCGACTGGGCAATGCTCCGCTATGGCCCGATCGCGCTGTTTCGAAAACCTGCTGTCTTGGCCGAGTCTGTCGTTTGGCTGCAGAAACACGGATACACCATCACCAACGCAAACTGCGAGGCGTGTGAAACGAAGGAAGAATTGCTGTGGAGCGTCGGCGCCGTTTTGGGTTTTCATCGCGGGCCGTTTCCTAACTTGGACGCTTTCAACGACGACTGTCGCAACATTCAGGTCCCCGAGAACAGCGGCTTCGCAATCGTACTGCAGAGTTTCGACCGTGTAGCCGCAAAGCTTCCTGAAGTTGCATGCGGGATACTCGACATATTTGCTCGTACGAGTTGGGACAACCTGCTGTTCGGTCGGAGGTTCCTCTGCCTCGTCCAATCAAATGATCCGTGGATTCAGTTCGGTCCAGTCGGCGGTCACGAGCCATGTTGGAATTCTCAAGAGTGGTTGAACGCCAACCGCGGGTAATCACCTAGAAGGCCTATCAAGCGGTTCAACCCGACGTCTGACATAGTTCGGTTTGAGGTGTATTGATTGTGTCTCGCACAACACAACGCGGGTTAATCTGGGCGTTAGGCGGCAATCACGAAATGACGACGGCCATTAATCACTCTGAGCAGTCTCGCTGGACGCTGAAGAACAAAGTCTGGCTTCTGTTGTGCGGTTCTCTGACATTTTTCCTGGCGTGTTTGTACTTATCTTCTGTCTGGTTCGAAGTTCGTCTCGATCAGCAAACAGAGTCCGCCCGGTACGTGTTCGCCAGTAAGGATGGTATGCTGTACTTTCAGTGGCACGATCAGGCACCCGGGCACACTTTTCCTAAACCGGGGGCCTATTGGCGTGTTTGCAGATGTCGCGGACATGTGCATCTTTTTGAACCGTTATCCCTGTTGCCACGAGGATCTGTTGCTCGCACCCGAGCCTTTGCTTCATTCCCAATTGTTGCGTTTCTGAGCATCTTGGCGTTCGCCGGGTGGCGCTGGTTTGAACGCCCTAAAAACTGAGGTCGTGGCACTGTTTAACGACTGAGTGCCGTCGCGAAGCAATGCCACGGCCTCTGCTTTTGTACTACAAAAACAGTGCCACCCTGCCGTGCAGAGGAGCACTCCGCCAGAATGCGTTTGTGTTTGAATTCCGATCACGTCAGGCACAGCCTGACCTACTTGACTGAGAGGTAACGTTGGTCACACATCTTGTTCCCGAAATGTCGCCGTTTGAAATAGTGCCGGTGATCGCATCGTATCACTTGTCCGTTTCCCGATCGCTCATCTATGGCCACATGATTCACCAAAAGCATGTTGCCACAGTGGTCTGCCTTCCATCTTTCTCGCCAGAATGGGCGATCAGAGTTTGTGGGGCTCCGGAGAGTGACTACTCGGTTGTGTTGACCGAGACAGCAACTTCCCTGTGGTGCTGCGCAAAGCCGACTGAAGTCCCAGTCACGATCCGAGAGCGTCCGATATGCCCAAAGATCGCACATTCAATCGAAGTCATCTGGATCGCGCTTCTTCGCGATGTGCGACAGCCAGACGATTTGGCATTCGGACTGGACGGGGAAACTTATCACTTCTCATTTTCGGCGCCGTTTCACGGTTTTTTAGCCGGAATGACATGGTCACCACGATCGGAAACTCCGGCAGGAAAACTCGTCACGTTGACGCAGGCGTTACGCGATTACGTACAGGCAGATTCACAAAGCTCTGATGGCCACACGGGATTAATCTGTGAGTTAATAGAATGGTTTCGGTTACAGGGCATAACCGGTCTTTAGCAGAAACCGTCTGTGAATCATTGATGTCGCAATTCGCATCAGAGATGCCTAATGCCTTAATTTGGCCGTAGACACGAGACGTTTTGTGTATGGACTGGGGCGCGGCAGATACTTCCGCGGCGATAGGAAGTCGCCCTCAATAATTCTGTCTACCCACTAGTTTAGATCGCGATCCATCGAGTGTTCAGCTACGAATATTGCTGTGATGCCTGCGATTACTTCGAGTTTGCACACTGGGGATATGCCTTAATTCGGAATGGCACGGTCATCGCGAATCTTACGACTTGGCGCTCGGAGTAACCGGAGTGACACAAACCAATCCGAAGCAACTTATGGTCCGTAGCGGGTTGGCGGGGCAATTCCCAACGCTTTGATTCGCGAGGCTAAGGTCGTGGCTTTCAGGCCGAGTTGCTGGGCGGCGCCGTCGGGGCCTGAGACCTTTCCGTTTGCAGCCTGGAGCGCTGCCCGGATGTTGTCGGCTTCGATTTGACGGATCTGGGCGTCGGTTCGCACTGTGGTCTCAATCGTGACCGCTGCTGGTAAATGCCCAACTTTGGTTGGGGATGGAAGCTCGATATTGAGTCGGCTGCCCGTCGAGGTGATGACGGCCCGTTCGATGACGTGCTGGAGTTCCCGCACATTCCCCGGCCAGTCGTACTGCTGCAACCGTTGTACGCCGGCGAGTGTCAGTGACGGCTGTGATCGGCCGATTTTCCGCGACGACGTTTCGAGGAAGTGCTCGACGAGTAGTGGGATGTCCTCCTTCCGCTTCCGCAAGGCTGGAACCTCCACCGGGAACACGCTCAGCCGGTAGAACAGATCTTGTCGGAATCGACCGGCCTCTGCCTCGGTTCGCAGGTCGCGGTTGGTTGCCGCGACCAACCGCACGTTGACCCGCCGGGTCCGTTCTTCCCCGACCCGTTCGAGTTCTCCCTCTTGGAGCACGCGCAGTAATTTGGCCTGGAGTTCCAACGGGATTTCTCCGACCTCATCCAGAAACAGCGTTCCGCCTTCTGCCAGTTCAAATCGACCGATCCGATCTCGCAAGGCCCCCGTGAACGCCCCCTTGGCATGGCCGAAGAACTCGCTCTCGAACAGTTCTCGCGGAACGGCGGCGCAGTTGACTTTGATCAGCGGGCGGCCGGACCGCTTGCTGCGACGATGAATCTCTCGGGCGACCAGTTCTTTTCCCGTACCACTTTCCCCGAGAACCAAAACCGCCGAGTCCGTGGGAGCGACCAAGTCGATCTGTCGGACGACAGCTTCGAGTGCGAGGCTGTGGCCGATCAGTTCGCCGAACGCCCCGGCCCCAGTCACTTCTTCGCGAAGATACTCGTTCTCCAGTTCCAACCGCTTGCGCAGGGCATCAATTTGGGTGAAGGCTCGCGCGGTGTTGATTGCGGCAGCGGCGTGGTCGGCGATCATCCGGAGCCAGCCCATGCACTCGCTAGAGATTGTTTGACGAGCAAATACGGCCAGTACACCCAGAACCTCGCCTCGGTGGATCAACGGTTGGCCGGCGAATCCGCGAACCCCCTCTGCCCGAATCCAATCTGGCCGAGCCACCCAGTCGGGGAGTGGTTCGGTCAATTCTGGTTCTTCGAGTGGTTCTCCGCTGAGCGCGATGTGTCCGACTTTCCTGACTCCCAATGGCATGCGCTGGAAGGCACCTTCGGTATTGGTCCACTCGATACCGGGCGACGCGGCAGAGTGTCCGCCACTGGCCACGAGATGGAGGCACCGCGTTTGAGTTCGGCAGGCATCGACAGTCTGGCAACCGACACAGCTTGATGTTGGTTGCACCAGCCAGATGCGGACCAGTGCGATTCGCCCGGTCTCGCTGAGGCGATTCGCGATCAACTGCAGCAAAGCGGGCACGGATTGTTGCTGGGCCAGGTCCAGTAACAGTCGCTTGGGATCGGACAGCAGCGGTTCTGTGAAATTATCAGCAGTCATGCTCAGCACTTTACGAGATTTCGTGACGGCAATCACGAGAATTCGTGAAATTACGATTTTTCGTAAGTGATCTTGGTTCGCACGTTTTACAGCAAGTGTTTACAGAGAAATAGGTTGTGCTAATTCTATCCTCTTGGCACGGAAAATGGTTTTAGTCCCAAACATTACCGGCGAGGGTAATGAAAACGTGGCGCTTTTTTCGGGCTTTTTACAGGAGTTTATGATAACCATGAGCACAATCCCTCAGTCACAGACGGTGATTGCACCGCCATTCACCCTGGTCACAGCGTTGCGAAAGGTTCGGCTGGCCGAAGACGCTTGGAACTCCCGCGATCCGAAACGGGTCGCTCTGGCGTACAGTGAAGACTCGGTGTGGCGGAACCGAAGTGAGTTCGTGACCGGCCGCACGGCGATTCGGCCGTTCCTGGCTGGCAAGTGGGATCGCGAACTCGACTACCGACTCGTAAAAGACCTGTGGGCATACACCGACGATCGAATCGCGGTCCGTTTTCAGTACGAATGGCACGACGCTGCCGGCCAATGGCACCGTAGCTATGGCAACGAGCTGTGGGAGTTCGACGACAGCGGGTTGATGCGACGCCGAGAGGCCAGCATCAACGATGTTGTGATCCCCGAATCTGATCGCAAGTTCTTTTGGCCGGCTCCTGGTTCCCGACCGGCGGACCACCCCGGCATTCCCGACGTTCAGTAACCTTCGCTCTCGATCCCGCAACACCTTTTTCAGGAGACACGATCATGTCCCGCACGACGACACGGACTCTAGTTCTTCCCCTGCTCGCGATCACCGCATTCGCGTTTGGCACGCCAAGAACGGCCTCGGCGCAGCATTCGGTGCAGGTACTTCACAAAACCATCAAAGTGGGCGACCTCGACATCTTCTACCGCGAGGCGGGCCCCAAGGATGCCCCGGCGATCCTGCTGCTGCACGGCTTCCCGACGAGTTCGCAGATGTTTCGAAACTTGATCCCGGCACTCGCAGACAAGTACCGCGTGATTGCCCCAGACTATCCCGGGTACGGCCATAGCTCAATGCCGTCGCGAGACAAGTTCACCTACACCTTCGACAATCTGGCGAAGGTGATTGACAACTTCACAGAGAAGGTCGGACTGACGAAATATGCCCTGTATGTGCAGGACTATGGTGCTCCGGTGGGATATCGCCTGGCGTCGCAACATCCCGATCGGATTACTGCCATCGTGGTGCAGAACGGCAACGCTTACGACGAAGGGATCGACAACGAATTCTGGAAGGCCATCAAAGCCTACTGGAAGGAGCCGACGAGCCTGGAGAAACGCAACGCCATTCGGAGCCTGCTCACTTATGAGGCGACACAGTGGCAATACACCACGGGAGCGAAGGACCCCGAACTCATCAGCCCGGACGGCGCGGCCCACGATCAGTTCCTACTTGACCGTAAAGGCAATGACGAGATTCAACTCGACATGTTTCTGAGCTACGGCAGTAACCCGCCGCTCTACCCGAAATGGCAGGAATACTTCCGCCAGCACCAGCCGCCGATGTTGATCACCTGGGGGAAGAACGATCTGATCTTCCCGCCCGCAGGAGCCGAACCGTACAAGCGAGACTTGAAGACGCTGGAGTTCCATCTGCTCGATGCCGGTCACTTTGCCTTGGAATCGAAGGGCGATGAGATCGCCCAACTGATGCGGGAATTCCTCGGCAAGCATGTGCCGCAGAAGTAAGTCCGACTGCAAGCTGCCCTGGGGCCACCTAGGGCAGCCGTCCTTGTGAAATCAGCTGGGAAAGGAGCAAACCATGTCCACAACCACACAGACGCCTCAACGAAACTACCCCAGTGACATCGCCTTTACCCCGGCGGTGAAGACGCTTCAGAACCAGAAGGGGTCTCGAGGGAGTTATGCGCGGATGGAACGTGGCGAAGGGTGGCAGACAAGCGTCACGCCGGAGTTGACAGAGTACATCGCAGACCTCGATATGTTTTATCTGGGAACGGCAAACGCCGCAGGCCAGCCGTACATCCAGTATCGCGGCGGCTCGCCGGGATTCCTCAAGGTGCTCGACGAACAGACGCTTGGTTTCGCCGACTTCGGAGGCAACCGGCAGTACATTACGCTGGGCAACTTGTCCGAAAACTCCCAAGCGTTCCTCTTCCTGATGGACTACACGAACAAGCGTCGGGTGAAGGTTTGGGGGACCGCTCGCGTGGTCGAAGGGGACGCGGCTCTCGAACAGAAGCTTCGTGATCCAGCGTATCCCGGCAAAGTCGAGCGTGCGATCCTATTCAAGGTCGAGGCTTGGGATGTGAACTGTCCGCAGCACATCCACCAGCGATTTTCGCAACGGCAGATTGCGCCGGTGGTCGAGAAACTCCAGACGCGGATCGCCGAACTGGAATCGGAAGTTGAACGCTTACGGTCGAAATCGTCTCTCAACATCGAACACTAAAAAGGATGTTATTATGCGGTTCCATAAGAAAGACACGGCACTGGTTGTCATTGACCCACAGAATGACGTTCTCAGCGAGAAGGGAATCTCCTGGGGTCTAGTCGGTGAAAGCATCCAGGAAAACGATACCGTCGAAAATCTCGCTCGGCTGTTCGAGGCGGCGAAGAATCAAGACTACGGCGTCTTCATTTCGCCGCACTACCTTTACCCTCACGATCAGGCGTGGCAATTCGGCGGGGCCGTTGAGCACATGATGCTGGACGGCAAAGAATTCTTCCGCCCCGATCCTCTCGGCATCGAAGGTTTTTTGGGTTCCGGGGCAGACTGGCTGGAACGTTACAAGCCCTTCATTGAGGACGGAAAGACCATCGTGGTGAGTCCGCATAAAATGTGGGGTCCGCAAACGAATGACTTGGTCTTTCAACTCCGCAAGCGTCGTATCAACAAGATTATCCTGGCCGGGATGCTGGCCAACCTGTGTGTCGAAAGCCATCTGCGGGAGTTACTGGAGCAAGGTTTCGAGGTTGCCGTCGTAAAAGATGCGACTGCGGGCCCGCGGCATCCTACCATCGGCGATGGTTACACGGCTGCTGTCATTAACTATGGCTTCCTGGCGAACGCGGTCCTGACGACGAAGGATGCCGTGCAGGCGATGAATTCGTCCGACGTTATCCTCGCGTAACCCAATTCCAGTCGCAGGGCGGAACATAGCCGCAAAATTCACGGATAAAATTCATCCGGTTTTTGGAGCCAGTTGATAGCCGTCGATCGCATGCGGTATGGACGGGTGCAGCCGCTCAATGGTGGGCTTGGTGCGGTGATCCAACTAATCCAACTAAACGGTGTCTCTGGTCAATATCCCCCCTCGCCCCAGTAATCTGGGGAGAGCGACTGTGATTGAAGTCAAGGATTTTTGTCGGTTTTTTTGAGAT
>JAZKFE010000167.1:11609-57457 GCA_040386595.1 Planctomycetota bacterium | reverse complement strand
GATGGGTAGCCCAGATTCTCGAATCTGGGTGAGCGTAGCGAACAAGAGGTTGCGGTTTTTGAGAGTCCGCACCTGCTTCAAACTTTTAGGAGAAACCCCCGACTTAATTCTTTCACTGTTTTTCTTGACTCAAAAGACGTTTGCGGATCAGAGCCCCCGACTCAACGAATGGGAAGCGGGAATCGAAGGAGCCCCAGCCTCTTGTTTGCTTCGCTCACCCAGATTCAAGAATCTGGGCTACCCAAACATTTCGAGCGAATACATTTCGTTAAACCGCTCTCTCAAACGGTTCGCGGTTCAAATCCCGTGGCGTAGACCACTCCGTCCTGAATGTCCAGTTTCACCAACGCCAACGGTCGGCGAGGCGGGCCAGCAGTCGGTCGCCCCTCATTCAATTCAAAGTGTCCGTTGTGACACGGACAGTGCAATTCGCCTTTTTCCAAGTGGGGCACCACCGCGCAGGAAAGATGCGAACATTTCTGGCCATAGGCGACAAACCGCCCGGGCTCGAGACATATCGCCAAGCAGGGCTCGTATTCGTCCGGATAGCGAAACTCAACGACTCGTTTCTTTTCCAGTTCCGCGACAGTAGCCACCTTCAATCGAGGGTGCGGTCCGGTCACTCGACGGTGGCTGGCGACCGCGATCCAACACTGTCCAACGACGAACGCTCCGCTCGTCAGGACCAGAAACTTGACGAACTCGCGGCGGGCCACGTGCTCGTCTTCCGGGACATCGGTTGGAAAATCCTGCCGCCAGGTGGGTTGGAGCGGCAGCGGCAGGTGATCCGGGTATTCTCGAGGTTCTTCACCGTCGGTCGGGTTCATGATGCGCCCTCCACGGGGATGGGTTCGTTGCTCAGGATATTCAAAGCCATGAGCCCGCCGACCGGCTTCTCGTGCATGGCGGCCGTCACGTCCAAATGCGTCTGCGTTCGCCCTCGCGGAACCATCATGTTGACCTTCGTCGTGATGGTTTGATCGCCGAACTTAAATTCGTTACTCGGCCGAGATCTCCCCCGTCGCAGTTCCACTTCCGCGCGAGTAGCGAAAAACAGAGCTTCGCTCGGGCAGACGGTCGCGCACATCGGCTTGCGGCCCGTGCTGGTGCGGTCGTAGCACATGTCGCACTTCATCATCAGTTCGAGTTCCGTCATCATCTTGGGCACCCCGAACGGACACGCCAGCACGCAGTTCGAGCACCCGATGCACCGCGGCTTGCGAGCCGTCATAACGCGTCCGTCGGCACTGCGCTTGATGGCATCAGCCGGGCAGACGTCGGCGCAGGTGGGGCTATCACAATGCATACACACGACCGGCACGGTCTGCACCGACGTGCTGCGATCGACGTACTCGATGTGAATCATCGACTGTCCCTTGTGAGTCTCGCACTCGGCACAGGCGTGTTCGCAGGCATGGCACCCGATGCAGCGGTGTGGGTCCACGAAAAATTCCATCTCGGCAATCATACGTTTCCCCTCACTGTTGTGATTCCAGACGCTTCGCGTACTCGGGTTCCTCTGCCTTGCGGATGCGGACCGCACACACCTTGTATTCGGGTATTTTCGAGATCGGATCCTGCGCCGCGATGGTCACCCGGTTGATGCTCTTGGCCCCGCTCCAGTGGTAGGGGACGAACACCACGTCGGGGCGGATCGTCGTGACCACCTGGCACCGCACGGTTATCGCCCCGCGCCGAGATTCCACCGTGACCCAGTCGGTGTCCGCGATCCCGTGCTTCTGCGCCAGCACCGGATGCAGTTCCAGAAGCGGCTCCGGATACTGATCGACCAGCGGGCCAATGCGGCGGGTCTGGTTCCCACTCAGGAACATGTTCACCGTCCGCCCGGTGGTCAGGATGACAGGGTAATCGTCGTCCACGTCCTCGGTCGGCGGGGCATAGGAGGCGAGGTTAAAGTGAGCCTTGCCATCCGGAAAATAGAACGGCCCGGCCCCCTTGGCCACTGGATTCCACGACCCCGGCTCGAATAGTCGCGGCGTGCCGGGGTGATCAACCGGTTGACCCTCGCGGTCGGTTGCCGGACACGGCCAAAAGATTCCCTGCCGGTCCTCAATCTTCTCGTAGGTGATTCCCGAGTAGTCCGCGACACCCCCGGCCGATGCTCGCCGCAGTTCCTCAAAAATCGCTCGCGGGCTGTCGAATGTGAAGCCGCGTTCGCGGCCGAGTGCCCCCGCGATGTCCTGCAGAATTCGCCAGTCTTGCTTCGCATCCCCCGGCGGATCGACCGCCTTGTTGATCTTGATGACGCGCCCTTCGGTAGAGCAAACGGTCCCCTCATCCTCTTCGTGCTGTGATCCAGGTAGCACGACATCGGCAAATCGGCCGGTCTCGCTCAGGAAGAAGTCGATGCACACGAAGAACTCCAATTTTTCCAGCATCCGCCGGACGAAGTCATTATCCGGGAGCGACACAAACGGATTGAACGACCAACACAGCAAGCCGCGAATCTCGCCCGTTTCGACCTTGCGGAGGAGTTCGTAGCAATCGACACCGGCGTGTGGAAGTTCTTCCTCGCGAACGCCCCAGATCGCCGCAATGTGCTTACGATGTTCCGGGTTTTCAATATCCCGGGCGCCAGGGAGTTGATCACACTTCTGACCGTGTTCCCGCCCCCCTTGGCCATTGCCCTGGCCGGTGATCGTCGAGTACCCGCATCCCGGTCGCCCAATCCGCCCCGACGCCAAAACAATGTTGATCGCCCCCAGCACATGCATGACCCCCTGACTGTGCTGCTCCATCCCGCGAGCGTGCATCAGGTAGCTGGTCTTCGCCGTGCCCCACCATTCGGCCGCTTGCCGGATCGCCTTCTCCGCAATCCCCGTCACTTCCGCCGTCTTCCGCGGAGTCCAGTCCTTGACGGACGCAGCCACCACGTCGAACCCAACCGTGTGGTTCTGAATGAAGTCGTGATCGAGCCAATCGTTCTCGATCATCAGGTGCAGGATGCCGGCATAGAGCGCGGCATCGCGGCCCGGCTTGATTGGCAACACGAGGTCACAAGTTCGAGCCAGCGGTGTGATCCGTGGATCAACGTTGATGATTCGCGCGCCGTTCTCGCGAGCCTGCCAGATGTAGCTCGTGGTAATCGGAGCACACTCGGCAACGTTCGCACCACCGATCCAGACGACATCAGCCAGCGGAATGTCGCTGCTGGGGTTGCCGGCGCGATCAATCCCGAACGCTTTTTTATTCGCGGCACCGGCACTCACCATACACAACCGACCGTTGTAATCGATGTACCGCGTCTTCAAACACACGCGGGCAAACTTCCCCAGTAGATAGCATTTCTCAGTCGTCATGCTCGCCCCACCGAGCACCCCAAACGCATCATTGCCGTAGGTCGACTGGATGCGCTGAATCTCGGATGCCACGCGCCCGATGGCCTCGGGGTAGGGCACCGCCCGGAACCCGTCGGGTCGAGTCTGGTCGCGGACGTGAGCGGACGTCAGCCGATCGTGGTGCGAGTTTTGGAGGTAACGACGAATGCCTTTCGGACAGAGCATCCCCTTGTTGAAGGGAAATTCGGTCCAAGGCTCAAACCCGATAACCGAGTTGCCCTTCACCTTAAGCTGGATGCCGCACTGCTGACCACAGAAGCAACAGTGCGTCTTAACGAGGCGGTCGGGGTCCAACGACGTGTCCAGTCGATCCCCTGATTGGTACGCTCGCAGCGGGCCGAACTTCGCCAGCAGCTCAGATGTTGTCGGCGCTTCAATTGTCATGGGTGCGGACCTCGCTGGGCTGGGGTTCCCACGCCGCGTGCTGGGCGAGGGCCAGCATCTTTCTACGGCACGCGGGGCAAATACGTTGATAATGCCCGCACTGCGGGTGCGACATCTCGTAGTGATACCCCAACTCAGCCTGGACCTGGATCAGATCCGCGATGTGGCTGGGGGTGGCGTAGGGCTCGTGGCACCGGGCGCACTGAGCGGGTGCCTCTTCCGCACCGGCGTCGCGGTAGAATTTGACCCCGAGTTGCGCCGGCCGCTGAAAGATGTGAACGGCAGCCAGAGCAGAGTAAAAATCACCGTGACCGCGTGCAGGATCGCGAGGAACTCGTACCCGTAGCCCTTGATCCAAGTGTAACTGACCGTCAGCAGTAACCCGGTAACGCTCACTGCGAATAACAGGAATAGCGGGAGAAAATCTTCCTGAAAGTCCTGGAGCGCAGCCGCACCGTGATCTCGAACCCGGCGTTGGAATGCCAACATCACTCCGGGGATAACCAGCAGGGCTGACCAGACCAGCCCATGGAAAATCAGGTGCCCGACCAGCGAATCGTGGACAAAGTCGAACACGGGAAATCCGAACGCAAACGTGCGATACTGGCTGAAGTCCCCCGGCACAGTTTCAAAGTTCACCCAACCGAACACCAACGGAAAGGTGATCGCGGACGCCAGGACACAACCCCACATGATGAGCAGATGGGCGATCCCGCGCGACTTGCTGCGTTTGAGGATATGTTCGTTCAAAGCGAACAGCCGCCACACCCGTCCGCCCAGGTTCTTGACATTGGCCCACAAGTGACCGGGCCGGAGGAACGCCTCCCAGCCGCGCCGCATGTACATCTTTGTCGGTGGCCGCTGCAACCAGATCGAGTAGCGGTAGGCGATGGCAAATGTCGCAAAGAGGCACGCAAACGTGTACCCGACCAAAGCCGCGTCAATGTTGCGGAGATTCCGCGAGCCTACGAAGATGGCGACCGCCAGTCCCCCGGACCAGAAGAGCCCCCAGCCGGCCGCCCTGTATTGCTCGCGAGTCATAGTATCCCTTCGTCCTGCCTGATGGGGTGAGACGTCCGGCGATGTGATGACTCATTTGACTATACCCCAGGTTAGAACGCAAGGATTTTCTTTCGACTCTCCGAAACGTCCATACACCGACCTGCATCCGCGAAAACCAGAGCATCTCCCCGGTCAACAGACTGATGATTGCTTGCGTCTCTGCGGAGAAACCAGAATACTCCTCGTCAGAAATCAGGCCCCGAGATCGCATCGCGACCAGGCGGAAGAGTGCATTCGATCACCGAAGCTCATTGAAGAGGTCCGCGACCTCTTCGTCAGACTTTTGGACAAGAGTGTAGATCGCGAGATAGCGTTCATGAGATGACTTGGAATCCGCCGCCACAGCGCCAATCTCGTCGAGAATCCGTCGGCACAGCCGGTCCAGAGCCAGCGGTTTCAACTTGCTCAGCAGCTTCCAATCAGCTTCTGGAATGTCACGTGCCATAGATTTCGATTGCCTTGTTTCAGTCTTATGCCTAGGTTAAATCGCGTTAGGTCACGCGAGTGCTCGCCATTTCACCTAAAACGCCAACACGGCACATATCGGGCTGATCCGCTTGTTAGGCAGGCGGACGCTTCTCCCAAGCTGCCAAAGCCGATTGTAACGCGTTCTGAGCCGTGACAAAGTAAAGGTGCGGGTGAGAGGCGGTATCGTGAGTGAAGAATCGACTGAGAGTAATATCGTACTTCGTTAAATCAATGTTGTGGGTTTGGGCATAGTGTGTGATACCGTTAATGGCGTCCTCAGCTAAGGAACTGAGCTGGCTATAGTCCTCACACGAGTCGCGTAATGAGTTAATGATGCGAATACATCCTGTTGCTTCTTGGGGGAAGGTGAGTTCCACTTCAAGCCCTCCGACCATCTCTCCTCCGGGAGACCGCTGGATGATATAGCTTGAGCCAATCGCGCGCTTGAGCCAGTGATGATAGGGTGCGTCATTCGGCATTTACGATACTTCCGGGAATGAATAAAACGAATTGAAAATTGCCGATCCGGCCTAACGTCGAGGTTACCCCCGTGTGCAGCCAGAGTCGTTTGCTATCCACAATACGAGTTGGGCATTCTGATTAGTAGCCAAACACCTGAGGTGCTCCCAATGCCCCATAGAGGATTAGAGCCAGGCGCCCGATCATCAATCAGTCACTGGGGTGCATCAGGCGGCGACCGAGAAGCCCCTGATCTTCGTTCTGTTTCAAACGGTTAATCTCCCGCGCAGTTGACACGGCGTTCTATTTCTATAGAATTAGCGTCAACTGAACATGTCCACTTCGATAGGTGCGGTAAGTATGGCACGAAATCCGGCGACCGAACCGACACCCGTCGAGTTCGAAATTCTGAATGTGCTCTGGGAAACGGGGCCTGTTTCACTGAGCCAACTCTGTGAGCATCTGCGGCAGAACCGGCCGGTGGCGACAACGACGGTGGCCACCGTGCTAACCGTGATGTTGAAAAAAGAACTGGTCACTCGCAGCCCTGCCGAACGAGGGTCTCATTGGTCGGCCAAGATCAGTCGCCAGTCCACGGCGAAAGGAATGGTCGCCAAATTGGTGGACCGTTTGTTCGCCGGGTCAACACAATCTTTGGTGGCTCATTTGATTGACCAGGAACAGTTGACCGAAGCCCAACGCCAGGAATTGCTGGAACTGCTACGCCGTGGCAAGAAAGGGACGAAATGAGTTCTTCATGGCTTGCGACCAACGTGCTCTGGCAGACGACCGGCTGGACGATGCTGCATTTTCTCTGGATCGGCGGGCTGTTTGCGGTCCTGGTAGCAATCATTGATCGGGCCGTGCGACGCTGCTCGCCCGAGATTCGATACTCGATCGCCGTGACGCAGTTCTTTATCGTCGCCCTCATTCCGTGTTGCCTGTTCGCATGGAATCTGAACCGGCTTCCTGAGACTGCGGGCCACACCTTCGCGCCAAAGCCGGTGGAGATGGGAAGAGTAGCATCGCCAGCGAGTGCTGTCGCTCGCAATAGCGACGCTTCATCAAATGCCATCGCCACATCACAGGGCGTTGCCGAAGTCGCCAACAATACTGTTGAGACCAATCCAACTCGCAACGATTCGTTAGAGCCGACTGGTCGATTACCGGACGACGCCGGGCTGGTCGCTAATCGCGGCCGTTCCACATCGACCATGCAGTTCATCACAAACTTCGGGGTCACGGTCACCGATTGGCTGATGACGATTCTTCCCTGGATCTGGGTGGTCGGATTTCCGCTAACGTGCTCCACACTGCTGATGGGGATTTCTGGTGCGGAACGCCTTAAACGCCGCTGCCGCATCCTGGACGACAATCATCCGGCCGTTGTGATTTGTCATCGCCTGCAAACAGCGCTGCATCTCAAACGGAGAATTCTGATCGGCATGACGGACAGCATTTCCGCGCCGATCCTGGTAGGGATCATTCGGCCATTAATCCTGTTCCCGGCGTCGACCTTGGCGGGAATCTCGACCGAACAATTCGAAATGATTCTGTTGCACGAACTGGCTCACGTGCGGCGGTGGGACAACCTGATCAACTTGATGCAGCGTGTGATCGAAGCGGTTCTATTTTTTCATCCGGCCGTCTGGTGGCTCTCGAACCGCGTCCGACTGGAACGCGAACATTGTTGTGACTCTGCGGTACTGACCCACATCAATACACCGCAGAACTACGCCGAAATGCTCGTCCAGATGGCCCTCGCGAATACACCAGCAGAGTGGGTCGTCGGAACATCCATCTCGCATCAACTCATTCCGCGCATTCGAAGGATTCTAAAGCAAGAGGAGGATCGCATGCAGGTCTCGCGCAAGATGATCGTCGCCTCGTTGTCGGTTCTGTTGAGTCTCGCCATTGTGACCGTCGTGAATGCCCAGCGGGAGATCGTCAAACCGCCGGAAGTGGCACCGGTCGTCGCGGCAGAGAGCAAGCCCGACACACCCCCTGAAAAGCCTGACGCGGTTTCTGAGGCCAAACCGGACAAGGGGCAGGGTGAACCCGATAAGGTTCAAGAGCCGCTTGATCCGAAGCAACGAGCCAATTCGATTGCGATTACGGGAACGGTTTTCCAGCAAGACGGCCGGCCAGCTGGGCGGAGCCAGGTTTGGTTGACAGGGATGACTCAACTTCCTGGTAGCCGTTACGGGGCAGCTCAGGTGGCATTTGTTCGAGCAGATGACAAGGGGAAATTTGAGTTCTGGCATCCCCGTTGGCGGGGGGACAATCGGCAGCCGAACGAGTATCCGATACTGTGGGTCGTGGCACGCACGGACGATGGCCTGCTAACGCCACTTGTGGACATCAACCTCACGGGGGAATATCGAGATAAGAAAGAGATTCACGGCCTGGAACTGAAGGCGACTGCGAAAGCGAATTACAGTGGTCGAGTTGTGGACGCCAAGGGAACGCCAATTCCCAACACCAAAATCGGTCCGACGTTTCTGATCCTTCCGCCAACCGCCGCCGAAAAATTGAGAACGATGGCGTTGACCAAAGAGTTCACGGAGCAATTCAGCGCGGTGACCGATTCCAAGGGCCAATTCACTTTGATTGGTCTCCCCGAATCAACAACCATTCTGGCGAAAATCGCGGCCCCGCAATTCGCCGAGCGAGAAGCAAATTGGAACACAAAATCGACACCGGAGCTGCGTCTGGAATCGGGAGGAACGATTCGCGGCAAAATCACGAACTTGCCCGCAAACGATTTTTACAAGCAAGTTGAATTGCTGATCATATCAGCACGAGGTGTCGTATGGGATCAACCGCAACCGCAATTTATGTTCACTGCGCACTTCCGTCCGAAAGCTGACGGAATCTTTGAAATCTCGGACGTGCCACCAGGAAAATACGAATTGAGTATTTCCGGAGAACGACGGGATCCCTCAATCCCTCGGGAGTTTTATGTTCCGGTGAAGTGCGAGTCGAAATCGGGACAGCTCACTGATGGCGTGGAATTGGCATTACCTGACGTGATCACGGGACGCGGCCGCGTCGTCGATGACCAGAGCGGCACACCAATCGCGGGTGCCACCGTTCTATTTCTCGAACAACACAGTCAGTCTCGTTCGTACGTTGGCTCGGCGAAGACAGACGCCAAGGGGGAGTATCGAGCCTACTTCCGCCCCGGAAAGATTGCCATCGAGCCTGGAATCACACCGAACGAATACCTGCCGCCAATCGAAGATCAACAAAGCCCGGCAATCGAGTACACAAAAGACTTTGAAGGGCCGACGTTCAAGTACCAGAGGGCGCTCACGTTTCGCGGAACGGTTGTGGATGAGGCGGGGCATCCGGTCCCCGCCGCCGAAATCCGCTGGTTTCAGCCAAGCCGCAAGGGACAGGGTTTATCGAAAGAGGTGACCTCGGATGAATCTGGTCGCTTTGAGATCCCGCAACTCGATCCGCAAGATGCGCTGCCCATTCGTGTGCGCAGTCCGCAAGGAGTTTCAACCGCAGTCCTGCTGCGCGCCAACGAATTGACCGATCCCAAGCCGATTGTCGTCTCCCCGAAAAATGCCTTTCGGGTGCAAGGTACCCTCACCAGTCAACGAGGCCGCCCGGTTTCAGATGCGACTGTTGCCATTCATTGGCACCGACGTTACGTGAGCGAGAAGACTCGAATGTCGGGCCTCAGCAGCGAAATTGAAAAATTGACGACTAACGCACAGGGACAATTTGAATCGTCAGCTTTCTGGGAGACTGATCGCTACTACGTCGCCATTGAAGCCCAAGGCTTTTCGAGAATCGACTTACCACAAGTTACGGGGAAACTGGGAGGCACCCACGACTATGGCAATGTGCAATTGAAAGGCACAAGCTTGGCGATTTCCGGCAAAGTCGTGGATTCTGACAGCAAGCCGATCTCCCATGTCCGAGTTTTCAATTCCGGTGACGCGGAAGACGTGGTGAGCACCATGACTGATGATAATGGTCTGTTTCAATTGCGTGGCTTGCAAGATGGGCCCGTATACATCTTTGCCGAGGATCCCAAGTACCGCATGGCGGGGACCTACGCCTCTAATCCCACAAAAGAGATTTCGCTCACATTGATCCCATTGTCTGCGGCGCCTGCGACCAGGCCAGAGGTAAATCTTCAAGCTCTGGACGCGATTCGACAGCAGAACGCCGATCAATTGGCGGAATGGATCAAAGCGAAAAACTTGGCTTTCCGTCCGAATTTGCGCGACTACAAATTCAATGCGTTAGCCCGGACCGACCCCGACGAAACGTTGAAGCAGATCGAAAAACAATCGAAAGCGATGGATCAACGAAGCGCCATCCTGATTGCTCGCAGCCTGGCTCCAGATCAGCCACGTAAAAAGGATGTGAGTGACAAGGAGGCTCAGGCCATCAAAACGGCGCTCCGATTCGTCGAACGAGCGGCCTCGCGAATCGGTGATGTCAGTGGGGACCGGCAAATCTATCTGAAGGCCGACACCGGTTTGATGTTTCTGCGTTTAGGTGATACCGAGCACGGCAAGGCGCTCATCGAATCCGCCGCGAAAGACTTTTCTGAGTCCAAGAATGCCATTGATCACTTGGCGACAAATATCGCGCAGGCTCTTGCCTGGTACGACATTCCTCGCGCGTTCAGCTATCAAGACAAGGTCAAGGAGAAACACAATAAAGCGTCCGTTCGCAATCGCGTGATCCTCGAAGTGAGCAGGTACAATCTGCCGCGGGCGATAGAACTTCTCAAAGACGCAACTCTTAAACCGACGACAGATTTCAACGATGATCAACTGAAGTTCGATCTCGCCTACAGCATCGGAAAGGTGGACTCTCAGGTCGCTGCGGAGCTGTTCTCCAGTATCGCCAATACGAGAACCAAGGCCGAGGCAGCGGGCTGGATGGCAGTCGCGGTCGCCGCAGACAACCCGGCTCTCGCCAGATCCTTGATCGATCAAGGAATGCAGAGCTTGCAAGCCCATAGAATCGCGGGACGGCAATCATTCTATTACGAGTACGTGCCCGGCGTGGCAGCGAATCTGGCAGTGCAGGCCGCCGAGATCAAGTACCCGGACATGGAAAGTCTTATTCAAAGAGTGTTGTCGCTGCGAATTCCGGCACACAAGGGAACCTCCTCCGTCAGCCGTTTTCAATCGATGGTCAACGCCGCCTTGTATCTGGCATTCGTCGACCCCGCGGTTGCCAAGCGGTTGCTGACCGATTTGGAACCGGAATTGAGTGGCAAAATGCTCGGCAATGGGGGCTCTGAAAGTGTCGGTATGAACCAGTGGCTTTGCGCGTGGGTCGTTGCCGATCCTGAACACGCGGTGGTCCTGCTGAAAGCGGAAATGGAAAAGCCGCGAGGCACCGAGGAACCTCCCTACTGGATCAGGGGGGCTTATACGCTGCTGTGCTTACCGAAAACGGAACAACTGAAATATGTGCGGGAGTATGGAAATGCGGGGCTCTCGGGTCCGTACACAGACTAAGCGGATCATGGTGCCCCCGCTGGACGTCAGCGCCAGGACCTGCCAACGCCGTCACCAGCGGTCTCTACGGAGCTGGTGGTGACGGCGAGGTTGTCCTCGATGACGAGGACTGGATTGCGGACTGGCGCCGGAATTCTTCTACGGGCAGTCCGCCTACGCCCCAGTCCTCTAAGTCGACTTCCTGAATCACAACGAAGGTTAATGCCGGCGGCTTGCGGAGGACGTCCACTAGCAAGTCTGTCGCCCCTTTGATGAGAGCGGCTTTCTGTTCGGGAGTTGTTCCTTCACGAGTGATCTGGATCGTTACGATCGGCATTTTTTGTCCTCAATGTTACCAGCGTCCGGCGTGTGCTCCGCCGTCAATATTCAAAGTCTCGCCGGTTACGAACGCGGCCGACTCCAGGTACAACACTGCGTCGACGACTTCTTGAACTTCGCCCATCCGCCCCATCGGGTGCAGCCCGGCGAGGAAGGCGTGAGTCTCGGGGGAATGCATCGGCGTCTTGATGATACCGGGGGCCACCGCGTTGACGCGAATGCCCTTGTCTGCGTATTCGATGGCCAGCGACCGCGTGACAGCGTCCAGCCCACCCTTCGTGAGCGACGCCAGAGCTGACGGTACTCCTTTAACGGGCTGCTCCACCAGTGTCGTGGAGAGGTTCACGATGTGCCCGCTCCCTTGCTTGAGCATCTGTCGCACGGCTCGCTGGGAAATATGGAAGAATCCGGCCAGATTCACCGATACCACGCCGGCGAAGTCTTCTACGGTGTATTCCGTGAACGGCTTGGAGACGAATACTCCGGCGTTGTTGACCAAAGTATCAACTCGGCCGAACTTCTCAAACGCCCCCGCGATCACCCGCTCCGCGACCGCCGGGTCTGTGATGTTCCCAGCGACAGTGAGGATATCGCTAGAAGTGCTGGGCTTAATCGACCGCGAGTTCGCGACGATCAGGTAGCCACGGTCCAGGAACCCTCGAACTAACCCCTCACCGATCCCCTGCGAGGCCCCGGTGATCACTGCGACTTTCCGTTCCGTACTCATGACAACGTTCCTTATCTTATAATCCCTAACTTAAATCACATTAATAACGACGTGAATGTTGCCGCGTGTGGCCTTGGAATACGGGCAAATCTGGTCCGCGGCGTCCACAATTGCCTGAGCGACTTCTCGCTCTATGCCTGGCAAACTGACGTTCAGACGAGCCCGCAGGAGATAGCCGCCATCTGCGGTGCCCAAATCCACTTCGGCGTCGATGGCCCGATCGGCCGGAAGGGCAACCTTCATCTGACTCGCAACCAGTCCCATCGCCCCCAGGAAACATGCCGACCAGCCAGCCGCAAATAATTGCTCGGGATTGGTGCCCGTGCCAGAAGTGCCGGGTGACGACAGTTTCACCTCAAGACGCCCGTCCGAGCTCCGGGCTGCGCCGTCTCGTCCGCCAGTGGTGTGGGTCTGAGCCGTATAGAGCACCTTGTCGATCTGGACCATGATTTGATTCTCTTTCACGCTGTGCGATGGGATCGTTTGGAACTTCCACTAAAAGAGAATACTGGCGAGACCCGCGTCCCTTACACTCCATTTCCCAAATTCTGCCCAGTCCCGCGGAACGTCCCGACCTGCAACTGCGTAACCGATCAGCGAAATCTCGCGGATTTGAGCCCCGTTCACGATACTGGTCGCGGGGTAGAGCAGGTTTTCCAACCAGTATGAGCGCAGCCAATTAAAGGCATTGCGGTCAGCGTCTCCCGACAAAACGGCATCCGCACCGGATGTGAGTTCGATTAAGCCTATCGGAATTCGGTGCTTCCCCGAGGCATTGTGGAGCGCGTCGGGAAAGCCTTTGTTCCAAATGACTTCGCAACTACTTCCTCAGGATCACGATACTGCCACTGCGGCTGAAGAGGTCCAATCCAGCAGAGCGTTCAGTGCCTCCGATAATTTGCTGGAAGCGTTCCATCACAATATGGAATGCGAATCGCTCTTCGTTCTTAACAACAGTGCGAAATCCTGGCCAGCTGCGACGGAGTCCATCCTGTTTGTCCACGCCCCCTAAGTTAAAGTCCTCAAATTCTTCACGCTCAACGTTAGTCCGGATGCCACCGTAATTCGTAAAGGCGAGGATCGGGAGCGATGCCCAGGCGGCTGGCGACAGTTCCACCTCAATACGCCCAGACTGCGTCAGGATGCGATGAGCAGTCGGGGAGAAGGGCTGCGTTGCCACCAGATGAGTGTCGCCGAATTCATTCGAGACGCTTATCTGGCCTTGGATCTCTCGTAAATCGAGCCGTACGTGACCGAACTTCAGATCGACACCATTACCAACATTGTGTACCTGCACTGGCATTGGCTGGGCCGGTCTGAGATCTCGTAATTCATTGAAATGACCGAGCCCGCCGAGGCCAAATTCCGGTGTCGCAGTGATCTGAGCATGTCCCTTGATGTCTGTGATGACCTGCAACGGAAAGTTGACTGAAGTCAGATTCCCAGCCACGCCGTGAACCTCAAACTTCGATGAAGCATTTGAATCGGTCGAATCTTCGTCGACGACTGTCAGAGCGGCGTTCAGCTTCTCCACCAGGAGCCCGCGTCGAGCTCCCCGCACGCAGACACTGACGCATTGGGGCACATAAACGGTGAGTTCAGCATACCGCTGCCGCACTGTACCGAACTGCCCGGTACCGCCTGGCGACATCACCGACATTTCGATGCATTGATTTTGATCGTACTCCAGTCCTCGAACAGTGATCTGATCGACCTCCTTTCCAAGGAAATCGCGATGAATGGCCATGCTCTCCTGAATCTGGGCATCGGCGAGACGAATGCCTATTTTCTGAGCCTCTGACACCTTATCGCCTTGACGCGCGAAATAGTCGTTTTCTTCCTTCTCAATCTCGGCTGGAGTCCGGCCCGCGAATTTCGCCCGGCCGTGCTCATGGACAATCTTGATGGCCTTCAATTGGCCAGTGACGGACGTTTCATCCGGAGCCAAGACGATTTTCTTGAGTTCCACCTTAACATTCGGACCGTCCCAGCCAATCAGGTGCACGTGATTAGTCGTGATTGCCAGCCGTTTCTCAGCCCCCAAAGGGAACTCCAGAGTTTCGGTTTGCGTTTGAATGGAGGCCCCAGTCACAACGACACGTTTAGCATCGATTTCCTTTCGCAACATTTCTAACCGTTGCTTCAGTTCCTGCAATTCGGTCTGTGCCTTCTTCGCCGTCAGTCTGCCGCTCTCAACGTCGCCCTGCAGGGTCTCCAATCTGGCTAGGGTTGCGTCGTATTGCTGCTTGAACTCCATCGGCACAAAGTACCAGCCATTGACCGTGTTCGACAGAAGGGCATGGTTCGCAGGAGCTTTCGTTGGCTCCCGTCGCTGAGCACTGACCTGCTGGCTATTGGCAATCAGACCAATCATCAATAACCAAACGAAGAACTGGGACCTTGAAGTCAATCGGATTCTAAGCATGAGATTCGCCTTTGGGTGTCAATGGTTAAAAATCAATTAAACCGACGCTCATCACCCGGGTATTTCACGTATCTAAGCCTCTCTCGCCCCGCGCAGACCGTAGGCAAGAGAACATTCGCTAGTTGTCAAATGCACAAAAATGTCGTTAGTTTCCCCAGCGAGGAAACTCATCGAGCGCAGCTCGCAGGTCTCGGCGAACTTCGGCGAGGGCAATCGACTCTTGGGCCAAGTTCGCTTCAGACTCGGCCTGCAATAGATCGTGCGTCACTTGTGCAAAATCGGCATCGCCCCAGGGGATCTTGGTCACTTCCGAATAGATGGGATTCGAAACTCCCCCTGCAACGTCACGCTGCGATGCGTCTGGCACAGCATGTACCGGGCGATTGTGTCGCGTGCCAGTGACCACCACCAGGATCGTGGCAGCAATCGTGGCGATCACCGCTGCGCGTTTTACCCAAGCAAGTCGGCGTGCTGGAACCGCGACTGGCGGTTTCAGGCCTAGTTTTGAAGCTCGCGCAATCAGCCGCTCCACATCGGCTGCCGCCGGCAGCTTTGCACGGGCCCGAGCGACGGCTGCTGCCAGTAACGGGGGCAGTGGATCCGCCGTCGGTTCTGGATTCGATTGAGGTGTATCACTGAAATTCATCGGTATGATTCCGATTCTGAACATCCAAACGTCACGGCCAGCCGTTCACGCGCCTTACACAGCGCTTTCGAGACAGCTCCCGTCGAAATTCCCAGAAGGTGCGCAACAGCCGCGGGTGAATGCCCTTCGTAGTAAACCAGGCAGAAGACCTCCGCTTCACGCGGCGGCAACTGGCTCAATGAGCTCCGCAGCTGCCCGTCCAGTTCATTCGCAATTAAATACTGATAGGGCTCAAAACCATCGCGAGCCGGCTCGGTATCGGTTAACTGAACGACGGGCTTCAGCCGTCGAAGTCGGTCAAGAGCGCGTCGCGTTGCCATCGTCCGTACCAAGGCGCCTTGCGTGTGCAACAGGGCAAAATCCCCCGCACGGTAGATCTCCAGGAACACCTCTTGAGAGACCTCGTCCGCGTCTGCAGAATTGGCCACAACTCGCAAGGCGGCCGTCAGTACGGTCGATGCGTGTGTTGCAACAAACTCATCCCACGTAACTTTCATCGGGCCGTCTCGCCAACTGGTGGAACCGCAGATTTAGCATCGTTCTACCGAGCTATCGCAACGAGAGTGGAGAAGATTACCAACAATTTCGGCAAACCTAAAGAATTGAAGAAATTTCGACAGGCAAGTCTGGCTGTTGGTGTACTCCTCATGGCGTTTTTACAACCCACCCACGATCCGACCGAAACAAAAGAAAGAAGAGACACCAACGGTAAAAATGGAGACCCCACGCGCAGCTTCATCCAAGGCACCGAGTTGATATGATCTACAACCCTGCACGCTAGCTGGGGCTGGCCCAGTTAGGGCTTCACGGACTACTGCCGACAGTTCTCTGATATTGGGAAGCTCCCATGCGCCGCATCATCACCGTCGTGGCTCTGTTTGCTCTGGGCATCGTTGCCTATGCGGCGGATCCGAAATCTGGATCCGCAAACAAATCAGGTGACTGGTCTGCCACGGTGAGCCTGACCGCGCCAGAAGCCAATCAAGCGGCCGCCACAGATGAGAAATTCGTGTATGCAATTACAAACACGCTGGTCGCTAAGTATGACCGCCTGACCGGAACGCGAATCGCGGTAAGCACGGGGGCGGCGAAGCATCTCAACAGTGGCTACCTGTGGGAAGGCAAACTGTTTTGTGCCCACTCAAACTATCCGCTGACGCCCGAGCACAGTGAGATCAAAGTCTTGGATTCCGAGTCGATGCGACTCGCCACCTTCAAGGATTTTGGAAATTTCGGCGGCAGCCTGACCTGGGCCGTTCGACGCGACGACCGCTGGTGGTGCAATTTCGCCCGCTATGGTGCCGACAACAGCGGCACGTTCCTTGTCGAGTTCGACGCGGAATGGAATGAGCAGGCTCGTTGGACCTACCCTGCAGCAGTCCTCAACAAGTTGGGCCAATACAGTCTCTCCGGTGGGACTTGGTGCGACCGTGACTTGCTGGTAGATCCACTCCTCTTTCGTCTGCGTCTGCCCAACCAGGGAAGGGTCCTGGAATTCATCGACACTCAATCTGTCCCCTTTACCGGTCAAGGGTTTGCCAGTGATCCCCAGACAGGCGGATTGGTCGGTATCAACCGGGCTAAGAAGCAGGTCATTTTTGCGGTCCAGTAACTGGTCCGCTCGCGAGATGCCACCGCATGAAACGGACTAGGTAGACGTGCAAAATAAACTGCGCAGGCGAGCCGGGTGGCGTAAGCCCCCGGATTCTTCTTCGTGTGTAAAACCAGAGGATATACGAGGAATCCCGGGGCTTACGCCGCCGGGCTCGCCTGCATCATTACTTCTGAGCCCCACTTAGCACCGCCCAACCGCTCACCTATGCGCCACTACCGCTCCAACATTGAAGTCTGAATTGAGTTTTATCCCCTCTTGAGAAAAATCCTCCTTTGAGATCCTTACCAATGATGACAAAACGCTCTCGTTTTCAACCCGTCCTGCTGCTTCTGTCGCTGGTCTCATTTGGGTCGGCGAACCTGAATGCCCACCCCCCCGAGCCGACCAAGAATAGAGAAATCTCGGTGGCGAACTATCCGTCGATTCAGGCTGCGGTGGACGCCAATCCCGGCAAGCTGGTTTATGTGCCACCCGGCGATTATTTAATCAGCGAGAAAATCCGATTGCGTAGCGATCGCAGTGGGGTCTTTGGACCAGGGCGGATCATCCAGCAAAACCCCAGCGAGCCGATTATTGAGATCGAAACGGCCGCGGGAATTGAAGTTCGCGATCTGACGCTGACTCGTCCGGAAGGGAAGACCGAAACGAACAACGAGGGCGTCCTGGCAATCAACTGCGCGGACCTGGTCATCGAGAATGTGCGGGTGATCAACAATTGCACTCGCTCGGCCGTGATTTCTGTGCGTGAGTGTCGCGGAACTCGCATCAGCCGCTGCCTGGTGCGCAACTATATGCGTGTCACCATCGATGACCGTACCGCCGACGCCAACTGGGGCTATGCGTTTAACTGCACCGACGGAACGGGCATCGCCGTGAATGGTTCAACGGGCACGCTGATCGAAAGCAATCG
Organism: Planctomycetota bacterium; assembly: GCA_040386595.1. Lineage (GTDB taxonomy): Bacteria > Planctomycetota > Planctomycetia > Planctomycetales > Planctomycetaceae > JAKFVC01. The sequence continues at coordinate 39,586 of JAZKFE010000167.1, read as the reverse complement.
TGTGATTGAAGAGAATCTGCTGCCCACGCAGGAGATTAAGAAACAGCATAAACTCGGAGACTGGGTGAAGAAGAATCCGACGAAAGGACTGCTGATGAACCAGCAGGTGTGGGACGCCGCTTACTCCAACAACTGGCAGCAAGGTTCCGCGATCATCGTCACCGCGCCGGAGGTCAGCGATCTGACTCGCATTCTGGGAAACCACATCGAGAACGCCGCACAGGGCATTGATCTGCACTGCGACCATGTGATCGTTGCGAACAATATCGTTACGAATGCGTTCATCGGAATGAAAGCCATGCACGGCTCGCGCAACGTCCTAATCACCGGAAATCAGTTCGTCAAAAACAGCCTGTGGGCGATCGGCCTCATGCCTGGAGTTTCCTCGCACACCAACAACACAGATGGTGGCTCGATTATTTCGAACAACATCGTCTCCGACTTTGGCCATGGAGACGCCTACTGGGTCTGGGGCAGTGAGCACTCTCCGATTCGCTTCGACCACGGCCAGGAGCCCGAGGACCCGCCACTGACCGACGTCATCGTTCAGGGCAACATGCTACACAGCGTAGGGGCACCGCGTTACCGCTTTGCGGTCCGTATCGAAGGCGAACCCAATGCCCCACGCGGTCTGCACTTCTCCGGCAATCTTTTCACCCCGGGTACCGGCGGAATGTCAAATGCGGAATTGAAACCGTGACTGGCTCCGTAATTCAGAGACCAGCCCAATTTCCGCGCCCCCTGACTCGGTCTAATTAATGAACTAGCCACTAAGTATACGTGCAAAAAAAACTGCACAGGCGAGCCCGGTGGCTGGCGCCCAATGGCACTCACGTTGTGAGCGGAATGGCGCTAGCCACCGGTTCTTCGGTGTCAGAAACATTGAAGAAACCGGCGGCTAGCGCCGTGCCGCTCACGAATCGAGCCGCAAAGCAAGCACCATTTGGCTGGCGCCCCGGACTCTTCTTCGTGTGTAATCCCTGAGGATTTGCGAGGAATCCCGGAACTTACGCCGCCGGGCTCCCCTGCATCATTACTTCTGAAGCCCCACTTAGTGATTCGAATCCTTCGCGGCGTTGCCCGACATGGCTGCCCATGATTAAGAACTAACGCGTCCGCTTAACGCTTGGCCGGCAGATTCTTTTCTTCAACATCTTTCACATCCAGATTACCGTAGACGATCCGATAGGCCGTCGCGCCTGGCAGGCGATACCAGCAGATCGGCGTCTGGGCATCGCCCAGCTTGACGTCCTTACCTTGATAGTGCCAGGTGCCTTCCTCGGCAATACGGCTGCGGAACACAACCACCACCGAATAGCCACTGCCGTACAACGGCACATCTTCCTTTTGAATGTATCCCCGGTCGAAGATCTCGTCCCACTTGGAAGGGTTCGCTGGCGGAGATTTCAGACGCGCCTGGGCCTCTTCGGATTTTGAAAAGGGGCTGCCTTCGTTGTCGCAGAATGTCCCTCCACGGACTTGAGCAAACACCTCCAACCACTCAATTAAGTCCTTTTCGGTGGGCAGCCGAGATTTGATATGTTCGACTTTGTACCCTTCAGGAGGTTGCAGTACAAATTTAACGCCATCAGCAGGCGGCTCATAAATGATATCGGTCCACTCTCCCCCCTTTAACGCCATTCCACCGCGAACATTCTTCGGCACGGGGGTTCTCAACGCGCGGTCGTTATCCGGATCGTAGACTGCCGTAGTCGGCTCCAGAGCCCGCACGATTTGCCGCGTTTGGAGATCGATCCAAATGTCCGCCTGCCGATCACCAAATGAGATCCTTAATCCTGTCGCCTTCCGGCCCTGAATCTCGCGAGCCCCCAGCTGCTGTGTTACTTTCCCATGGGCCAACCACGATTCCAGCATGACCAAACTGGTTGTTAACCCCCGCCGCAGCTCGGACTTGGTGGGGGGGGATTTTCTGTCAGGATCGCTTGTTTCGTTGCGAGCCTCAGTTCGAGTGTGATCCCGCGGGTCTTGTCCTTGGTCACAATCTGCCATGGAACACCGTCTTCATCGAAGGTGACTTCGCGGCTCAATCCTGGCGCTTTGAAGTTGCAATCCACGTAAGACGTTCCTCGCCAGACTGAACTCTTTTCTGAATCATCATAGTGGTGAGCATACATCACGTGCCGAAACTGGATACTCTTGGCCTTTTGAAATTCGCGAGAAATGTCTGCCAGAGCGATGTTGCTGCGCTGGTCAAACAAATTCCACGAAACGGCTAAGCCAACAATGACTGCCGCGACCACGGCAAGCCGGTTGAGTTTGGGGATCAGATGGTAGCGGCCCGAGTGAACGTCCGCTTGAGCCCACTTCGGAGACAAGTTATCAGCAACCGATGCCGGCGGACCGACTGGGATTTCTTCAGACAGGATTGCCGAGATCGCAGCATCAAGTTGCCGGCCCTCAGCGTGATGTTCAAAATTGGTTACGGTCATGAATTTCCTCCTGGTGGAACGAGCGGACGAATATCAGACAGTTGACGCTGCAGACCATTCCGGGCTCGATGCAGCAGCACACCGACGTGCGTGTCTTCCAGATTGAGTTGAGCCGCGATGTCGTGATAACTCATGTCGCTGAAGGTTCTCAGGCAAAACACTTCCGCCTGTTGCGCGGGCAAATCAGCCAGCGCCGCCCGCAGGCGTTCAGCCAACTCTCCATCCGCGAATAACGTTTCCGGCGTTTTTTGAGTGGACACAATCTCCTGCTGATTGATGAACGTTTCACGCTGCCTGGCTCGGCAGGTACGTCGCAGTTGATCGAGCGCACGTCGGGTCGACAAGCTGATAAGTAAGCCGCTCCACTCGCGAATGGTCTGTTTCTCGGCCAACGTCATCGCCGAAAGAAACGTTTCTTGCACGCAATCTGCAGCGAGATGGGTTACCTTGAGCACGCGCCAAGCGGTCTTCCACACGGCAGCCGAATGTTGCTCGTAAATCGTGGTCCAGTTGGGCAAAATCAGCGACTCCTGGATCCTGGGTGTGAATGAAGTTCTCTGAAAGTGAAGTCGCCGATCGGCATCAGAATATTACACCTTATTTTCAATATTGACGCGTGAGGATCGTAATGACGTAAATAGACGTGCAAAACAAACTGCGCAGGCGAGCCGGGTGGCGTAAGCCAAATGGTGCTTACTTTGTGGCTCGATTCGTGAGCGGCACGGCGCTAGCCGCCGGTTTTTTTAATGTTTCTGACACAGAAGAACCGGTGACTATCGCCGTAGCGCTCGCGGTGCGGGCCAGACGACGAGCCTCAGTTGGGATCGCGATTGTGAACTTACGAATAACTGGAGTCAGAAAGGTGAAATTGTGCCCCCGCTCGATCGGATTGCCATGGTGGAACATCTCGCTATCCGCTCACATCATACATTGCATTCATTTTGCGAACGGTTCAGACAACTCCTCAATCTCCCTGAGTTTCAGTTCGGTTTTGAGAACGAAACCGAGTGGGGACTCGTCGAGCTAGAGGGCATCGAATACAATGTCGCACGGCCGTATGACGTCGGAACCCTGCAGAAATGGGATAATACGGTTCCCGTCGGTTGCAATTTTGGAATTTCCCTAATCGTAGATCGTCAGCGTCCCCAGTCGGGTGAACGTGATTGGACTCTCAATCATCTGGTAGCGCCTATCGGGCAAACGTTGGCCAATGGATTCGCCGCTCCCGTCTACTATCACCGAACCTGGAATGGACCAGGTGAGAATGTAACGAAAAACATCAGTTTTCATCCTGACTCAGCCTAACAAACAGTTCACCGTGGCGAATGCCGCGTTTGGCTTCAGTGGACGCTCCGCGAGACAAACGCCAATCAAATGGTTCGTGATGAGCCGCCAGGCAAGCTCACTGGGGCAACCACGAACCTGCCTGCAAACGATCTTGCTTCTTTTCTTTAGAAGGATTTCACATGCCAGTATCTCAACAAACATCACGTCGTCAGTTCCTGCAAGGTATCGCCGTTGCGGGAGCCGCAGGCATTCTGCTGCCATCGTCCCATCAGGCTTTCGGCTATCAGTCGCCGAATGAACGGCCGGTGTTTGCGACGATTGGCCTGCGCAATCAAGGCTGGGCAATCACCAATAAGTCGTTTGCATTCGCCGATTTCGCCGCTTTGGCCGATGTGGATTCCCAAGTGTTGGCAGAAAACGTCGCCAAGGTTGAGAAGCAGCAGGGCAAGAAGCCCGATGCCTATCAGGATTACCGCAAGATCCTCGAGCGGAAAGATATTGACGCAGTGATGATCGCCACGCCCGACCATTGGCACACCAAGATCGCGGTCGAAGCGATGCTCGCGGGCAAAGACGTCTACTGTGAAAAGCCACTGACGTTGACGATCGATGAAGGCAAACTGATTGAGAAGATCGTTAAGCAGACCGGCCGCATCTTCCAAGTCGGCACGATGCAGCGAACCGAAATTGATCAGCGTTTCTTGAAGGCAATCGCAATTATCCGAGACGGCCGCATCGGTAAGGTGAAGAAGGTGACCTGCGGTATCGATCACATGGAAGCGTCGCCAGCGATTCCGGCAGTAGCTGTCCCCGAGCAAATCGATTGGGACTTGTGGCTGGGGCCGGCGCCCAAGGTCGCGTACCGGGCTCTACCGGAAATTCGAAAAGGCTACGGCGGCGGCGTGCCGCTGTATAGCAATTGTCATTATTCGTTCCGCAACTGGCACGAGTACTCCGGCGGCAAGCTCACCGACTGGGGTGCCCATCACGTCGATATCGCCTGCTGGGCATTGGATGCCACCGACACGGGACCGAGCAAAATTACCCCAGTCGAGTACAAGTTGCCGGTTGAATACAAGGATGGAAATCCCACGGTCGACGATCGCTACAACGCCGCGGTCCAATTTACGATCCGCGTCGACATGCCGAATGACGTCGAGATGATCATCACCAGCGAAGGGGACAACGGTATTCTGTTCGAAGGGACAGAAGGTCGGATCTTCGTCAACCGTGGCAAGCTCACTGGCAAGCCGGTCGATGATCTGAAGGAGAAGCCGCTCCCCGAAGGCGCGATCGAAAAAATTTACGGTGGCAAGGTCAGTGCCAACCACACAGCCAACTTCATTGAGGGCATGAAAGCACGGAAGCAACCGATCTCCGATGTCTGGTCGCATAACCGCATGCTCGAAATTTGCCACCTCTCAAACATCGCGATGCGTCTGGGGCGCGAGCTCAAGTGGGATCCCGTCACGCGGGAAATCATCGGCGACGCTCAGGCAAACTCGTTCCTCGCGCGGGAAAATCGCAAGGGGTTCGAGATCAATCTCTAGTGCGGTCGGCTTCTGGAAACAGGTGACGGGGTGACTTACGAAAAGTCACATAATAATGTTAGTAACTGGACGAGGGCCATATTGAAGATGGCTAACAAGTGAAAGGTGAAGTGTTAGCATGGACCGTTTCCAGCGTTTTACGGCATTTATCACCCTCTTCCTTTTAGGAATCAGTCATGAGGTTGCGCTCGCCCAGCAATCAGAGGACGAGATTCTCGCCGTCGTGAGGATGCTCACCGTTCAACAAGGCGAGCTCAATGCTGAGACATACGCCACGATGTGCATGAAAGGAGCAACCCTCGCCGCCAATCTAAGCCGTTTTGACATGGCGACCGACCTGATGGAGAAAGGTCGAGTTCATGCCCAATTCACTCACGATCTCTATGCAGAACGGCTGTTTTTTACCGAGTTATTGATGGGGCAAACGACCAGAGCTTTTGCGTTGTTAGAAACGATGTCTCTTAAAGGTCCGCGGCGAGACAATTTTCTGCTTCAAGTCCTCGCTGCCGAACCAACCATTTCAACCGGTCAGACAGGCGATCGGATAATTAGCGAAATTGAAAGTCCTCTGTCCCGCCGTTCCGCGGAGTTGCGGCGAGCGGTTCATGCATTTTCAGATGGGATAAACGAACGCGAGAAAAGCAAGCAGTTATTATTGGGCTTTAAAGCCAACGCTGGGGCATTGTCTGATACTGTTTGGTGTGTGGCATTGGCGGCATGTCTCCGCGACGCCGAGCTGTTTGATCATTTTCTCAAACAACTCAATATGGTTGATGACGGCGCAACCGCAATGTGCGGATGCGCAAAACTTCTTACCCGTATTGGTGAGTTTGAAAGTGCACTCAGAGTCGCTGATAAGATTTCTGCGACGGACGCAAGTGAGATCTATTTAGATGACCTGTTAACGGGAATTGGCAAACAGATCTGTTCAAAAGATCCTTCTGACTCTAAGCGTTTGTTCGATACCATAAAGCAGATGTGCGTTGATAATGAAGGGCCCTATATACGGGGCAGCATTGCCGAAGTCCTGTTTTCGGCCGGAAAGGATCAGCTAGCGGAATCGTTTCTCGATGGCAGTGCGCCATTCGCACGATTTTTAGCACTCCAGTCAAAGCTGGCGGGAATGATAGTGCACGGAAAAGAGCAGGATAGTGTGCTAGTTTTACGGGAAATGGCTGATTATCTTGAGTCTGAAACGTCGAATGATGCGATTTCTTTACAGGCTCAAATTGAAAGATCACTTTGGCTTTCAACCGCGTATTACCAAGTTGGCCACGTGAAGGAGTGTCGTTATTGGTCAGATCGGGCAAGAGAGGCAACACTCCAGTTTCCGGATCCACCTACGCCCCCCTTCGGATACAGCCGAAATGGGTTGTGGGTATTGATTGCAGAAGCTGCGAGAAATACCCAGCGATCAGATGATTATGAATTTGCGTTTGCAAAGATTGCCGAGGCGATAAAAGGTGACACTGGAATTGCGACTTGGGGCAATCCGCAAGGTAAAGGATGGGAAGTGTTGCCACGGCTGACTAGACTCACAGTAAGAAGGCTTGGCACTGCGGAGGCGATCAAACTCTTAGGTCCTCTGATGGAGCGAAACGAGGTGAGTTTTGATATTGTGGCTAGCGAGATTGGGGCCAACTCACCGGATTTACCAAGCCTGATGTCGGCCGCCTCTGTGTATCCACGAGAACGTCGGCGTCAATTTTTAATGTTAGCGATTCAGAGTCTCGTCCCGCAGATAGTTCAGTCGGTTTCGCCGTCCTTCTTTTAGTCGCAGACAAAAGTCGAGTTCACAGGTTGAGAGTTCGGCATTGTGGCGGAGTGGCGCAGACGGTAGGTGGCGCTCATTCAAACTGGTTGTCACCTGGAACACCCATGCTCGTGCTCTGCACCAGGGTGACACCAGAACGCTGCATTTCATCCAGTACCGCGTCGTGACGGGAAACGCCACCCGCCACGCTTCTATAGTTTGAAGCTCGGCTTGCCGTCAGATCTTCAAGCACACCAACAGTCACTGATTGCGGCAACACACTACGGAAACTGAGCGCCGTCTTACGCACACAGCTCGTGGTCAGAAATCCGGCGAGCAGCACATCCTTCGGCCCCTCAACCCGCAACATTTCGGTGAGTTCGAAGACTGAAGCCGCGCTCTCTTCGTGTTTGGTAAATACCCGCACGCCTGTTAAAACACTCTGCGGAAGACTCAGATCGCAGTCCTCGGACGGACCTGGCACACACGCTTGCGAGTAGGGATGGCGCAAATCACCGCCGGTGAACTGCCCCGGCTGGTACTCCGACCGGATCACGCACAACTCGTTTCGATTCGGGTAACTTCCGAGAAACGTCTCCAGGTCACGAAGTCGTTCAGAGATCGCGGCGAGTTCGCTCACCCCAAAGGTTTTTGCTAGCGAGCCCGTAGCGTCACAGAACGCGACTTGGGGATCAATGATAAGAATGAGCCGCTCCATCGCCGATTTCTTTCCCGTATCACAATCAAGCTCAGTGGCCCACCCAGAGTGCGCCCGCCAGAACAGAATTGTAACGCGATCGAAATGAACGAGTCCAACGCGCGATTGAGTTACGCCAACTTGACTAACGTCGTAGCGGGGTCCACACATCTGAAACAGGTGAAATGCTCCATGTAAGCAGGTTGCTGGAACATGTTCCAGGTTGCCTGATCGACGTCGACCCGCGTGCCCCGCGGGTAGATCGTGCCTCGCTCATCGGTGACTTGTGAGAGGGGGCCGCGATAGAGGACGTGATAGACGTCAGCGGAGTCCGCCACCAGCGGTTTCATCGCCGTCAGTAGCATTTCGCGCAGCTCGACTCCACCTGCCTGGAAGCAATGAATATCGGGACTGCGGAAGCAGTTCGGTGGTGGCGTTTGATACCGAGACTGGCGAAATTCAATGGCGGGCATTTGATGACCCCACGAGCACCTCGTCTCCCGTGCTGTTTTCTCTCGCGGCCAGCTCTGGGGGAGCGTTACTGCCGGATGTCGTTTTCATGACCAGTCTGCGGCTGGTTGCCGTGAATCCGCTGGATGGGAATGTAAACTGGGAGTTCCCGATGGCATTTCACCCGGCGGGTGCTTCGCCCACGCCGCTGGTCGTCGATGATCAAATCATTACGAGCACCATGACGAATGGTTCCACATCGATTCGCCTGAAGTCAGAGAATGATAAGCTGACGGCGAACCAGGAATGGCAAGAGGCGGATCTGGCGGGATATTTTTCCACGGGAGCTTCTTCGGGCGACGGCAAGCTGTTCTTAATCACCAACGCCCTCATGCCGGTTCCCAGTGCAGCCTTGCGGTGTGTGGACCTGAAGTCTGGGAAAGAGCTGTGGAAGAAGGAGGGAATCGGATATTTCCACGCCGGAATCATTCGCCTCGGTGATGGTAAGCTGCTGATCCTGGATGACAGTGGTCTGCTGCGTCTCGCCGAAACGGATGAGAAGGGATACCATGAACTCTGCACGGCTCGCATTTGTGGCGGGACATTAATTAACCCGTCATTCGCAGAGGGTCGCGTCTTTGCCCGGGACGACAAAGAGCTAGTCAGTGTCCCCTTGGCCCCGTGATTGCCATATAGAATTCATTCGCGCTAACACCATCTGAAGTGTTATTCCGGGAACATGATGTGATGCGAATCTGGTTCATCACTCTCGTGGCAACCGTGATGTGCTGCGGCTCCGTGTCGCAGGCTGCCCGGCCTGACGCTCAGGTTCTGGCGGATGCGATCGACGGCCACATTGCCGCCCGTTGGCAGGTGCTAAAGAGTAACCGCCCTCGACCAGTCAGATTCCAATACTCGCCATTGATGACGGGACCGTGCGGAGTGTTGTCCTTCTTTAAGACCGCCAATAGCGATTGAAACCGGACGAGTTCGTCGATCTCGGTTCCAGCAAATTGCAGGGCCGTGGGAACAAAGTCCTGGAAATAATCATTTTGACTTGACATCTGAGTCTCGCCTGTCGATTATATACACGACTGATTTGGTGATATTTAAATACGGCAGCTAGCCGAACCAACCAGTGCTTTCTTGTTAATGGTCCGATGCTGACTCGATCCGTAGAGGCATCCCCGGAGACATTGGAGTCCCCGATGCGCGGATTTGTAATGTGTTCGCTCAGACTTCACCCACTCCCAAGGGTAAGTGCGCTGCCACTCAACAGTAACAGTGTTGATCAAATTTCTGCGACAAGCTGTTGTTGCGGAGTTCACACGCGGTGTTGTCGCTAATCGCGTCGAGCTCGCGTTGCGCATTCCCCACTCCTTGATGCGTCCATTGTGGCGATGTCGTCATGGTGGAGCAGGGTGGCGCGTCAGTGCACTTATCGTCCCGCACGCGGTTGACTTGCAGTACGTAGATGCAAGCGTCGCCAACCATGCCTGCGCCTCAATGTAACTGGCACGCTAGCCCGTCACATCCATGGCCAAGCAGGCTCTTCAATAAGAAGTTTAGTGCTCGAATTGTCCGTGATTGCCTTCGCGTGTTGCAAGGCTCGTTGGCAATTTCGATTTTCAAGTCGCTCTGCAAATCCGTCAATTTGATGATGGATCGCGGTGCTTCCCCGAGAATGGGGAATTTTAAGGAGAAGAACATGCAAGTTTCATTTTCAAAATCAGTCTTGGGTCTGTTGTTGCTCGCCGCGATTGCTCCCGTGAGCGCGGCCGAAGAACCCGCAAAGGGCAAGAAGGGCCAATTGGAGCAACAAGTCCAACGACGTTTCGAATTACCGGAAGCGATCTCGCTGACTGATGACCAGAAGCCCAAGCTCGAAGCGATCAAAAAGGAATACACCAGCAAGGTCAAGGAGCTCATCGAAAAGCGAGAGGGGATCCTGACCGCCGAACAAAAGGAATCGCGCAAGGCAGCTCAAAAGGAAGCCCGTCAAGCGGGAAAGAAGCCGAAGGAAATCCAAGAGGCAGCATTCGCCGCGTTGAAATTGTCGGGCGATCAACTCAAGCAATACAACGCCGCGGAAGATGAAATCAAGAAGATTGACAAGGAGATTCGCGGGAAGATCGAAGAAGTTCTCACCGCCGAACAGAAGGCCAACTTGAAGAAGGCGAAAGACGCAGCCGCCTGATTCTGACCTGCAACGTAGCCGCAGTAATGGCCGCGATGACATCCTATCGCAATGTTATTCAAGGCCGGAATAGACGGCCGATTTACCGCCCCCCTGGAATCGGCAACACGACCAGACACTCTCTCGAAGGAATCGAGAGAGTGTCTGTGTGCGTACCCAAGTGAGTAGTTCGAACATCGATCGACACACTCCGTACAACAAACGAGCTTGTGCCGATTCAGATCAGATCTCGACCATCGCAAACGCACTTTCTTACATCTATAGAACATCTTTGGATGGCAGCTTGATACGCGAATCTCTCGCGATCACGTTCGCTCACTTTGAACTTTTGAAACTCGTTCTAGCACCCGTCCCATTTTGTGGTAGTAAAAAACCTGGCAATCCAGTTCGTTTCGCACCCATTGCAGACAGGTTAATGTGATTGTTCTGAGGCAGCACCGTGACCAGTAACGACGTCTTCCGTGGATCGGCGTATTTTCCCCCCAATCGGTCGTGCAGAAGCGGGTCAACGCATTCACACTCGTCGACCGGCATCGAGTCGTCCGGCCAGGTCACCGTCACGGTGTAATCTCCTTCCGGAGCACCGTCGTGCATGGCATAGGTGGTCAGTTCGAATGATCCATCCCTCTCGGTCATGGCCACCGATAAGCGCCCTTGTGACTTCACCTGATCGATCGGGTGAAAAGCAACGCAGGCTTTCGCGGCCAGATTATTGTCAACGAACAGTCGCCCCTGCACTCGAAATGCTCGTGCGGGAGGTGACGACTCCTGGCAACCGCAAAGGGTTGCGACCGCAAAACACCAGAGAGTCGCCGAAGAAAGTTGCATGTTGTACCGCAAGGCATCCGAAAGCAGAGTTCTCATCCACAGGCTCTAATGTCCAGGGGCGAGATTCCCAGCAGTTCTCGTTTGCCCCAGACCTCAGAAAACCGAGCAAGATTCGATTCCACAAAAAGGGGCAGGGGCAACCATCCCCTCAAGACGATGTGCTAATTGATATGAAACGGATCAAGCACATTCTCGCCTTCTTCGAGAGTCACCTTCCAGTTACTTTTCGCTGGATCGTTATAGCCTCCCTGCAGTCGATCGACCTCGGCCTCCAGACCATCTTTGGGATCGGCTTCGATACGCAGCATTTCTAATGTCACAATGTAATCGCCTTTGGGGGCACCATTGCCTGAAGCACCCGTGTTTAGCAAAAACTTGCCGTCAGCCCCCGTCTCACCATAAGGAATAAACTTCACGGTCCCAATGTCGAACTGTGGGTGGAATTTGACGCGGACTCCAGCGGCCGGCTTCCCTTTGAAAGTCACGGAGCCGTTTACAGGGACAGTTTTGGGAGGGGTCAAAACTGTGGTCGAGCAGCCTATTGCTAGGCTTTGTGTCAGAATAGCGAGAATTAATGGTAATGATCGCCGAGCAAACATGCATTGTCCCTAACGGGGTTGGTCAAACAGGTCGTTGTGAACAGCGCAATATTGAATGATGACTGCTAGTACTCGCCGACCACTTCCCCACCGGCGCGACTTCCGCGCGCTTTATAGACAAGCATGTCGATATCCTCGGAAATGAAGTTCACGGCTCCATCACACGACAGGAACTGACAACCGCCGGTATGACTGCTGCGGAACGAAAACAGCGGACTATTCGCGGCGGCTCCCAGCCACGTCGGATCCAGATTGCCTCGGGCATAGTATCGGGAAGTCGCGTTATCGACGGTCAACGTATTGATGGGGACGTTCATGGTGCCTTCGCAAAAATAGTCACCGCCGTCCGCTCCCCAAGCGGTGGGACCGCTGCCGGTCGTACTCGGAACCGTCACCCCGTTGACCGTCGTCGTCATGTATCCCTTACTGATGGTGTGCAACTCACCCGCGGCGAACGTGTTGGACAGACCGTCTGTGATATTGCGAAAACTCTGCTTATTCAGAGTATGTGCTCTCCAGTTCGGAGTCCCCGCAGCGATTAGCGGAAGATTGGCATTCGACAGTGCCTTGCCTTCATCGTAGGTCATGCCGCCATCAAACGCCGTGACGAACACACCGTCACTATGACTCCAGCCATATGAGCTATTCGTGGCGGTATTAAAGAGATCTCCGGATTGTTGCGGAGCGCGAATGCTATAACTGCCACGGCTCCAGCCGTAACTGGACCAGCAGAGAAAGTCGGGGTTAACTGGTGGTGGCATTGAAGGGCAAGTAAACACGGGAAGTGGCCCATTCGCTAGTTGAATGTTCGTCTTTCCGCCTGCGATTCCCGGCACCAGGCTGTCAGTTCCCGACTTGTTGATGTTCCACGCAGTGAAGATATTGGCTTGATCCAAATGCGGCAGGAGATATACCGATGGAGGCGTATGCCGAAACTGAAACCAGATGTTCTGCATCCCGGGATTCAAATCCTCTGGCCCAGATCCACACAGCGCCAGCCCCGGAAGAATGCCATACACCTCGTGAAAGTTATGGAGGGCAATTCCGATTTGCTTGAGATTGTTCTTGCACTGTGCCCGTCGCGCCGCTTCTCGCGATTGTTGTACGGCCGGCAACAAGAGCGCAATCAGAATGGCAATGATGGCGATCACCACCAGCAATTCAATCAGCGTAAATCCTCGCCGGAACTCGGTGGGCGTGCGGTTCGAACGACGGACAAGCAAAGGAGAGTGGGAGTTAACTCCACCTCGGTGGAACGATTTCATAACAAGCCCCGGTGCGTGGAATAACAGGCGATACGACGACGTCGACGCACATCCGCACATGAGATGCCGAAAGGCCGAGGCACCGGCGACGAGGAACCAATTCCACAGGTTTGATCACGTTTCGCACAGAAGTCTTAAGGAAAAGTCATCTAAGCGATCCCCGTCGCGTTTAGCTTGTGACATGCAGTTGCGGTTTATTGTCCGCGCTCGGCGAAAATACCACCACATGCGATCCGGTGCTGAGCTTGAAAGACTTTCATTTGTGCTGATGGCCCTTTTTGCGACGGAGAGGTCTGATGGTGAAGGAGCGTGACAAAACAACCTTACCTAGCGAGGATTTGAGATCGATGTCCTTAAGAGAAACTTGAAAAACGACACCGTCAAATAGAGCCTTAATCATTGGATACCAAGGACGTTTTATACATGCAGTCTCCGGACAATCGTCGAAGTGTCGGCTGAAAGACTAAATTGAATCGCTCGCAGCCCACAGACGATGGAAAAACGGCATTCGACGGTGAAAAAACAATCAGCGAACCTAAGAATGCATGACGGGTACTCACAAAAATAGCGACGCAAGCCGTTCTTTTGTTGGTTCCACCGTTGTTTCTAGCTTTCCGCAACATCGGCTCGCCGTTTGCAAACCAAGTGACTTCGGCTGAAATTGTCTCACTTTAGAAAGCTAGGTTTTGCGATGCCCAAGTCAGCGCTGATGCGAATTCTCTCTGCATTTTCTCCCTCCACCAAGTCGATCGCGACATGGTCGGTAGTGTGGGTCGGAGCCCTGGTGGCGCCCGTCTGTAGTTCGGCAAATGACGAACCTGCTCCGACCAAAGATCAGACAGTGGTTCTGAAGCAGGTGCAGACGAAGGCGATTGATTACCTGCGTACCAAGCAGTCAGACGACGGAAGTTGGACCAGCCCGACGGCACCGGGTATCAGCGGTGTGATGGTCGATGCTCTCTTGAGAAGTGGCTTAACGACCGCCGACCCGACCGTCCAAAAGGGGTTGAAGCACCTGGAGACTTTCATCCAACCGGATGGCGGCATTTATTTTGCCAAGAGCAATCATCGCAATTACGAAACCTGTATCGCGATGCTCGCGTTTCGCGAAGCAAATACGGACGGCCGCTACAAACAAATTCTTGCAAACGCTGACAAGTACATCCGTCAGCAACAGTGGGATGAAGATGAAGGCAAGAATAAAGCCGATCTCGAATACGGCGGAGCGGGCTATGGTTCCAAGTCTCGGCCGGACTTGTCGAATACTCAGTTCTTGCTGGAGGCACTACGCGCCGCAGGTGCTCAGCCCAGTGACCCGGCCGTGCAGAAAGCTCTCGTTTTTGTGTCGCGGACACAGAACCTGGAATCCGAAGCCAACACAACTCCATTCTCGTCGAAGATCAATGATGGTGGTTTCTATTACACGCCAGCGGCAGGTGGTTCATCTGTCGCCGGAAACGCCGACAATGGTGGGCTGCGATCCTACGGCAGCATGACCTATGCCGGGTTGAAGAGCATGATCTATGCAGGTGTGGGCCCCAATGATCCGCGCGTTAAAGCCGCCAACACCTGGATTCAGAAGCATTACACCGTTACAGAGAACCCGGGACTCGATCAGACGGGACTCTTCTACTATCACCAGACCTTCGCCAAGACGCTGGACGCGATCGGTTCCAATGTCGTGGTTGACGCCAACGGCAAAGAGCACAATTGGCGCCACGAGCTCTTGGCTCAATTGGCGAAAACCCAGAACGAGGACGGCAGCTGGGTTAACAAGACTCCTCGCTGGAACGAAGGAGATCCCAACATGGCAACGGGATTTTCACTGCTGGCGCTGAGTTACTGTGGCCAAGATAAAGCGGCGAAGTAATTGCGATTCGATAACGGAATCTGGTACCGCAGTCAGCCAACATGATGATGTGAGCGTTCGAGGCAGATCGAGCGATCAGCCTCGAACGCTTGCATTTCAGATGATTTCTCACATCACTCAAAAATTAATTCGACTGCCGCGTTCCGAGACCAACGACTGCAGGTCCGGTCAATGTAATCGGATCTAACTGATTATCGCCAGCCTTAATCGTCACGGCGGTGACTAGTGCTCCGTCAATCCTTAATTTGACGGTAGAGTCGCTTGAGTTTGATTCGGGCGTCCTCGATCTGGAACTGCCAATCGACTCCGCGCTGTTTGTCGTTGGTCGCCTTTGACCAAGCGGCAATTTCTGATTGTAATAATTCCAGGCCACAAATGCGTCCGCCCGCCAAGCACTGGCTGGTTAGACAACTCAGTTCGTATTCGGCGACATTGAGCCAATTGCCGTGCTTGTGTGTATAAACAAACTGGATCCGTCGGATGTAGGCCCGAGCTTGTTCGGAATGGAATGCCTCATAAAAGGCACCTTTCGTGTGGGTATTCAGACTATCGCAACCAGAGTGACTGTCGGACACGGGGTATATCTGCAGTCGAGCAAATGAGCGACTTCGAGAGCTCAACCGATCTTTGCTCGGCGGGGACGCGCTGGGGCTTGGCGGTATCCGGCCAGAGGTTCGGCGAACATGAAGATGCTCGCCGTGCCCTTTCGTTCGTATTCGTAGTCCACTCGCTCGGGATGATTCTTGGCGGCTTTGATGGGAACGCGAGTCTCATCGATAAGCTGCCCCGGTTGTTCATCCATGCACACCCCTCGGCACTGTGGGTCGTAGGATTTTTGATAGGCTTCACAACTTCATCCAGATTGGCGACGAACTCGCCATCAACTTCAGTTGAGGAATGCCCCAGTACTCCATTTTGTGTTTCGTCACGCCGTTTTTTTGCGTCTTGCGACCCGTCTCGGGGCTGATGGAATCGACGATTTCCAGTTCCACCATTTGATCCGCCAAGAGTCTTAACGTCCAACAGCCGCAGCCCGCCAGAGGTTTTCCCTGATGCATCGCGATCAGCTTCGTCCGTACCATCCAACAGCGGAGGCGTCGCTCGCTTCTTTCTCTGGAGTGCCACTTCAAAGCCTTCTGGAGCCGCCACAAAATGTCGCTCCTAACGACGGTGCGAAGGCTGGCTGAGCGGTGAACTCCGAGGAAACTCGAGATTTGCAACTGCTTGACGCAGGGAATGCAACCAGCCCGAATGACTTATATGTGCCCCCATTGACCGCCGCATTTTTTTGTAAACTTAGACCCAATGGTGATTTATCAAAACCACCTCCGTTTTGAAAATTCGTCTTGTATATTCTTAAAATTAACATTGCGACACAAGGCTACTCTCGCGACCAATTTATCCGTTTAGCACGCCATAAACTTACGCCCGCATGTACTATATTTATGAAACAATAGAATCTTGTACTTGCTTCGAAGCCCACCAGCATGCCCTGCATCCATTTGCATCAGACGAGGGGCGACGCGTCAATCGCTTGAATTTGTTCCCACCGATTGAAATCGGCTTCGGGGATGAGGATGATTTGTTTATCCTGGAATCCATCTCGCGGTGCCCCTGCGGTCTGAACTCTCTCAATTTTCAATTCTTACCGCACCACGCACATCCCGTGGAAAAGTGATTCACAATGCGGCGCAATTAACTTCGAACTTCTAGGGGCTGCAGTTCGCGCAGCGCTATGACACCATCCACGTGTTAGATCGAACGGGCGGAGCCTTTCAGGATCACGAACTGCATTTTTTTGCGTCGAGGCTTTCATCTCGCCTGGGAACCAGGGAAAGTTCTACATTGGGGATCCAAATGCACGACCTTTTATCGCTGTTCAAGCGAATGCCCACTGCCATTCAAACAGGTGGAGACCAGCTGAGCCGCCCGCGGTCGCAATACGTTTGGATATTTAGAGAGGCTCGCCAGAGGGGCATATGGTGGCTTGGAACGCAAGAACTGAGCGTTCCGCTTTTGTTCATCCGCGAGGACGAAATGGTTACATTGAGGATTTGCGGCGTTGTAGATGTAGTTGACGCTATCTAAGAATTTCAGATGATCGTTCCCGGCCATTTCGATCATCGGAAACATGAACGCCAGATCTCCAGCAGTCCGAAGCAGGCCTCCATCCGGTCCAAGTAGATCATCAGGCCGGATCTGCTTCCATAAAAATAAGCGCCAAGTTCGTAGATGCGATGTCCCCCAACGGCAGTTGTCGAACACGAGCCGTATCGGCCAGCGGAGCACAAACACAGCCACCCGACTTTCCTTGAGTACGCCTGAAACTCCCGTAAGTCATCCAGATGCCTGAATCCTCATACACATTCACGACACGCTGAAACACCGCGGAATCCGGAAGGCAATCGTCGGCATCGATCGAAATGCAGATATCTTCATCCTGGAATTCGGGGTTTCGGAGAACTAGCTGGTAGTTACCACATTGATAACGACGTTCTGAATTTCGTACGAGGGTAAAACGACAATCGGTCTCCACGAACGATTGAGCAATATTCAGCGAACCATCGCCGGAAAGATCGTCGACAAGATAACAATGCCAGTCCGTGATGGACTGCTGGCGAACGCTCTCTAAGCAGCCGGAAATGCACGGCCCAGCGTTGTGAAAAGGTACCAATAGCCGAAGCGTCATAGCCGCCTACTGATCATCGCCCATAGAATGCGGTAACCCTAGCGAGTATCGACAAGCTTACTCGGGTAGTCACCATTGTTTCTCCAGAAGGGCTGTTACATATCGTCAAAGTCCTGAGATTGTCAATCGGAGTGATACGAATGATCAGCGACGAGAGAATTCATTCACAGACTCCAGTCGCGGCGCAACGACGAGCGATCGCGTGCGGCATGAGACCACCTGCCGCCCGGGTAGAATCACCACTTGAATCACTGAGCACGATCCGACTGAAAGATGTGTTTTGAAATATGACTTGGTGGCATTCCGAAATCGTTCTCACGGCGGGCAGCCGATGTCCGACTCCTTGTTCGCGCATTACCGTGATTCTCAATGCGAGAAATAGGGTTGATCTCCCAAGACACTACCCGAGTGGGCGGTGTCGGTCGCATGACTGACATTTGACCGTTCAAGCGAATACACAAGACATTTCGGCAAAACCGTCGACATCCGAAATGTGTCCAATCGCAATCCGACACACGAAACCAGAGCCCTTCCGATGTCACTATTCGTTTGATATCCTTCTCCGTTCACGCGTGAACTACAATTTTGCGATATCTCCTATGTCGGCAGCTAGAGATGTTTTCACTTCGCTTGAGGAGAGCACTGTGAAAGAAGACCAGAATCGAGTGGTAATCGTTTCTGATTAATATCACACGGATCCAGAATGCACCTACCGTGCCGCAGCGCAGTCCAACGCTGAAAGCAATGCACGCCAAGGCAATAGAAGACAATTCAAACGCATCCTATTAAGCCCCAATGCGGTAAATCCATTGAGCTCACCGAGAACCTCGCTACCGAGGACACTTTGACCTCGACTGAACTGCGACAAGAACTCTCTTGTCATCAGTATCCCGCTCGACGACGTTATCAGGCACATGGACTCGGCCATCATGGAAGCAGATGCCATCGAAATCGAACATCCATTTCCCGTGAATTGGCAGTTGCTAATTACCTCTCCACTAATCTTGAGATACACGCAGTAGCGATCGCCACAAGCAGCATTTACAGCGTTGCCTTTCAGATCAGAATTAGCAATTGCCCCGAAACGACGGGGATGCCTCGAATGATCCTGCAGTACACTTTGGAAGTCTTCCGGAATATCAAGCCTCGAGCGAGGCCTTGGATCATGCGGAACATCAGGCATTTCTTTAATCCGTAATCCTCTGAAACATATTCGATCGGATGAGTCAGTGCAGCATAACCCCGTAGTCATGCTAAATCCTCTTCCGATCAAGTGCAACTATACTTCGCGAGTAAATCTAGCCGGAGAACCCGATGGCTGACGTGAGTCCAAATCGATATGACAGCGAGGGACACTACCAACTAATACAAAACGCAATCTGTAACGGTTTATCGCTGGTAATTGCGACGGTTGTTGAGATACACGGATCCGCATCCGCGCATCCTGGTTCGAAAATGATCGTCTCGAAAGAAGGTCGCAATATCCATGGGTGGATTGGTGGCGGCTGTGCCGAAAGCTTCGTAATACAGCAGGCAATTGAAGCACTTCACGCTGGTGTCCCGAGACTCGTCAACGTCGACCTTAACGATGAGTGGAGGGGAGTCGGAATGCCCTGTGGAGGCAGCATGGATGTCTACATCGAACCGGTGTCGCCACCAAGACAACTCGCAATCCACCTTTCCGTATCCGGAGCCGAGCTTCTTGCACGATGGGCGAGGCGACTCGGATTCGCAGTTCAAACCGTCGAGTCTACAACCCAATGGGGTACTGCAGACTATGCAGTGCACAACACCTCGGACGAACCGAAACTTGCAATCTACTCGCGTGCAAGCAATACCACCTCCCCCGGCATCCTCTCAAACACAAACTCTCCAGAGATGGCAGCGATCAGTGTCGCTGGCCGCCTGCTAGCCATGGAAACTTCGCGTTCCGGAATGCGACTTTGTCACAACCAGCCCCTCTCTACTCGACACTCACAAACAGGACCGGCACAAATGGCACTTGTGCTGATCGGGCATAATCGGATCACGGAGTGCATCGCAGAAGTGGCGACCTCTCTCGGATGGACTATCACCCTCTACAGTTCATTGGCCAGGTCTGGTCAATACGCTCCTCAAGTTTGTTGCATCCTCGACGATGATGCGTATCGCGCCGATGTCGTTGATCCACACACATGCGTAGTTATTGCGACTCAGCATAAGGGTGATCACCTTTGGCTCCAAGATGTACTCCGTCGGCGACCTCGCTACGTTGGAGTAATTGCCAGTCGTTCACGGGCCGCACTCCTTTGGGACTCTTTAGACACAGAACTATCGTTACTTGCACAGGAATGCCTGTACTCACCGTGTGGCTTGGACCTTGGTGGTCGTACACCATTTGGAATTGCATTGGCAATCTGTTGCGAATTACTTCACTTTTCAAACACGTACTCATCAAAATCGTCAACTCTCCCACATGCAAGCTCGCACAACAATCCTGATTCACGGTAACATTACATCGCAACGATCGCTGGTACCATTCCAACATTGCCAAGCATGCATTCCTGCGCACTATAACTTAAATCACATTCATAAAATGCCCCTCAGCTTTTAAAGTGAGACATATCCGTGAAGAATACCGTCACGTTCTATCTGAATGGTAAGCACGTCGAGGTAAAATGCCCCTCTCCTCATCTATTACTAATCGACTACTTAAGGTCACCTGAAATAGGATTGACGGGCGCCAAGAAAAGCTGCGGAGAAGGTGGATGTGGCGCCTGCACAGTGATCCTTTCGAGATGGAAGGGACACGATGTTGAACATCTCGCAATTAACTCTTGTTTGCGACCAATCTGCTCACTCGGTGGTCTATCGGTGACAACGATCGAAGGAACCGGCACGGCCAGGCCAACGACACCTGCTTTTTTACATCATTCGAATACTTACTCACAGACTGCGTCTCCAATATCGCAGCCGACATTACCGAACGTATTCAAGGCACGTAATATTGCCGATCAGATGAGAACAAAATCTAACTTAGACCACTCGCCCCCTCTGACAACGCACTCACACAACGGCGTGAACCCTGTTGCATTCAGACTGGCCATGAACAACGGCACGCAATGCGGATACTGCACCGTCGGTTTTGTCATGAACATGACAGAGTTTCTCAAAAACACCCCAATCGCAACGAAGGCGCAGATCGAATCGATATTTGACGGGAACATCTGTCGATGCACAGGGTATCGCCCAATATTGACCGGCATGAAAACATTCGCTGTCGACTGGTCGGCAGAAGACGAACAACAGCGTATGAATTGTCTCCCAGATGACGATTGCACCTTGCAGGAGATATGCAAACAGGTGCAGATACCATTCCCGGATGATGCCAAAACCGGCCCCATTCCCGTTGAAGTATCGAATGGCCAGAAGACTTGGTTTACGCCAACCACCCTTGAAGAACTATACTCACTCTTACGAAAAACTCACTCGAAGCCTTTAACACTTGTATCGGGCCATACGTCATTCGGGATATACCCAAGAGAGTTTCTTGACACAAATACTCTAATCGACGTCCGACTCATCGCTGAGCTCCAGCAGGAGCTTGTTGAGCAAGACAAAATATTGATTGGAGCTGCAGTTACCTACTCCCGTCTGATTGAATTGCTTAGTGAGGTTCTCCGCGGAAGTCCCGACAACGACTTTTCGGCTTTTGTTGCAATTAAAACAATGTGCGATCGCACTGCAGGACGCATCGTCAGAAATGCGGCTACGGTTGCGGGAAATCTGATACTCGTACTAAAGCACATTCACCACGGCCCCCCCTTTGCCTCCGATCTTGCAACTGCACTTGTGGCCGTCAACGCTAAAGTCTTCTACTATCGAGTGTCCATAACATCGCACGTTGAATGCACCGTTGAGCAACTAGTCGATGAGTGCATCGCCGATGAATCATTCGCAAGTGACATCGTACTAATATCCTTCTCCTTTGTCCGTTCCCAGAGAAACGAAGTTGTGTTATCTCAGAAAGTGGCACTGCGAGAAGTCAACGCTCACAGTATTCTGAACGCAACGTCGCGACTTGTTTTCGATGATAGTTCTCGAATCAGTGAGATCGCTCTTGTATATGGAGGACTCGCACCGCATCCGTGGCGACCTTTCCAGACCGAGTCGCTCATAAGGTCACAGGGAATATCCCTCGATAACTTTAAACACTTAGCTGATACACTTATCCAGGAAATCGAGACGTTGATTGTTCGTTGCCGGCCCCGTCTTCAAGAAGTATCGTCTGACGGCTTCAGCGATGAGTATCGGACTCAGTTGGCGGTTTCATTTCTCTACAAGACACTTGTGAATGCACTTCATTCTACTGCCCCCCAACACGTAAATGCAGATTTGCGTTCGGTTGCCCATTCTTCATGGGGGCGATGGCCAGTGAGCACCGGAAGGCAATCATATACTGTGCCGGGGTTTCGGGCCCCCTTGTCACAACCCCATGTGAGCGTGATGGCACTTAGCCAGGCCCTGGGCAAGATGCGTTACACTCAAGAGCTTCCAATTCTTCCACGCACCCTTCATGCGGCATTTGTTCTTAGTCGTCGCGGATTGTCAGAGTTCTATTTTGTGAATCCAGATACCCAGGAACGCGTTACGACGGACGGATTGAGCATGCTCCTGGAACAACAGTGTGACGGATTTGTCAATTTAGTCACGCACGAAGATGTTCCAGCTCACGGAATCAATCTGCAGGGGATGGGGGCCGATCAGCCGCTGTTCGCAGTGGAACGAGTACATTACGTCGGACAGGCCATTTGCTTGGTAGTGGCGCGTTGTGAACGTGATGCTAATGCTATCGCCGAGTACGTTGCTCGATTATGCATTGGATACACTCACGTGCCCTGGCCCTCTCCCTGGAACAGACCGGTGGCCAGTCTCGATGACGCGATCCGAATGGGAAGCATATTTCCGGATAACCCAAAGGCAATGCCGTTTATCTCCCACATTTGGCGAGTGACTCGGCCGGGAAGTGAATTTGAGTGGACAACACAGAGTAGGGCTCCGTTGGACAAAGAGATTTACGCTCGAAGCTCCGAACTGGATGGTGTTCCTTGTCAGATTGTCGAATCAACGCAAACGACGGGCGCACAGCTGCATTTCTATATGGAGACGCAAGGTTGCATTGTCCAGCCGGTCGGCAGAGACAATTATCGCGTTTACTCGTCTACGCAGAGTCCCATGGAGGTGCACCAGACAATCGCGATGGCCCTAGGAATTCATTACAACAAGATCGATCTTGAGACCCAGCAACTCGGCGGTGGATTCGGCGGCAAGTCAGAGCAGAGTCGGTTTGTCGCCGGTCCCGTAGCGGTGGCGGCTTACAAGTGCAAGGAAACCGTTAGATTGGTAATGCCTCGCAACGAAGACTCGAGCATGATCGGAAAACGGCATGCGTACTACGGCCAATACCAGATCGCCGTCGACAACAAGGGCATTATTCGAGGTTTTCAGAGCAGGATGTGGGGCGATGGCGGCGCGTTCTATGACTGTTCCTTTATTGTATCGAATTGCATGCAGCTACGAGTAGACAACGCCTACCGCATTCGACATTTTCGGAATGATATCGACGTCTGTCGTACCAATAAGGCCCCAAGCACAGCGATGCGAGGGTTTGGTGATATCCAGTGTATGTTGATCGTCGAGAACGCAATCGACGACGCGGCGTTTGCGATTGGACGCACAGCAGAGGAAATCCGAGAAGCGAATCTCTACGAGCGCGGCGATGTCACGCCATTTGGCCAAGCATTGTCCGACTGCTATTTGAGAAACGTCTGGGACTATCTTAAGCAGGAATGTCACTTCGAGAAGAAACGGCAGGACGTTGCAGAGTTTAATCGCACCAACCGTTGGCGAAAACGGGGAATCGCGATGATTCCTATTAAGTATGGATCGGGATACAACCTACTTCAACTTGAGCAAGCTGCCGCAATAGTCGTGGTTTATTCTGGCGATGGCAGTGTCGTCGTCCATCAAGGCGGAGTCGAGATGGGGCAGGGTATTACAACCTTGGTGTCTCAAATCGCGTCATACATTCTGAACATTCCCATCGACCTAATCCGAGTGGAGGGCCCGCGCACCAGCGTGACACCGAATCCAACCAGCACCGGAGGATCGACTGGTACGGCCTATAATGGACAGGCAGTAAAGGAGACATGCGAAGCGCTCCGTGATCGACTAATCCAGTTCGGCTATAGCAAGCTGACCGAGAAAGGTGAGGAATGGTGCGTCAAGAACGGTATCGACTTCTGGAACCACGGTCGCAAAGGTTGGGCAGCCGAAACCCGCAATGAACACGGTCAGGCAAAGCTCATGTGGCAGAATCTAGTGCAACTCGCCTATACCGAACGAGTCAGTCTTATCTCGAGTTTCACTGCGAAAATTCGCGGTGGGGAATCTCCAGTACCAGCGATAACCTTCAAGCCGGCCTCGCAACAGGCGGAAATTCCGGGTATTGAGATTGCCTCATCCCCTGTTCCTCGTGGAGCAGTGGATTCATTTGTCGGCTTCACATACTCGGCCGCCGCCTCGGTGGTTGAGATCGATGTGCTGACGGGCGAAACCAAGGTACTGAGCGTGGACATTTGCTACGACATTGGTTCAAGCTTAAACCCCGCGCTGGATGTTGGCCAAGTTGAAGGCGCTTTCGTTCAGGGACTAGGCTACGTGTTAAGTGAGAACTTGGTATTTCAACACACAGGAGACGAATGCGGACGTTTAAACACGGTTAATACGTGGAACTACAAGCCACCAGCCCACGCTACGATTCCGCTCGAGTTTAACGTTCGCTTATTCCCACGTGAATTGGTGGCGAATATTCCCGAGGCTAACACCTCTCTGTTTTCGTCAAAGGAAGTGGGAGAGCCGCCACTTATACTGGCTGTCTCTGTTTTTTTTGCAATCAAGAGTGCGATTCGCGTAACGCGGCAAGAGCGGGGACTATCAGGCTTGTTTCGTTTCGATGCTCCGGCAACGGTGCAAGAGGTGCGGCGTGCATGTGAGGTTCTTGTCGATCATCTGCAGCAGCCCCAACCGGCACCGTAAAGCCGCTAGCACTCCGGAGTGTTGGCATGCCTGCTGCACTTGGTGTAGAGACACACCAAGTGTGCCATGAAGGTACCATCGCGCACTCACACGAATTGAATCGCAAAGATTGTGGCGGGCTCCACATTTCCCGCCACGCGTGAAGCAACTCGGCCCCCTAATCCAAAGCGTTGTCGAACGTATTTTTAATCACATGCTCGAGCCCGCGCCATTGTGAAATAACGGTACTTTTGTCTGACGAACGAAATCTCGCCATGCGTCCCGATTCTCGAGTGTAGGTCAATCCTCTGACCGCATAACTATTCCCCAGTAATTCGACAATCTGCTGCGAATACTTCGATTGGTCGTCGACATGCACAATCGCCTTGTACTTTCTCTCACTTCTGCCGAGCAAGCACTTCAACATTGCTCCGCGATGTTGCCCCTGAACCATATATACTCCATCTGAATAGGAGACTGTACGCAGCTCAGTAAGTCCAAACGCGGCAACCTGCGCAGAAGACAATCCTCGCGTTTCAGGAGCCGCTGGATCAAATGGAAAAAAAGATCCACGCACTTCGGTTATCGGAATCGCAGAACGGGCAAAGTCAACCTTGCACCTTCGCAGTTCATCAATCGTGTCGCTTCGGAATGCATCGCCCCTTGCGGTCATGACTATCATAGAATCGCATTTCGCTTGAATTTTCTCGATGAACTCGGGGATACGTTCCTCCGGAGGATGCATACGCGACAACGAGAAAATCACCCCCTGGACTCGAAGAAGCCCATCAAAATTATTCGCAACCAGGTACTCCGAATTCGGGGCTGTCTTGAGCAGCCCATTCTGCCATTCAAACCACTGATCACTACCTAAGTCCGAGTCCATCGCCAACAAAGTATTGTCGAAATCAAACACCACGCAGGTGGACTCTCGGCCGTATTTTTCAACGGTCTTCTCAATCTCCGAGGTGATCACGCCAAAGTCCGCCGTCGTGAGGGTTTCGTCGCCGGCATGGGCATAGCTGACATTTCCACAGACGAGGACCAAAGAGACGATACATTTTGCGTACGACGCGCTTGACCAGGTTGGGAATCTTAAAGTCATCACGGTTCCTTCTTGCAAAAAACAATCGCGGCGGATCTTAAGGGGGGACCTGCACTGCGCGTCAAACACGAAATCGCCCAGGCCGTCACCAATTCATAAAGCATTCGATAGTTTGTCACCACAACAGTGTGACGCTACGCCTTATCTGAATGGCCATCCATTCCGGCCTTTCGTAAGGACAACGTAGGGCAATGCGGAATCAATGCGGAAAATGTCGACATTCACCGGAGAGTGCCGCAGGCATCAGCCTTCGCCTTGGCTCGCCAACAATTCGTCGATCTGCTTCCGGGTCTCAAGAAAAATCCGCAAGCCCAGATCGGACAGACGCTTATCGTTCTCGTAAAGTTGAAAATGGAGCCCTTGCTTTTCTCGAATAAACTGCCAGATAACGGGGGCTCCTGCAAACTTATCGTCGGTGGCCAAGGCAGCACCGTCGCTAATACAGCGCCCATTGATGAGTTTAAGTTCGCCGTCCTTGGAAAGGCTCTTACTGCTTTTCACCCCCACATTGAGCATCATCACCATACACATCGGACAAGGTTCAAGGGTGCCTAAAACGTGGAGGCCATCGGGGATCTTCTTGAGATAATCTGTCCTTGCGGCATACGTACGATCGGGCTTAATACTGTCAATGGGGGGATCCTGAGCAGTTGCTACAACCTTTTTCCCGCGAAGTCCAGCCAGAAACACAACCGCTCGGTCTAAGGCACGAGCCTCGGCATGATCGCGTAGACCAAACCCCGTAACCATCGCATTACGCCCTCGAAATTCATAGACCTCATTCTTCCACTTGAGAACAACAATCGAACCAATTCCATAGTTCCCTTCCTTAAATGCCTTCAACGCCTCTTCGAGAGCAATCGTTGCATAGTACGCCTCGGTCCCCTCCTTGTGCGTCGGCATCGTCTCTGCCAAGAACTGCTCCACTTCGCTGACGACCGCAGGTAGCTTGGCTACTGGGGGCTGTGCCTCATTATCTGCCCAAGTAGGGTAGCACAGTGAAAGGTAGCACCAAATGACGACTAGCATGGCATTGATGGTGGACGTTCTGTGCATGGTGTTAGCTTCTGTCATTGGAAAAATATGGTACATAGATACCGCATTCAGATCAGGCACCTTCTGGTGCATACCGAATCATACGATTGGTCAGATCTATTCGGTTTGTCGATTTCTACTTTGTTGGGGAAGCTGGGTGAGGCGTGGACAGCTGGCGGTTGATGTCATTCCACTTTGTCTCGTCAATCTCCAATCTCATCCCTCGCAAGAAAGTCGCTAAAGCATCTTGCTCACTACCATCCAAATTGACTTCCACGACATTTAGGCGGCGAGATTCCGTTGAATCTTTAAAACCCGCTAGCGCCAAGTCTTCCACGCGAATGGTTCGCCCATATTGCGCGGGCACCTTGTCGTTGCTGATGACAATAAATGCCGTCGGCGTCAATTTGAACGCAGAGTTATGGTGGCTGACCTGCTTCTCGTTTTCCTTCAATGGCCCTGTTTGAAGTCGTGTGCAGAGCGTTTCTGCGAACAGCAAGGCATGCGCATCGGCTGTCATCCATGCTCTTTGTCCAACTCCGCCTCCTGCAGTCACCGTGTTTCCACCGTGAAAAGTATAAAATCCGTTAGCGAGGAGAATTGCGGCCCAAGCTGCTCCATCGTCAGGATTCTTCGGCTTAAGCGTTTCCAGGAGTGGACGCCACAGGCGCCAGCGCCCCTGAAATGACCAGCTGATATCGTAGACAGGAATCTTTTCTCGATTGAAATAAGTCACCCCCTCGATCAATGCATCGGGATCAAGGAAAACGTTGTATTCCGCTTGGCGTTCTGGGCCTTCGTTACCAATACTTTTCCCGTCGTGATCAAGAGCGAAGGCTCCTGCCACGGTGATTACTGCAGACACATTCTTGAGGTACGAAGGACGTCGTTCTTTGTCCGCCTCCCTCAACTCCTTTGCGATGTCCGTCCAGGGGCCAAGTACGCATAATATATTGGGTGAACCGGTAGAAGATTGATCGAGTAGCTTAAAGAATCGATCTTGCCCTTGAATGGGCGCTGGTCGCGGCACCGCTTGCGACAGTGTTCGATAGTCCACTCCGACCTTGCCGTCGGTGCCATAAAAGCGAGGCAATGTCTTGACCCATGTGGGTTGAGTCAAAGGCCCCGCGGCCCCCACATATAAGG
>JAZKFE010000167.1:6731-11599 GCA_040386595.1 Planctomycetota bacterium | reverse complement strand
AGAATCTCCTAGCAACTGCAATAACTCTTGCGCATTCCGTGTTGCCAGATCCAGCGAAGCCGTGCCGTAGCTGACACACACGGCAGCTGGCTTCACTCGTCCGTGTCCATAGAGTCCGATCAACCCAAATCCGCAATCCCCACTGAGTTCATCCATGATCAGCAACCGAGGTTCTTCACCGAGTGCAAAGTGCCCTGAAATGGAGCAAATAAACGCCATTAGCAGAGCGAAGATCTGTTTGAAGTTCATTTCGACCTCGATGATATGGTGGGCTAGTCAGGTTCCCCCTAGAAGATGACCGCGAACGTTTTCGGCGAACGCTTCGGATCCTGAAAGGGGGCGATGACGATTTCAACCGTTATAAGCTGCCAGGATCTCTTTCAATACCTGCCTGACCGACCCGCTAAGCAGATCGGATCTGGAGGCCAGGTTGACATTCATTGTTGTCGCAGCTGCGGAGTGATGAGCGAACACGAGGTGTCCCGCAATTTTGTCCTGAACAATTATCGCGAGGTTCATGAGGGCCACGTCAACCGTGTTATGAGACGCATTCCCGACGGATACGACGTACAAACGCTGTTCAAGCTTGCTCCGCTCCATTAACTCGCGGAACACCAACCAATGTTGATTCTCCTCTTCAATGGTCCATGTGGTGAGGATCACCGTGTAAAGATTCTCCCACTCTGCCCCTAACTCCTTTTTCCATTGCAACAGCAGTTTGACGATGGCGGTTACTTGAATCTTGGCCGCATGGATCATGTTAAGCCTGATCGCTTCGAAAACCGATTTTGAATAGTCTTGAAACGTGGTCACCGAGAATAATTTATCTCGAATAGAAGCTTCGATGTACTTGATCGAGTTTGCGAGAACCGTGCTGCACCAAGCGGTCACTTGCGGGTCGAGGTCGGTCGCCTTGAGCGTTTCTAAACCACGAGCCAGGACGATCCGAAAATCATCTAATGGCTTGATCCATTCCAAACTTGCCGGCCCATTCAAATAGGGTGCGAGAATGGTGTAGATCCCGAGCGGTGCATGGCAAATAGACTTGATTTGCTCAAACGTTCTGGGGACAGGCTGAACCGTGATCTGGCGATCGTTGGTCAACAGATTATAAGTTCCCCCAGAGAAGTCGAACTGCACGACGATAACAGGGCGAATCGACATCACGACTTTGGCACGCAGTAAGTCATAGTTCGCACGCATCGCAGTGTCTATGGCGAAAATGTGTTCCTGCGCAACCGCTCGGGCCGAAGACAACATTGCCACCTTCTGTAGATCGAAGGGATCGATGCGAATCTCCGCGCCCCCCGAAGCCGGCAACTGGTCGCCGGTAGAATCAGGCTGTTGGGGCGTTGGTTTGTTGGAATTGAGAGGATTAGCGCTCATTGACACGTTTCCAAACTTTTTCTGGAGTGCAAGGCGTCGTGCTCACGAATTTTCCGATCGCATCTGAAATTGCTGACAAGATGGCTGGAACCGAAGCCACGACAGGCGGTTCACCAACACCATGTGCCCCGAAAGGTCCAGTCGGATCATGCGATTCCACGATCACCGCTTCAATTGCAGGCACGTCTCGAGTTGTAGGTAGGAGGTAGTCTCGAAAATTAATGGAACGCATGGCCCCCGCGTCCATCACGACTTCTTCCATCAATGCCATTCCAATCCCTTGCGCGACACCACCAGAGATTTGCCCCGCAACCGACTGAGGATTGATGGCGCGCCCGACATCGTGGCAGGCCACAAAACGCTCCACAGTTACCACCCCAGTTTCAATGTCTACGCGTACTTGGCAAACATGCGCGCCAAATAGGTAGGTAGCGAATGCCAGTGGCGACTGCCCATTCGAAAAATCCTCGCAGACCGTGTTCGACTCAAACACAGCGGCCCCCTCCAGCTTGAACCCGCGTCTCTTTCCCTGGAGAACCAGATCTTTAAAGGGCATTTTTATCTTGGCATCGAACCGGCCGACAAGGTGCCCTTCCAATAGCTGGAGTTCAACAGGATGGACACGGTGAATGTGACTCGCGACGTCGAGGAGTTCAGCTCTCAATTCTGAAGCCGCCAAACGAATTGCCGAGCCGGAAAAGTACGTTTGCCGCGAAGCAGACGTCGAACCTGCTTCCGGTGTTCGCTGCGTATCTGCAGTCACTACTTCGATGTCTCGAACGGAGAGACCTAACACTTCGGCCGCGATCTGGGCAGCAATCGTGGTGATTCCTTGCCCGTAGTCAACGGCACCTGTGTAAACGCACACTCGATCTGGTTGGGCTGTAACTCGAGCGCGGCTCGCATCAGGAAAGCCGTCGCCATACCCCAATCCAAAGCAGATTGAGCTGTATCCAATCCCTCGTCGCTCATGAGACAAGAGCGGCCTGACTTCCTTTCCTTTTGTCGATTGAAATCGCTGCACTGCTGCGTCCAAACATTCGCGTACCGAGGCGTTAGCAATCCGTTGACCGGTGGTTACGGGGTCGCCGTGTCGAATCAGATTACGTCGTCGGACCTCCAATCGATCAACATTCAATCGGGCCGCCAGGCGATCGATCATTCCTTCGTAGGCAACAGCCATCTGCACTGCACCAAACCCCCGCATCGCACCTTTCGGGTTGTTGTTCGTATAAACTCCGTAGACATCACACGAGATATTGGGGACCAAATAAGGACCGGTACAATGACTCGCCGCTTTACGCAGCACGGCAGGCCCTGTCGAAGCATATGCCCCTTCTTCGGAATATATCTTGATCTGTGCAGCAACGATTTGGCCGGCCGGGGTGGCCGCCAAACGATATTGGAATTGAATCGGATGCCGCTTGTGCCTCACGATCATTGACTCTTCTCGATCATACTTCAGTGCCACCAGCTTGTTTGGATGGTTAAGGGCGACAACTGCGAGCATCGCCTGGATACTGATATCTTCGCGTCCACCAAATGCTCCTCCCGTAACCGGGCACTGAATGCGCACTTGCTCCAACGGTAAGCCGACGGCGAGGGCCACTAGTCGTCGATCCTCGTGAGCCCACTGGCCTGAGGCGTGAATCGTCAGTAGCTGACCATTAAATATCGCGACTCCCGCTTCAAGATCGAGAAACGCATGATCTACCGTTTGGGTTTGAAATGTCTCCTCGACTATGATGTTGTCAGGATTTGCAAACTCGCGGGCAGCATCCCCTCGGTGCAGCCGCTTACCTCCCATGACATTCCCACCCGGTCGTAACTCCGGCGCATCGGGAGCCAATGCCTCGGACAACGAGCCCACGACTGGCAGAGGATTGTATCCGACTTTTACACGATGTTTCGCCGAGCTGATGGCACGCTCAGATATGCCCACCACCAGCGCAACGGCATCCCCTAGGTACATCACTTTCTCGGAAGCCAGAACCGGATGATCACGAAAAATCAAGCCAACTCGATTTGTGCCTCGGACGTCCTTGGCCGTGTAAACACCGACGATACCGGTTACCTGCCGGGCCTCATCGGTATCAATGTTGAGGATTTCAGCATGAGCGAATTTTGAACGCACCACCCCAACGTGCAAATCGGCAGTCAGGGGAATAAGGTCTCCCCCGTACTTCGCCTTGCCATGAATTTTGGCTAGAGCATCAACTCGCGGCACCGACTGTCCGACAGGTCCGTGAATCACTTCAGCGAACGGCGTACGTATCGGTTCAACATTGTCGAGAAGTGGCTTGGGGGAAATGTCTTGCACGGCAAGGCCCTATTAAGATTCTAGTCGGAACACACCGTTGAAATGGCCTTAAGAATCGCGGTATAGCCGGTACACCGACATAAGTTGCCTTCCAACGCCTCACGGATGGCTGCGTCATCGACTGGGAGCTTGTTCTCGACAAGCGGTTTTGAAGCAAGGAGCATTCCGGGAATGCAGTAGCCACACTGACAAGCTCCCTCCGAAAGAAATGCTTTGGATAGTAATTCCCCGGTCGGCGTCAGCGAAACGGCTTCAATCGTTTCGACTGTCTTCTCGCATGCCTGCATCGCCAATGCGATGCAACTGTTCGTAGGCACTTGATCCACGAGGACCGTACAGGCGCCACATTCGCCTTGCAAACAGGCTCCCTTGGTACCAGTTAAACCGAGGCGGTTACGCAATACAGACAGCAATGATTCGTCATAGTCGATGGTAAGTTCAGCTGGCTTACCGTTGACCGTCAATCGGAGTTTGGTCTGAACATCGAACTTCATCGCGATCTTCCCATTCCGGGTTGGGAGTAGAATGGATTTACTTAGAGGGCCGCCGATCCAGCAGCTCATTTAAGACTCGTTTGACCATCACGCCACACATCGCACGCCGATAGTTGGCTGAGGCGTGTAGATTTGATTCGGGGCTAACTTCGGTGATAACGGCTTGTGCCGCCGTGGCTATCGCGGCAGGATTCAGGCCATCTCGCTTGATCTGATCTTCGGCAGCTTTCGAACGACAGACACTCGGTCCGGCACCACCCAACGCGATTCTCACATCTCCCTGTGGAGAGATGCCTATCGCACAGCAGATGATACTATGACTAGCACCTTCTCGCTTTCCAATCTCATACCAACCCGTTCTCCAATTTGCGGGGATGATGATTCTGGTGAGCAATTCGTCTGGCAATAGCGACGTAAGTCCTTCTTTCTCCTTAAAAAATTCGTCGATTTGCACTTGGCGGGTGCCACGCTCCAGACTGGCAACTTCTACAATTGTCGGCATGGCAAGGACGGCGACGCACCCATCTCCATCAAATCTGGCCGCAACTAAATTACCCCCGAGAGTTGCTTTGTGTCGGATGGCTGGGCCGCCTACTCCCTTAGCAGCTTCTCGCAGCGATTGAGACGTCGGAGCGGTTTCCAGAAACGCGAATGTCGTTGCGGCACCA
>JAZKFE010000167.1:0-6721 GCA_040386595.1 Planctomycetota bacterium | reverse complement strand
ATCTCCACTTTGTCGTCGAGTATTCTGACACCCGATAAACCTTCCACTCGACTCAAGTCCAAGAACCGCTTTCCCTCATACCCACCAAACCGAACGTCGCGTCCGACGATCGTGGCTCCGCAAATGGGGACGACGCCGGCCTGAAAATGTGTGCGGATTTTGAGCGCGTCTTCCAATGTCGTGGGTTGGAAATAGGCACACTTGGAATCGGTCAAGTCGGCTGCAACTACCCGGCTGGTTGCAGGATTTTGACAGAACGTGCCGACAGCAGTAACTGTGGCAAGATCCTTAAGGAAATCACGTCTCGAAGACATGTTGACCCCGAAAGTCTACGAAGAAAGCCGAGCATTAACCCAAGCGCCGTCTCACAACTCCGGCAGGTATCGCGATCGAAAAGCGAAAGCTCATCTCACCACTTCCTCGAGCTTCTGAGCGTTGTCCTTGGGGATACCGAAGGACTCCCTTGACACCAAAAGCATTCGATGGTCTCATCCGCCAACCGTACGCGCAAACGAAGATGACAACCTAGAGTTGATGGGGCGTCCCCCGCTTGCCTTCTGTTACCGCATATGCCAGGAATGCCCGCGTGTGTGCCAGCACTTCCTGATTCGTTAATGCCTTGGGTATAGGCATTCCACTCGCGTTTAACGGAACATAGTCCGGAACCGTAAGGACTCCGAGAGCGTCAAATTCCTTCTTCGCTTGCGCAAAAATGTCCAATGCCGCATCATTACAGAGAAACGATGTGATGGACGAAGACGTATCAGGGGTACCAGAGTTGGGAATGAAGAAGGCCTGACTGGGAACATCCTTGACACCCTTTACAAACTCGTCATAAGCGTCACTCAGCTTCTTGAAGCCCGCAAAACCTAATGCGTCTGCCGGAATAGGTAATGGTGCTTTAAAAGTGGAATTCTCCGGACTCAACTGGCGCAGAATATTCCCAATGCTGTTCTGTCCTGGGTCGCGTTGCAGGAATACGACTTCCTTGACCGACCCCAGTGCCATGATCCCAGAACACTGAGAACAAGATTCTAACGACGTGTAGATCGTGACATCGGCGAGGATATTACTATAGGACGTCGCGACACCCGGTGCCATGAATCCTTTCACTTCCCAACCATTATTGAGCTGCGCCAAACTAAATATCCGCCGCACAAGCCGCGATTCAGCATGTTCCACAGAGCTGTTGAAAATCTCATTGTGATTGAAGTCGAAGTCAATCACCTCACCTGTTCCGTCAACGGCCAAGCAAGCAATGTTGTGCCCGAGATAGTCGCCACCCTGGTATTGTCCGTTTGGCAAAGCCTGTTTTTTTCGCCAAGGATACGTTCCGTTTTTTCCCCTCTTGTTGCCGTTCCAGTAGTGCGTCAACAACCCAGAAAGCATACCGCAGTAAATTGAATGGCGTTCGATTTCACCTGGCTTGAGGTTCGGCATCGGAATGGAAACGAGCTCTTTAACAGTCCCGGCCCAAAAATCCTTGAGGCGCCCCTGGGGAGGCTCGGGCGGATGCACAACCGGAACGGCTTGGACTCCGTCGCCTTGTGCCGCGGCCGCAGAGTTAGTGTTGACAACTCCGTCTGCTGCAACCAAACCAGCTGCTGTTGTGGCAGCGATTGTTTGAAGAAACTCACGTCGCGATTCCATGGCCCGAGGTCCTCGCAGAAAGTGTCGCGTTAGTTTTACAACCGCTTTAGGTCCAACCGCTGCTTCTTCATCGAAAATCTCGTTCTGGACACGCTGCGGAGTGTTCGATTGGAAGGTGGAACTACTGCAATCAGTACAGATTGGAATTGGGACCATCAAGTGCACAGAACGTGACTTTGATTTTGTACTGCACGCGAGTCACATTTGCAAGGCAGCGGCGGAGGGACACCACCTAGAGCCTGCGATGCACTATTTCGTTGGATTTTCAGAGTTTTTGAGGGACGATTTGCCAAAACCGCTTCTGATAAACATTCCGATCTACAATGAAGTGCGAAAATGCGGGTTCTCTGTCCCCTATAATAATCAACAACAGACAACACGACTTAGGGATCGCATCCGTGTTGTGTCGGCGATCCCTAAGTAGTTCGTGACGCAAACGATTTCGGAGCTAGTATCAAGATTGTGCGTGCACTACTTTTCGCGGAAGACTGACCCTCTCAGTAATCTTCGATTTCCAAGTTCGCGTTTCGGACCAGCGTATCGTGACTTGGAGCCATGGCAGCGAAATCATCCTGAATTCCTATCAAAACCAACTGGGTGACCTCCGAATGGAATGCCGGACGATAAAATTCGCCAGCTCGCGCTGACCTTCTCGCCGGGTGCCAGCCCCAGCAGCCCCAAGAAGCCCCAAGTTCACGAGAGTAAGAACGCTCGCCAATTGCCTCAACAGCCTGTAGTGCAGCGAGTTCCTTGAGGATGGCGAGCTCTGAATCTAAGCCAACGCGGGTTATAAAAAATTGCACCAAACATGGCTTTACGACCACTACCAATCGTACAAAATTTCCGACGCAAGGTCGGACGATGTTATCGAGAGGCGCATTACGAGAGAAACTCGTAGAATTTCATTCCGTTAGTTCAGTTGATTGAATAGTGTAGCAAAACTGATTTCGATGGGTATTGATTCCCATCGCTCCTAATAATGAAAGTGCCCATTGATGAAGCGTCGCATGACGTTTGTTAGTACATAAACACATACGACAATCCCATCTCGGAGGAATTCTTGAGGGGCCGTTCTGCGAGCTCCACTACCAGAGGGGAGTGACCAAATCCTTATTCCAAGCTTGCCAGAGCCCTTCGAGCTCCTGAACCTTCTCCGGATTTTTTGCGGCTAAGTCGGTTGCCTCACCGATATCTTCGGTCAGGTGGTAAAGCTTTTTCGTGGAGACTCCGCGTGTCGGATAACTGTCAACATTCAGGTCATATTGCACCAGTTTCCAGTCTCCATGGCGAATCGCATTCTGCTCACCCATTCGCCAGTAGAGTGTCTCGTGGGGAATACCCTTTTGCTGCTTGGTCACGTAGGGCAGAAGGTCGACGCCGTCAAGCTTCCATTCTGGTTTCACCTCGACTCCGGCAGCGGCAAGAGCTGTCGGCTGGATATCGAGTTGAATGACGGGGCTGTCGTAGACGGTGCCCGCAGGAATGCGGCCTTTCCAGTGGACCAGAAATGGAACCCGTACGCCCCCTTCCAGGGTAGTACGCTTACTACCGCGCAGCGGCGCGTTAACGCTGCTATTGATTGTCGTCCCCTGCATGGTGGGGCCACCGTTATCACTGATGAAGAAGATTAAGGTGTTGTCATCCAGCTTCTTTTCTTGCAGTGTTTTCAGCACCTTGCCGACGGCATCATCCATGGCCGATAGCATTGCCGCGTAAGTCCGTCGCTGCGGTTTATCGATCGTAGCAAACTTACTCAGACGATCTTCATTGGCTTCCATGGGTGTGTGTACGGCGTTGAAGGCGAGGTATAAAAAGAATGGTTGCTTGTCGTGCCGTTCGATGAATGAAACGGCCTCGCGGCCGAATGCATCGGTCAGATACTCGGGCTCAGCAATTTTTGTTGTGCCTCGTAAGATCTGAGCACCATCCTTGTTGAAGTAGGTGTGCGCTCCGGGCAGGAAGCCGAAGAATTCGTCGAATCCGCGTTGCTGGGGGTGATATTGAGGATCGGAGCCCAGATGCCACTTGCCGACGAGGCCCGTTGCGTAACCGGCTTTTTTGAACCGGTCGGCAATTGTGGTTTCAGAGAGTGGCAAGCCTTTCCCTTTTGCTGTCGGTCCGGGATTGACCTCGTGACCGAAACGTTGTTGATACCGGCCTGCGAGCATGCCGGCTCGAGTTGGGCTGCAGTAACAACCTGACACATAGCCGCACGTGAATCGAGCGCCTCCAGCTGCGATGGAATCAATATGAGGAGTCGGAACATCTTTGCCTCCCTGGAAACCCAAGTCGGAATATCCGAGATCATCCGCAACGATTAATAGAATGTTGGGCCGCTTAGCAGTCTCCGCCGCGTTCGTGCAGGTGAGCAGCGTCATCCAATGCAACGCAACGACGAGTCCAAACACGATGTAGAATCTCGGCATGTGACGTCTCTCTAATTTGAGTTGAATCGTTTGTGAATTGACGGTCAGATGTCAAAACAATGATTTTTGAGTTACAGGCCTCGCGCGGCCAACGTGGGCAAGCACTGTTAAAAGCAACAACACAATTGCCTCATAAAAATCCAGCTTCTTTCAGAAAGTCAAGATGTCTGCAATGATCTACTAGCTCGATTAGCATCGGCCCCGAGTATGGTCGGACTATTGGGGAGTCAGTTTAAAGTCATAGGGCCCCCCGTCCTCTTCGATCTCGATTTTCAGCTCCGACTTCGTATTGTACTTCGGTGGGACACGTTCGGGCTTGATGTGGTCACCCGAGCGTGGATCGATTTTAAGTCCAGAGACATCTTCGTCTGGAAAGACTTCCTTGGTACTGATGCGGACAACGGCCGATCCAACCGCAGCCCCCTTGAGCGTTTTGCTGTACTCGGCGACGTATCCGCCGTTTTCGTCTGTCCTGGCAAAGCTCGTTCCGTTTTTGGTTTCAATAATGATTTGGGCATCAGGAAGAGGTTCGCCACCCAGCGTGACGGTACCACGAACATCGACAAACCCTTCACGCATTTTTTGTCCGCTGCAGCCGACCGCGAACGACAGCGTTCCAACTAAGACCAGAAAATAGGCAGGCGCGATAATGGAATCCTTCAGAGGAAGAAATGGCCGAAACATGATGCTTTTCCGAGAATAAAATACAGAAGCCCGGGGAAACGCCCCACGGGCTTCACTGAGACAACTGACTGCCAAGTTGTCTCGGCCTGATTCGAAGTAGAAAGAATCTGGCCGGGACAAGAATCGGCGTTCCGATCATTCACTTCAGCCTCGTGCGTTTCGGCTCATTAATAATCACCGATCACGAGGCCGTCCGAGATCGACCATAGACGCTGAAACACTCCATAGGCCAGACCACCGTTCGCGGCGTCGAATGGATCGTTTGGATTGGGTGTGTTCCGTTGAGCCCATGTGCGGCCGGTGTGCTGAATGTTCTCACCGACAAAACGGACGCTACCGTCCGCCATGCCGAAAAACGCTCCACCTTCGTGCATACTCGATGCCGCACGACGGATTGTTG
Organism: Planctomycetota bacterium; assembly: GCA_040386595.1. Taxonomy (GTDB): domain Bacteria; phylum Planctomycetota; class Planctomycetia; order Planctomycetales; family Planctomycetaceae; genus JAKFVC01. The sequence goes on along the minus strand of JAZKFE010000167.1, from coordinate 1,561 downwards.
CGTTAGCCGCCGAATTTGGCGGATTCATCGCAGCAACACCTTCATTGATTGAGCGATTTGATCCGGCGCCCGATCCATAAAATCGCTTGCGTCCGACGCGCCCCGCGGTTCCTTCATCGCTAATCGAAATGGCCCATGCGGATTCGGATGTTAAAAATGTATTCGACGTCCCATCGGTGATTTCAGCGATCTTTTTTGTTACTGATGTCGTGACCACAGAACTTGAAAGACGAAACCGCATAAAGATTCCGTTTGCATGCGGTGCTCCGTCCTCGTTGTAATGACTGTTATCCAGTGAGCCCCCGTTCCCGCAGTAACTGGTCGTGGCTTGCAGGTGGACCCCGTCAAATGCAGGGGTATTCGCGACCTTGGGTGCAATATCCGATGGGCAGAGAAAAATCGGCAATGCGACCTGCACAGCAGCCGCATTACTAATTTGCCCCGGTGTCACGGGATTCTGCAGGCAACAGGATGCAGTGAAATCGATAGTGTTATAAAGCGGAGCCTGATCCAATTGTGCTAAGAGATGGGTGCCCCAGGACCATCCTGATCCATCCGCTCCCAGGTCTGAGGTGGTGCTGGCCCAATAGTGTCCCGGAGGAAATCGATTGTGCTGATCAATATAGTTGTGAATGGCCAAACCGATCTGCTTCAAATTATTGCGGCACTGAGACCGCCGAGCAGCCTCTCGGGCCTGTTGGACAGCGGGTAATAGTAATGCAATTAACACTCCGATAATTGCAATCACAACGAGCAGCTCAATCAGCGTGAATCCTCGACTTCGACGTCGCGGTTCAAAAGATGGCAATTTCATAATTGGACTCCTCAGCTAAATGACAGTAAAAAAATGCAGCATAATTCGAACAACAAGGCGAGTATAAATAATTGACTACGAACTCAGATCGATTCCGTCGTATGCGATGGCGACACAACGGCAGACATTATTCTCAGAACGTCGACCGCAACGTGGGGACGCCGATTTTCACCAAGGCAATCCAGGTATACGCGCCAGTACGGACTGATCAGCGAACAACTCCAGGGGCGATGGGCCACACAGTTTGAGCTCTCCACCACAGCTCACTACGACAGATGTTTGATCGTTTCCGTCAACTACCGAGTTGGTGTTTCGATGGAATACGAACTCGCCTTTTAAGGTGGCGAAGACTTGGCGTGCAGCATCACCCAAAGCGTGCGTGCCTTAAGATCACTTCCGAGAACACCAGCCAACCGCATCCGAAGCTGGTGGGGAATGCAAGAAGCCGCCTCGCTCGGTGCCCGAGGTGAAGGACATTCTGAGTCCCATCATCAGTGCGAATGGCGAGATGTGCTCGCCGCATGACAGTGCGGTCAAAGCAGGACCGGAGCAGGGTAACGACTTCCGAGGAAACAACATGCGTAACTCCCAATGAGAGTGCCGCGTACCTCTGGAAAGCCAGTCAGCAACGCAGTATGCAATATTCACGACTTTATTGGTGATATATTTACGAAGGATATCGCAAATGTCAAGTAGAATTCTTCATAAGAACGAAACTCGACCGACATTAGAGTCCTATGGAGATAA
>JAZKFE010000166.1:14477-33588 GCA_040386595.1 Planctomycetota bacterium | reverse complement strand
CACGAACGTCTGGGGATTACGATCCACCAGCGGGAACCATGTGCTCTGAATTTGAATCATCATCCGGTGCCCTTTCGTGAAGCGATGCAACACGTCGAGCAACTCGATGCGGACTTTCGTTGGTTGATTGGGAACGAACGGTTCCGGCTTCTCGAAACTATTACGGAAACGGCCGCGAAAGACTTCACTCCGCACAAGCATCTGGTAGCCGGGCTGCAAGGCCGGGTCAGAACCATCCGGGAAGACATCGATTAGCTTAACGATGAAGTCGGCGTCGGTACCGGTTGTCGTGACCCACAGATCAACATCAATCGTTCCCGCTAGCGTCATGTCGTCCGTCATCACGGCCGTTTGATAGGCCAAAACATCGGGCCGGCGCCCGGCAAACCGCTGGTCGTCGACCATGTATTCATTGGTCATTCGCGGTGTAATTGCTTCGGTAAACGGAACAGGTTTCGCCGGGTCGCTAACATATTCATCAAAGCTGCCGTTGGTCGTCGGCGCGGTGAAATCCAACTGCCCTTTCTCCTTCAAAAAGATCTGCCGGGCCTGCGTCTGCTTGGGGGGCCAGGCGTCAAACGTCCGCCAGACATTCGATCCCGTTTCAAATACGGTCGCCTCCGCCAGCGCCGGATTCTTGGCGTCCTTCAGATAACGTTCGAAGAAGGGAAACTCAATTTCCGCTCGATAGAATGCGGCCGTTTTTGATCCAAAGGTCACCTGTCCTAAACGCTCACCGTCCCCGCCAAACCAACCGCCATGAGCCCACGGACCAACGACCAGCACATTGTTCGCCTGAGGATTTTGCTTCTCGATAGCACGATACGACTCAAATGAACCGTACAGATCTTCGGCATCATACCAGCCCGTCACCACCATCACGGCCGGGGCCACATTCTTCAGATGCGGCATGATCGCCCGCTGCTGCCAGAAGGCGTCACGATTGGGATGAGCCAACATTTCATTCCAGAACGGAATCGGTTCTTTCAATTGCAGCTTGCCGACCGCATCCATGTTGCCGGCTTCTAAAAACAGGCGATAGCCATCCAGGCTGGGGTATTCCAGCGGCTTCGGCTTCTCTGCCGTGGGCATGGGGCGTTCGGTCGCATTGAAGCCCAACCAGCGATAAGCATGCGCCAGAAAAAAGGCTCCATTATGGAGAAAATCGTCAAAATACCAGTCTCCGACGGGAGCCTGCGGCGAGACCGCCTTTAATGCCGGGTGGGCATCGATCATTCCGGCAGAGGCATAGAACCCCGGATAAGAAATGCCATACATGCCGACTCGCCCGTTGTGGCCGGGAACATTTTTGATCAGCCAGTCGATGGTGTCATAAGCATCGCTGCTTTCGTCGATATCGGTCGGTTTTACTTTGCGCGGATTGTGTGGCCGCACCTGGACGAATTCCCCTTCGGACAGGAACCGGCCACGGACATCCTGATTGACGAAGATGTAACCCGCCTTCATGCAATGTTCGCTCGGACCGAGCGTTGCGGGAAACTTGTCGACACCATACGGGGCCACAGAATACGGCGTCCGTTTCATCAAGATCGGATAGGTCTGACTGGTATCGCGCGGCAGGTACACGGCCGTCATCAGCTTCACACCGTCGCGCATCGGCACCAAGTGTTCTTGTTTGGTGTAGTGTAGCCGGATATAGCTCTCGAGGCTGGCGACTTCCTGCCCCTGTCCATTCTGAATTCCGAACCCCAGCACTGCACACAACACAAAGCAAACAACACGACGCATGAGGTGTGTCCTAACTTCTATTGTTTATTGTCTCACAAGCTTCCCATGGGAAACAAGCATTTCTTACGTGGTTCACAACATCTTACTGCGCTGATCTCCGCCATGCCATCGCCTCCGATACCACATCGAAAGACGCTGACGACGATACAAAGAAGAGTTTTTAGCCACGGATTGACACGGATCAAACACGGAATAAATCATCCTCTGTTTGTACTGTCTCAGGACGCCAATCGAATACTTTTGAACTGACAGTAATCGCCGGACAATGTCTGCAAACACTGCTCTAATCCGTGTTTCATCCGTGTCAATCCGTGGCTAAAAACTCCCTCTTCTTGAATTTCTTTCTCGGTGCTCTCCGCAGGAGCTCAACTCCACAGAGTTGCACCACAAAAAACTCAGCCGGTCCGTCGTACTCCATAGTTTTACTAGGGATGCGATGAACTTTAGCCAGGATTCAGCGGCGGAATCGCAGCGGTTTGTGACCGTATTGAAAAGTGTCTGTGATCTCGCACCGCGTGTAATAGTCTGATCAAGTCGGTTCCGCTCCAGCCGGGCTGAAGTCCGACGGCGCTGGACTCCAGTAGCTCAATCTGTTGCCTCCATCCGGGAGTATTGTCACACACCAAATCTTCAGCGACGCTAATTCCGGTCGGCGATGAGTCACAGGCATCCAACCAGCGATATAAGCGTTGAACTGAGTCGCGCGGATTGTTTAATCGGCAAGCCTGAAGCAAATCTGCAAACCGGCCAGCTTCCGAGTCGCGGCGGCGTTGGATCAACTGCTTCCAATGATCGCGAAACGATGTCCGATAGTACCACCCGCTCGCTAGCAGCAAAGCACCTGCGAGTGCAACCGCCCACGACCAGCCGAGAGTTGCAGATGCCGGGCCGGGGGGAGAAGCAGAAGCGACGACACTCGGCTTTTGCGAAGGAACAACCCGTAAGGTCACCGCCGGCAACCTCACTTTTTCCAATCGGCCCGTGTCGGTGTTCCACCAGGGAAAGACTAATTCTGGCAACGAATAGTCGCCGGCTTGCTCACAGACGTAGGTTACGGAATCAACTCGTTTCCCGTATAAATCTCCACGTTCCAAACGGTCATTTACTACAGGGGAATAAAGATAAGCTTTAAGTCCTACGATTTGCGGCTGCGGGACTATTGGGAACACCATTGCTGGCACGTTGCTGGCCGAGAGTGTTAACGTTCTGGTCAGGCTGTCTCCCACTCGAAATTCCGGTCTCGGTTGCGGCTGCCAGTGCTCAGTCACACGGAAGTCTGTCGCGCACAACAACGTCGGCAGCCCCTTAGCTTCGGGAGGCATTCTCGCCACGACGCTCACGGGTTTCGATGACAATTGGAAATCAACCGGCGGCTGACCAAAGTCTTTCGGTGATGCAAATCGTACGGCAAATTGAGGAATCGTAAACTCACCTGAATGCAGCGCAAAGAACCAGAGTTCATGTGTTTGAAGGGTGTAAGTATCCTGCTCGATCGTCTCGTTCCCCACAACGGGACGATCATTCAGCTTCATGAACACCGCCCCCGGAATCGTGGGCAGGTCAAACGCCGGAGCACTTGCAAATGTGGTTTTCGTCAGCAAATCCACCGTAATAACAAATCGCTGCCCGACTAGCAGCCGATCACCAGCGTCAGCTTTCATCCGCAATAACACCGGTTCCGCGGAATGGGCGACAGTCAGCAACAGAAAACTCACACAGCAGTAAGCGAATAAAACCTTCCAGGCAGTCATGGCTGTTTCCCCGCTTCTCGGCGTCCCAGCTGATAGGCAAATTTCGCCCGGAGAAAATCAGCTGGCTTCGTTTGGACTCGCCGCAACCACAACGCTTGCACTTGATCGTCAGTAAGAACTCCCCCGGTAACGACCTGAGTTTGTAACTTTCCCGGGGCTTGTTGTGGGCGATCGTCAAAGACCAGCTTATCCGCAGCCAGCTTTCCGTCGGTTCCCTCGGAGCCATCGTTCTCCGGATGCAAAGCCTGATTCCGTGCCACGGCGATTTCTCGATTATGCGCAGCGATCGAAAAACCAGGGCGGCGTTTCTGCGCCAGATCATAGCTGCGAATAGCGTCCTCATACTTCCCGAGCATGACGAGTGCGTTGCCTCGATTAAAGGCCGCTTCCGCCGTCTGTCCCCGTCCAAATTCTGCCGCCGCCGCTTTGAAATCTTCCGCTAGATACAGTGCCACCCCACGCCGCTCAACATCTTGATACAGCTTGGCTGCCCCGGCGAAATCCCTGAATGCCATGTGACGATCCCCTTGCTGGTCAGGAGTCAGCCAGAGGTTTTCAAATTTTCGCCCAGCCGATTGCCAAGCGCCGAACATGAACGCCACCAGCGCCAGCGACAGTAGCGTCCATAAGCCCGCCTTATAACGAACGTGATAATGTCGCATCAGCTCCTCACCGCTTCCCAGTAGACGAACCAACCGGAACGGAACCAGGACAGCATCCCCAGCGCGACCAGGAATGACAGCCAATACCCGGCATCTTGCCAACGCTCTCCGATCTGATCTTTCTCTGTGGAGGATAGCCGTACGACCGTATGTCGGACTAACGAGTTAATGTCCGCAGCGTCGGGGGTGACTTCAACAAGCGTCCCACCAACCGCCTTCGCAATGCTACTAAAACTGCTACGATCCAAGGGCGGCGCGGGTGGACTATCACCGGGCACCGGAGAGCTAGCATCTCCCGCAACCGCCAAGATCTGCACGGGGATTTCTGACTCGCGGCGGAAGTTTGTTAATGCCGCCGCGTTGGTCGCAGGGACTTCATCTGCAATCCATAAAATTGATCCCGGAGCGTTCGCCTTTCGCAACAGATCACCAGCAATCTTCAACGCTTCCACCGGAGCGTCTCCGTCCAGGGGCATGATGTCGGGTGACAATTCGCTCGCAAACCGACTCAGTAAGCTGGTGTCACTGGTCAGCGGCAACACCAGATGGGCACTTCCCGAGTATGCAATTAATGCGGACCGTGTTCCTCGCCGCAACTGCAATAGATCAGAGATTTTTTGAGCCGCACGAGTCAGGCGTGACGGTTGGATATCCTGGGCCAACATGGTCGGCGTGACTTTAACAACGATCGCTAAAACGGCACGATCGTCGCTAAACGGAGACGGTTCTCTCTGCCACGTCGGCCCCGCCACAGCGATGACGGCGAACAGGGAAACCACCGTGTAACTCACCGCCGGCTTCCAATATTGTTTCTGATCCTGGCCGACAATCAGGTGAGTCAACAGCTCGGGATCAATGAGGCGTTTCCAGGCTTGGGTCGAATCCATCGTCTGCCACATCAGCCAGCAGACGGCCCCCAAGGGGATCAGCAGCGACAACCATTCGGGTCGCAAAAAATGGAAATCGACGGCATCGCCCAAGAGCGGAACCATCGGCAATGCCAACGCCAGGGTGGGAGAACGACGGACGCTGTGCAAGATTTTCCATGCACCCGTGTGCCAAATCATGAGGAGGTGATAAAACAGCGAGCACAGCGCCGCTGCCCCTAGCGGCCAGAAGAACAAATCGGTTCGAGGCCGGTGCGTCACCGTCTCGACCGGTCGAGTTCTGAGCGCATCGAGATCCGTATAAATTCTGGCCAGCGCCCCTCGGTCGGCAGCGTGTGAATAGCGTCCTCCGGTCACCTTGGCGATGTTCTGCAGTGTCTTCTCGTCGAGCTTATCTTCACCTGCAGCAGTCGGATCTCCCACGGCCACGGCATGAATTGTGATCTGACGATCGTGCGCAATCTGTGCCGCTCGATCGGGTGGAATCTGACTCCCTGTGTCATTGCCATCGGTCAGGACAATCAACACTCGATCCTGCACGGCCTGATCATGTTCAAACAGAGTCAGCGCCAAACCAATCGCGTCTCCTAACGAAGTCTTCGGCCCTGCCATCCGGACTTGTGCCTCATCCAACAACGTGCGGCACGCCTCCAGATCTTCCGTAAACGGCGTCTGCACGAACGCAGAAGATCCGAAAAAGATGAGCCCGACACGATCTCCTTTGCGGCGAGTCAGAAAATCGTGGAGCACCTCCTTAACCGCAGTCAGCCGGTCGACTCGTTTTCCGTGAGAGTCAGTAAAATCTTTCGTCTCCATCGATCCAGAAAGATCCACCGCGAGTAGAAGATCGCGAGTCGGAATCTGCCGGGAAATTGGGGCTTCCAGCCGTTGCGGGCGTGCCAGAGCCAGTACCGTCAGCCCCCAACAGGCCAACAAAACGAACCGTTGGATCCAATGCGCTTTCTGAGGCGCACTTCCGGATGTCGGAGTCTGCCCCGTCAAGCGAGCGAGACGATCTAAAAACGGTACCGCGACTCCGGCCTTGGCTGGACGATAGGCCGGTAGCAACCAATATAGGATTGCCGGCAGAACTAACAACAATAGGTACCCAGGACTAGCAACAGTTAACATGAAACCTATTCCGCGCTTGTCATCGTGATTCTCGTTCTGCGGGAGCTAATATGGGGTTAAGGAGGACTTGGCGGTGCGCCTCATGCCATTCGTCTACTGCGGACGCGTTATGATCGCGGAGTGATCAACGACAATGGTTGCTCCGTTGCCGTGACGGAATGTGATTTGATCCAATGTCGTATAATTCTTATTACGTCTTCTTGATCGCCTGGGCTCATTCGCGAGGCTGCGGTTGGTTCATAAGCTAATGCGAGCAACCAGCGTCCGTTGCCTTGGGTGAAATTTTTCGAGCCCACTGAGGCATCCAGAAACTTCAACCACTCTTCGCCCGATAGCCCGGCAACTTGTTCACGCGGCCAGGCAGCCAAGGCGACACGTTTGACAAACGCGGGCAATTCCTGCCATGAACCAGTCGCATCGCTGTTAAGACACCTTAATGCCGCTCGACGGTAGGCATTGGCCTTCCATCTCTGCCACCATCGAATCGATATCGTCACCACCGTGACAAGGGCCACCGCCGCGACGACGTACCAGCCCGGCGCCGGCGGCCACAGTGGAGCGGGAGGTGCCAACACAATATCCACAAGATTCCGCAGGTCCGTTTTATCGGCAACGATGATGCGACTCATCCCGGCCTCCGAGAATTTCCAGCTCCACCTAATGCGTCCAGCAACTGTGACCGCGTATCCTCTGCCGTCGACAGCGGCAGCACCGGGGTTGCTCGCTGCAGGGAAAGCTGCTTAATACGCGCCACCCGATCTTGAAAATCAGTCTGGAACTGATTCCGGAGAGAAGCACTCGAAGTATCCACATCCAGTCGCTCATGTCCTCGAGCCACAACCAAACGACCGGAATTGGGTAGGTTCGTCTCAAGCGGATCGAAAACAAAAATTACGAGCACATCATTGTGCGCGTTAATGCGAGTCATCAACCGCACGGTTTCTTCATCAGCCCCCGCCAGATCGCTGATCAGACAGACTAAGAAATCATGCTTGGCTAATTCACCGGCCTTGCGTAGCACGTCGTTCAAGCCGATGGTGGCAGCCGTATCCTGAGCACTTAACTCATGATTCAGATCCACAATACTCTGTAACATTCTGAGCACGCGTGGTTCGCTGCGATGGGGCTCAGTCTCGACGATGCGGTGACCGTTAAAGACCAACCCACCCACTCGATCCCCCGCCTGAAGACTGCGCCAGGCCGCCAGTGCCGCGGCCTCGGCAGCGACGACCGACTTCATCGTGCGACGACTGCCGAAAAACATGGTGGAACGTTGATCGACAACCAACAACAGCGGGCGGTCTCGCTCTTCCGTGTAGGTCCGCACGTGGAGCTTTCGTGTCCGCGCCGTCACGTGCCAATCAATCGTGCGAATGTCATCGCCAGGAAAATAGCGTCGTAGTTCCTCGAAATTCAATCCACGTCCGCGGACCCGGGACGCGTGTTGCCCCGCTAAGATAGAGTGCACTGGCTGTCGCGGCAGCAACGAATACCCGTGCGAGCGAAATCGAAGCCGTACGAGGTCCGAGAGTGCGACATAGGCTGGCGATGAGGGCATCTCTAGCGACTCCTCTAAGCCACGGCCACCAATTTGATAATTTGCCCAATCACATCATCCGCAGTCTTGCCTTCGGCCTGCGCTTCGTAGCTCAGCAGGACCCGATGCCGCAGACAATCCAGTACCACCGCACGGACGTCGTCGGGCAGAACATGGTCTCGCCCCTGCAGCCAGGCATGGGCCCGGCTCATTTTGTCCAATGCCAAGGTGCCACGGGGACTCGCTCCAATATGAATCCAGCGGGCAAGATCTTTGCCGAACTGCTCGGGCCGACGCGTGGCGGCGATAATTGCGACAATGTATTTTTCGACGGCCTCGGTAATGCCAATTTGATGGATCTCTTTTCGAGCATCAAACACGGTGCTTTGCGGGATTTTTTGAAGCGCCGCGGCGGCATCGTGTTCTGCGGGTTGCTCCTCGCCACGAACTAGCCGCATCACTTTCAGCTCTTCTTCATCGCCCGGTTGATGCACTATGACGTGCAGCAAGAAGCGATCACGCTGGGCTTCCGGCAGCGGATACGTTCCTTCTTGCTCAATCGGGTTTTGTGTAGCGAGAACAATAAACAAGTCGGGAAGTTTATGGGTCTTCCCAGCCACCGTGACCTGATGTTCTTCCATCGCCTCCAGCAGCGCAGACTGGACCTTCGCCGGAGCACGATTGATTTCATCGGCCAATATCAGATTGCCAAAGACAGGTCCCGGCTGAAACACGAACTCGCCGGTCCCACTTTTCTCATAATAAACTTCACTGCCCGTCACGTCGGCCGGCAGCAAGTCGGGAGTAAACTGAATACGGCGGAATTCCGATTCCAGATTTTTAGCGAGACTTTTGACGGCTCGCGTTTTTGCCAATCCAGGCAAGCCTTCCAGCAGAACATTTCCTCCCACCAGCAATGCCAGCAACAAACGTTCAATCACCTCTTCTTGCCCGATAATCGACAAGGAGATGCGTTTCTGAAGCTCCAGAATCAAATCGCGTGCAGACACAAAACTTTCCTTCAGGGAAAGCCCTGCCCCGCAACAGATACGGGAGCAGGGAGAGTAAAGGGATACGATTCCGATCCCAAATGGTTTCGGATCGCTAAGTCGGTCTTCAGAAGAAAATATGCAGGCGAGCCCGGCGGCGTGAGCCCCGGGATTCTTCGTAAATTTTCAGATTTCACGCACGAAGAAGAATTCGGGGGCTGACGCCACCCGACTCGCCTACGCAGTTAATTTTGCACGTCTACTTAGTTCGACTTAGCCCCATCCAAGGCTTTCTGCATCTTCTCAACAATTTGGTCCACAGTAAAACTCTGCGCTCGCTGGCTGGGCGGATATTCTTTAAACGAACTCAGGAACGTCGCCGTTTCCTTCTGCGCTAAGAAGATCAGATACGGTTGAGAAATAAGCCAGTCGTAATAGGTGTTGCTGGTGATGTCAGCCCGTTCGAACGGGTCAGCCTGCAGATCGAAGAGCTTCGGCAACCGTAATGTCGTGAAAGGTTCCGCCCACACACGCAACGTACCCGGAGCACGCTGCTCTTCAAACACAATCTTCCAGTTCTCGTAACGCAAGGCGACCAGCGCGCCATCGTCGTTGAAGTAAAAGAATTTGTTGCGGGGAGACTTCTTCTCTTCCCCCGTCAAGTACGGCAGGAAGTTGAATCCGTCGAGGTGCACCTTAAACTTCTTGCCATTGACTTCGTGCCCCTTCAGGAGTTTTTCTTTCACATCCGATTCGCCCGCAGCCGCTAAGAGCGTCGGACACCAATCCATCCCACTCATCAAGCCGTTAGACACTTCCCCCGCCTTGATCTTGCCGGGCCAGCGAATCATCGCCGGCACCCGAAAAGCACCTTCCCAATTGGTATTCTTCTCACTGCGGAACGGAGTCATCGCACCGTCTGGCCACGTATTCATGTGCGGGCCGTTGTCGGTCGTATAGATGACGATCGTATTGTCATCCAGCTTTAAGTCGTCGAGCGTCTTAAGTAATTTCCCGACGTGCGCATCATGTTCCACCATGCCGTCGGCGTACTCCATCAAAGAGGTGAGCCCGGCAGGACTCCGGCGCGACGCTTTCACGTGTGTGCGGCAATGCATTCGAGTGCTATTGAACCAGCAAAAGAACGGCTTATTGGCTTTCGCCTGTCGCTGAATGTAGTCGATCGCAGCGTCGCTGGTTTCGTCGTCGATCGTCTCCATCCGCTTCTTATTGAGCGGTCCAGTATCCTGCACATTGCCGTCAGCAGTGGACTTAACAACGCCACGAGGGCCGAATTGCTTCTTAAAGCCGGGAATATCCTGCTCGGTAGGATAGGTCCGCTGCTCCGGTTCTTCCTCCGCATTGAGGTGATACAAATTGCCGAAGAACTCGTCGAAGCCGTGATTGGTCGGCAAGAACTCGTCCTTATCACCCAAGTGGTTCTTCCCAAACTGCCCCGTGGAGTAGCCATGATTCTTCAGCAACTGAGCAATCGTCACGTCGCGTGCCTGCAAGCCCACGGTCGCGCCCGGGATACCCACTTTCGACAATCCCGTCCGCAGAGTGCACTGGCCGGTAATGAATGTACTACGACCCGCCGTGCAACTCTGCTCGGCATAGTAGTTGATAAACATCGTCCCTTCTTTGGCGATGCGGTCGATGTTCGGCGTTTTATAACCCATCAATCCGAACGAATAGGCGCTAATATTCGTCTGGCCAATGTCGTCACCAAAAATGACAAGTATATTCGGCTTCTTCGCCGCGTTCTGACTGAGTGCCGTTTGATTAGCTAATTGAATCGCCGCGGGAAGCTCCGCCATGGCAACAGTGCGAATCTGCGGGGTCGAGCAACACCCCGACTGCGACTGACATTTTTCGTCGCCAGCCAGCTTCTCTGAGGAAATTGCCACGTTGAGCGCATCCAGCCGCGCTGACGCTTTCGGAATATTCGTCGACGCTGCGGACAGCAACGAATTACTGCTGGCGGAGACATACCCCAGCATTCCCCCCACGGCGATCATCAGAATACCACTCCAGGGGATTCGTTTGACCATAATGGCTCTCCTTTGACGAAAGGCGTAAACAATCAAGGCCCAGGCGCAACAGGAACGCTGACAACACCTGAGACCAAACGCACAACCTATTTTGACGGCCCTGGAATCGACATCGCACAGCGAAATCCAACGTGAGACATTCCGGTATCAGGACTACAACCATGCCTGGCACTCGGACGATAGCGGGAACAATACTTGTCATGACATAAGAACGAACCGCCACGCTGAGCACGTAACGACATAAACGGCTGCTGTGGGTCCGAACTCGCAGCGGGGCTCTGAGGGTTCTTAGTTAAAGATTTGCCGATACGTTGGCGATACAAATCGCGGACATACCAGTCACCGCACCATTCCCAAACATTGCCGGCCATGTCGAATAAACCATAGCCATTGGGTGCGAACGATTTGACCGGAGCCGTTCGCAGAAAGCCGTCGGCCTTAGTATTCTTATAAGGAAACTCTCCTTGCCAGATATTGGCCCGCTGCTCGTTAAGCGGCGCATCCCCCCAGGTATATTTCTTCCCGGACAATCCACCCCGCGCGGCATACTCCCATTCCGCTTCAGTCGGCAGTCGCTTCCCAGCCCATTTCGCATAGGCTTGCGCGTCATCCCACGAAACATGTACGACAGGATGCGACTCCCGACCGTCAAGATTGCTTTCCGGCCCTTCCGGGTGCTTCCAGCAAGCCCCCGGGGTCCATTTCCACCACTGAGCCACATTATCCAGTGGCACAGCCTGTAGTGGTGGCACAAACACTAACGAACCGGGCACCAACATTTCGGGAGCAGGGGTGGGAGTTCCCGGAGGGGCTTGAGCCAAAATCTCTTCAACTGACGGAGATTTCTCCGCGGTGGTTAGATACTGAGTCGCGTCGACAAAACGTCTAAACTCCGCATTCGTCACCTCAGTGGCATCGATGAAGTATCCAACGACACTCACCGGGTGAGAAGGCTTTTCGTCCGGCCAGCCATCCGCCGAATCAGTTCCCATAATGAATTCCCCGCCAGGAATCCACACCATACCTTCGGGAGCCAGAACTGAGGGCGATTTCCGGCTGAAATGCACCGCGCCAAAAGCCACCACGAATGCAATGAGCCCGTAACAAGCCAGAATCAGATACTTCGTCATGATCTGCATGCAGGCTGATCCACCAAGAGAAGACAATCGATGTCGGTACGAGTATTTGATCAGAGAACGGGAGGATCGAGACCTTCGTGAACCCCTCGTTTCATAAAGGACGAAACACAGGATCCGGATCAAGCAATCAGTAATTAAGTCAGAACTCGTTCGCTGCCGAACAGGGCAAAGTGAAATCGTTGCTAAGTCAGCTTGACGTCTGAACAAAAGACTTGCAAGTCCGATTCATTCGGGGTATGTTTCGGTTATCCAATCTGGATTCTCGGTCGCTTCACCGCGGGAGTCTCTCTCATGTTTCTGCGTTCTCTCTCCATAATGTTTTGCATCCTTGTTGCTTGTTGCATACCGGCACCTGCTGCCGAATCAGAACAAGTCGCGTTGCAAAAAATCGTCACAGATTCCGCAGACCGGTACGCGAAAGCCGTGGCAGACCAAAATGCCAAAGCTGTTGCAGAAATGTTCACTACTGAAGCGGAGTACGTCGATTCGGACGGCGTCGTATTTCATGGTCGTGAGGCCATTGAGGCCGAGTACAGTGCCATGTTTGCGACGGCCCCTGTGGGATCAGTGGATGTTGATTTGATTTCCATTCGCCCAATCGCCCCGGGAATCATGACTGAGGAGGGTGTTTCCACATTTACTCCGAAGGATCAAGGAACGTCTTCGCGAACACGCTACACGGCGACACACGTGAAGCAAGCAGACGGCAAGTGGTTACTGGCGAGTGTCCGTGAACTGGATGCCCCTACGGTGACCACACATGATCGTCTGAAGGACTTGGCGTGGCTCGAAGGCAAATGGCATGAAGACTCGGACGGCGAAGTTGTTTCGACAGAATGGACCTGGTCGAAGGACGGCAATTTTTTGCTGAGTAAATTCACGATCAAGGGTGTCAATGATTTGTCTGTGACCGGAACACACCGTATCGGCTGGGATGCGGAACGTAAGCAATTCCGGTCATGGATTTTTGATTCCGAAGGTGGTTTCGCCGAGGGATGTTGGACGCACGACGAAGACAGCAGTTGGTCCGTGCAACTCAGCGGAATCGACTCTGACGGAGTCCGACTCTCGGGACGCTTGAACTACTCTCGCAGCGATGCGGACGCTTTGGTGATTTCGGAAAACCAACGATCGCGGGCCGGAGTGGGTTTGCCTGGCTTTTCGCGACGGGTGGTGCGACAACCACCTCCCGCCGCCCAGAAGCCAGCCGTTGTTAAACCCTAATCGACCCCCAACTGCATCGCTCAAAAGACGTCTGTTAAACACGAGAGGCTTCCCAGATGAAACGTGCAATGATTCTCGCTGTCGGTTTGGCGATCACGAGCATGGCGGCTTTTGAGTGCTCGTTGTGGGCTCGAGGCGGATTGGGTGGAGGAGGATTTCGTGGCGGCGGAGGCGGTGGCTTTGGAGGTGGGGGTGGAGGATTCGGCGGCGGAGGTGGTGGGTTCTCTGGCGGCGGTTTTCGTCCCGCACCAGCCGCCCGTCCGGCAGCGCCTGCTTTCCGACCACAAACGTCGAACATCAACCGTCCTGCTGGCGGGATGGCCGCCAGACCCAATACTTCAAATGTCTTTCACTCCCCTGGGGCCGCCCATCCGGCAGGGTTTGGAACGCGTCCTCCCATCCAACCGGGAGGAGGAATCTCTCGCTCCGATCTGACACCTGGGAATCGCCCCAATCTCGGCGGAGCCACGCGGAACACACCTGGGAATCGGCCCGCTAATCTGCCGGGATTTAAGCCGGACAGTGGATTGAATGGGCGCCTTCCCGGAGCCAGCACTGCCAATCTGCCTGGACTGGGTGGAAACACCGGGCGTCTGGGTGCTGGCGGGGCCGGACAACGAGTCACCCCTAATACTCGTCCGGGAGCTGGTGGAGCCGGTGAAAGAGCAGCACCGAGCAATCGGGGAACCGTTCAAGATCGCCATCAGGACCTCGCCAATCGTTTTGATGATCATTGGGGCGATAGTGATTGGCACCATCAACAATGGACCGGTCCCAATGGTGGCGAGATCAATCATGTTGGGTTCTGGGGTCCGAATGGCTATTGGGGACATACGGGCGCTTGGGGCCCGAACGGTGGGCATTGGGGTCATACCGGTGCAATTGGACCTAACGGTGCCTACGGTCATACAGGAGGCTGGGGGCCGAATGGTGCAGTCTGGGGTCATGGTGGGGCGGTTGGTCCCAACGGTGCCTTTGGATACGCAGGTTACGGGGGACCAGCGGGACATTGGTCTCGGAACTGGGGAGGCTGGTACAACGGCTACGGCCCAGCATGGGGCAACGGCCGCTGGAATTACCTCTGGAATCAGTACCCGGTCGCGATGGCATTTGGAGCCACGATGTGGGGAATCACAGCGATTGACGCTGTATTTGGCGTCGGCAGTTACTCGAATCCGTACTGCGACGGACCCGTTTCGGTCGATGGACAGCAGGTAACATCCTATACCGAACCGGTCTCCGGCGATCCCGCTTATGACCAACAGCAAACAGCTGACACAGGCGATCCTGCGGCAGCAACTGATCCGAATGCGCCCGCACCGGCAGATCCGCTGACCGCGACCTTTGATCAAGC
Organism: Planctomycetota bacterium; assembly: GCA_040386595.1. Lineage (GTDB taxonomy): Bacteria > Planctomycetota > Planctomycetia > Planctomycetales > Planctomycetaceae > JAKFVC01. The sequence continues at coordinate 19,111 of JAZKFE010000166.1, read as the reverse complement.
CCGCGACGCATTCCACAGCGACAAGTTCGACGAAGCGATGAAGCTGACTGACCAAGCACTGGTCAAGGCTCCGCAAGACGCAGCTATCAATGAGTTCCGCAGCTTATGTCTGTTCTCGCTCGGCCGCTATCGTGAATCTGCCGCTGCCATCCATGCCGTTCTGGCCGCTGGCCCCGGTTGGGATTGGACCACGATGGTCAGCTTATACAGCAATGTGAAGGTTTACGAAGAGCAATTGCGCAAGCTCGAAACGGCCTCGAAGGCGAACCCGCAATCAGCTGACGTTCGATTCCTGCTGGCTTATCACTACCTCACCTGTGACCACAAAGACGCGGCACTCGAACAGTGGAAGAAGATCGTCGAAATTCAACCCGATGATCAACTGTCCGCAGACTTGGTAAAAATGTATTCGCCTCCCTCGGACACTGATCCGAAGGTCGCCGAAACACCACCAGCAAAAGTCGACAAGCCAGCCTATCCCATGGAAAAACTCCAGGGAAACTGGGCCGCAAAAGATGATCGTGGTGATTTCGCACTCAGCCTGGGAGCAGACGATTCCTTCACGTGGAAGTTCAATCGCGATGGCAAGCCGCAAACAGTGAAAGGGGCCTATGTGGTCCGTGGAAACAATCTTGTCATGCAACCCGATTCGGGTGGGGTGATGCTCAGCGAGATTACCTTAAGCGACGACAAGACCCTGTTGTTTACTCCCGTTGGCAGCAAAGATAAGCTGACTTTCAACAAGTCCTGACCTCGTGTGTGAGCTTGGCTTTCTCTAATTTCCGACATGCCCCGCGGTCAATTTTGCCGCGGGGCATGTGTCATTCCTGCTGATGGTTCAGATCATGAAACTCAACATCGCGATTTGCTCTCTGCTTCTTCTGATCGCACCTTCAGGAAGCAGAACCCTGTTCGCCGCGGAGCCGTTGCCGTCTTGGAATGACACCGCCGTCAAACAGAACATCATCGCCTTCGTCACACGCGTCACCACGGTCAACGGAAAAGACTTTGTTCCACCGGCCGAACGCATCGCCACGTTCGATAATGACGGGACGTTATGGTCCGAGCAGCCGATGTATTTTCAACTCGCCTTTACCATCGATCAAGTCAAAGCACTGGCCTCGCAACACCCCGAATGGAAAGAGAAGCAACCTTTTAAAGGCGTTCTGGAAGGCGACTTGAAAGCCATCGCCGCCGCGGGCGAGAAAGGCATGATGGAAATGTTGATGGTGACTCACGCGGGAATGACGACCAGCGAATTCGAACAGACGGTCACCGACTGGTTAAAAACCGCGCGGCACCCGCGATTCAAACGGCCTTACAACGAACTCGTCTTTCAGCCGATGGTCGAGTTACTGGGCTATCTGCGTGACAATGGCTTTAAGACCTACATCGTCTCGGGAGGCGGCATTGAGTTCATGCGTCCGTGGGTCGCTCAGACTTACGGCATCCCTCCGGAACAGGTCATTGGTAGTTCGATTAAATTGAAGTACGAATTGCGAGATGAGGAACCGGTTCTCGTGCGTTTGCCGGAGGTCGATTTTGTGGATGATAAAGCCGGCAAGCCGGTCGGCATTCAGAAGTTTATAGGCCGTCGACCGATCGCGGCCTTCGGCAATTCAGACGGAGATTACGAAATGCTCCGCTGGACCACATCCGGACAGGGGCCGCGTTTGGGCCTGATCGTACATCACACCGACGCTGAACGAGAATATGCCTACGACCGTGAATCTCATTTCGGTCGTCTGAACCAGGCATTAGATGAAGCGGCCAAACGTCAGTGGCAGCTGGTCGACATGAAACGCGATTGGAAAGTGGTTTATTCTTTTGATCGCTAACAGATCGACGATTTTTTAGAAGAAGAAGAAGAAGAAGAAGAAGAAGAAGTTGCACCACGGAGACACAGAGAACACGGAATTTTGAAAGTTTTTAAGAAGAGTTTTTAGCCACGGATTCACACTGAGTAACACGGATTGGGTCAGCGTTTGTTCGTGTTTTCCCGTGGCAAAAAACTCTTTCTGAAACTTTCGCGGCTAGAGGTTCCTTTGCAATCTCAGTGCTCTCCGTGTCTCCGTGGTGAACCAATTCTGAATTGAGTTGCCCCATCAAGAACGATGAGAACTCCTGTTAGAACGTCAGCTTGGCTCGCACGCCGACGACCACCGCCGCGTCGGTTCCGACTGTTGCTGGCTGAATCACCTGCAGATCGGGAGTGACGTTGAACCAGGGTGTCACCGCGAAGTTGTAGTACAACTCGCCTCCTTGCACGTCCCGCAGATTGAGGACCGGGCTGACCAGGTCGCGGAACTCACCGCTGAGGCCGGTATAGAAGTAGGCGATGCCCATCGCATCCGCCGGACGGCTCTCAATCAAACCGTGTCCCTGCAACGAGACATTACCCGACCAGCGAATCGGATTCGGGTTCCCGTCAGAGATTCCCCAACTGGTAAACAGCCCCACGTTTCGCTTCGGATTGCAGGCGTCAACCCAAACTTTTTGCTCGCCGAAATAGTTCAAACTCCATGTCCCGGATTGTTTGCCGGTGACAATCCCGGTGCCGGGAATGAAGTAAAAATCTGACGGGTCGATGGAGGTGAAACTCTTGGTGGAGTACTCACCCAAAATCGCATGAGACCCAGGCAGGCCGCCAATCTCCGTAAAATGCCTCCAGTAGGCGATGATCGCGGCACCGTTATCAAAGAGGTTCCCCAACCCGACAGTCGTGGATGAGTTGTTAGTATCCACGACTGCGAGACTTCCTTGAACCTGCCCTTCGTGCAGCTTCGAAATACTTAATCCATTAACGCTCAGATTCAGCGGGCGAGACGACGACAGAGGGAAAAACGTAGACACATTCATGAAGCCGTCGACTCCACGACCACCTTGCGGATACAACGAATTGAATAGATCGAGCGTATTCATCTTGCCGGCAGTCAGCAGCCATTCTTCGGATAACATCTGCGTGACCGTAAAGCCGCTGATGGCGGTCGACTGACCGAACGATGGCCAGAGCATATTCGCATTGACGGGAGCCAGCCCGACAGCATCGAAATTCGAGTCCTGACCGAAACGTGTTTCGGCATGCATGCTGACGATCAACCCCTTCCACAATCCCAGTTTCTCACCCATAAAGGTGAAGAATTGGTCGGATTTTCCGCCGTATTTGAACTGTTGCTCGGTCCCGCCGCTGGCCACACCTTGATAGAACTGAGTCAGATATCCTTGATAAATGATGCCACTTTCAGTGAGAGCCGTCCTTGCACCGCCCCAGTCCCCCGTCAAATTCGGTGATTCCATCAACTTTTCCCAGCAGGATGGGCCACATTGATAGGGATCGGGACAACACGCCGCGCCGCCGTCGACGCTTTCTGCAAACGACGTCCCCTCAATTACTGATCCCGCCATCCCTACCGCCCCTGCAACGACTTCATCGGCTTGAAGCGCGGAGACTCGGCCACACATCAATGCCACAATGAGGACCAAGCCGACTGACGCTGAACGGGGAGCCATGGGTGCTCTCCTGAGAGGGGCTATAACGACTAAGACAAGTGAACTTCCTATCAATAGATCGGGTATTGAGGATGACAACTAAGAAACCGTCTGCACCACATCTACCAGATCGTGCATCACGGTAGGAGTTCTGTCGCGATTTCCGAATGAACAGACGTCGCAAACTATGCCAGCTAGAGAAGCCTTTCGGTGGATTGATTCCGGCAGCGGCTCCAATCGTCGTTGCAATCGGTATATTTTGACCTGCCAGACCGTTGTCAAGTGTTGATCGAACACGAACGGGAGTGCTAGGTCCGATGCGGCCACGCTCGCCTGCCGCCTCATTTCTGCGTCCCCCTTCGCTTCGTGATTCGAATCCTTGGGAGGTTATCGATGACCCTGTAACCTTTTGTTCGTATTGCTCACCTAGATTTCAGGCATCTGGCCCCCAGCGACCACTTCGAAGTGAGCGAAGAGGCTTTACGCTCTTTCACTTCATGCAACCAGACCTCAACTAAAGACAGAGTTGGCACCGAAGTTGCTCCTGCGATAGAATGCAGGTCGCGCGTCCAAAACACCACGCAATCAACAGGGAAGTGATCGGGATCAAGCCGGTTGTTCGCTCTGTGATCCGAGGGGCTTGACCTATGGATGGACTTTGCCGTGCCAATCCTCTTTTCGCCTTCTTGGCGGTGAGTCGCGTGACTCTTCGTTGCCACTTCTCGGCACGGAAGCGGCCCCTGACGATGTTGCCTCGTTTGCTGGCGTGTCTGCTGGTTTTCGGTGCGGGGTCGACCGCTGCTGCGGCGGATACTCCCAATCTGGCTGAACTCTTTCGCACGGGCCAATACGCAGCCTGCGTCGAGGCCGCGACCCCGGCCATTGCGGCGAACCAATTCATTGAAAGTCACCGTCTCCTCAAACTCCGTTCGGAACTGGAACTGGGCCGCTACACCGAAGCCGCGGAGACATTTGAAGTCGCCTTAAAAACGTTTCCCAGCAGTATCGAACTTCGCTGGTGGGGGCGCGAGGTCGTGGGGTTCGGCTGCGCTGGGCGCTCGTGCTCGTGCTGCCCGCGTGCTCCCCGACCACGCCGCTGGACGAGCCGGACGGCAGACGCTTGTCGCTGGAGGGACGCACGTCCA
>JAZKFE010000166.1:5187-14467 GCA_040386595.1 Planctomycetota bacterium | reverse complement strand
TCGAAGCACAGATCGGGCAACAGGTTCAATATGCCCCGGGCCGCTACAGCGATGCCCCCAATCGCATCATTGTCGGCCGTTTTCTGCTCACTCAGGGACTTGATCCGAAACGTATCCTGGACGGCGCGTATAACATCATCAAACGTCAGCAGCCGTCCTACGTCCCCGCCTATCTGGCCAGCGGCGAACTGGCCCTCGACAAACAAGATTATGCTCTGGCCGCCGAGTCCTATGAGAAAGCCGCGAAGCTCGATCCGACGGAGCCCGAGGCCCAATTCGGCCTGGCCCTGGCGTATGCCCCCAGCGATGCATTGAAAGCCGACGCCGCATTGAAAGCCGTACTGGAACGAAACCCGAATCACGTCGGGGCGTTACTGCTCTCCATTGATCAGCTAGTCGATTCGGAACGCTACGACGAGGCCGACAAGATTCTGTTGCATGCCGCCGAGATCAATCCCCATCAGCCCCGGGCCGCGGCCTATCGCGCGGTCCTCGCCCACTTGCGAAATCTGCCCGACCGCGAGCAAGCTCATCGCGAGGCGGGATTGAAGTTCTGGAAAACAAACCCCGAAGTTGATTTTGTGATTGGTAAGAAACTGTCGCAAAAGTATCGCTTTGCCGAGGGAGCAGAACATCAGCGAGCAGCGCTATTGCTCGACCGAAAATACCTGCCGGCCAAGATGCAGTTGGCTCAAGATCTATTGCGATTGGGGCAAGAGGCCGAAGGTTGGAAGCTGGCCGAGGAAGTGTCGACAGCCGATGGGTACAACGTCGTGGCCCACAATCTCGTGGCGTTGCAGGAACGGGTCGAACAGTTCCGCACGTTGGAAGACAATGGCATCATCGCTCGGATGGATGCACGCGAAGCCGAGATCTACGGACCACGTGTCCTGGAGTTGCTGCAACGCGCCAAGCGAGACCTTTGTGCGAAGTATGGTGTCGAACTGCCAACGCCGATCATTGTCGAAATGTTCCCGCAACAGGAAGACTTTGCCATCCGGACGTTTGGTCTGCCGGGGGGGGCCGGATTTCTAGGAGTCTGTTTTGGAACCGTTATCACCGCGAATAGCCCGGCCTCGCAAGGGGGGCATCCCAGCTGTTGGGAATCGACTCTCTGGCATGAGTTTTGTCACGTCGTGACGCTCAACAAAACACACAACCGCATGCCACGGTGGCTGAGCGAAGGGATCTCGGTCTACGAAGAACGACAGGCGGATCCCACTTGGGGGCAGACTGTCACCCCGCAGTCGCGGAAGATGCTATTGGGAGACGAACTGACTCCGGTCAGCGAGCTCAGCGGTGCGTTCCTACGGCCGGCGAGTGCCCAGCATCTGCAGTTCGCCTATTACGAGTCCTCGCTTGTCGTCGAATACTTGATTCAACAGCACGGGATCGAGGTCCTAAAAAAGATCCTGGATGATCTCAGTAACGGCATTACGATCAACGAATCTCTGGCGCGTCACACCGGATCACTAGAAGAGTTGAACGCGAAGTTTGTCACCTTCGCCCGTGCCCAAGCCGAGTCGATGGCTCCTGACGCCGACTGGTCTGATCCCGAATTGCCGACGCGGGCCGACGCCACACAGATCGCCGCCTGGTTGAAAGATCACCCCAATAATTATGCCGCCTTGCAACGTCTGGCGCGGCAGCTGATCGTCGATAAACGCTGGGTTGCGGCGAAAGAACCGCTCAAGACGATGCTCCAGCTGTATCCGCGAGATGAGGGAGAAGATAGCCTCTATCCGTTGTTAGCGCGGGTGACTCGTGAGTTGAACGATACGACGCAGGAACGCCTGGCCTGGGAACATCTGGCAAAGATGTCCGACGACAACGTGGAGATGCTCGCACGGCTTGCGGAACTGACTTCTCAAGCGGGTGAATGGGAGTTGGCCCGGAAATATGCTCAACGCTGGTTGGCCGTCAATCCGTTGCAGCCGGCCCCGCATCGTATCGCTGCCGCAGCAGCCGAGAAGTTGCGGGACGACGCGTTGGCCATCACTAGCTACCGAGCGTTACTATTGCTTGATCCCGTGGATGCGGCGGAGCTCCATTTACGAATGGCGGGGGCATTTCAGCGAACGGGTGATCTCATCGGTGCCAAGCGGCAGGCGCTGCTGGCGGTGGAGGAAGCGCCCCGGTTCCGAGCCGCACATCGTCGACTCCTGGAAATCATCGCGGCTGCGGACCAGTCAGCTCCGGACAATCCACCTCCCCCGCCCTTGCCCACGACGGAAACGCAACCATGAGCCGCCCCAGTCGTTTGCTGATGACATTGATGCTGCTGTGGTTTGTGTCAACGACCGCGATTGCCCAGTTCGGGCCTCGCCGGCGAAGAGTCGACCCCGAAAATGTGGACCGTGGTGGTGTCCCGGTTTGGGAAACCGATCCGAAGTTCAAATCGGATCTCTTCACGTTTGCTCGGGTCAAATACTCGTCCCATGACGGTGGATGGCGGCGCGGTGGCAATTGGTTGACCGACTATCCCGACAGCGATTTGAATTTCTCCTACCGCCTGCACGAGCTGACCTCATTAGAGGTCGATCCCCATGGCAAGATTGTGGAGCTCACCGATGAGGCGCTGTTCGACTATCCGTTTCTCTACCTGATCGAACCGGGGCGAATGGCCCTATCCGATGAGGAAGTCGCTGGGTTGCGGCGGTATCTCCTCAACGGCGGATTCCTGATGGTGGATGACTTTTGGGGCGAGCACGAATGGCAAAATTTCCACGAGAACATCAAACGAGTATTTCCCGATCGCGAGCCAGTCGAGCTGCCGCTGGAGCATGAGATTTTCCACTGCGTCTACGACCTCAAGAAGAAGCCGCAGGTTCCTAGTATTCATGCCTGGTACAACGGCAGAACGGATGAAGGACGACCGGACGCCCAAGAGCCGCATTACCGGGGTTTGTTTGATGATAAGGGCCGGATGATGGCAATTATCTGTCACAACACGGATCTCGGCGACGGGTGGGAACGAGAAGGGGAAGATGCGACATATTTCAAGGAATTTTCAGAAAAATGGTCGTATCCCATGGGGATTAATATCGTAACTTATGCCATGACCCACTGAGGGGGTAACCGGACGGGATGCAGATCCCACCATCTCACTATGCCGAGTTCTGGATAGCGGACGGACGTAGGTCAGGCTGTGCCTGACGCAGCCAACAATGACCGTTTTTCAGCACACAATGTTACCATCGTCAGGCACAGCCTAACCTACCTCGCTACTACGCCGCCGCAGTTCAAGTAGAAGGAGAGCCGCTACCGTGACCGAGGGACTCGACGAATTCGCGTTAGAACAGCAGGCCGTGGAACAAATTCGCGGCAGCCGTCGATTGATCGACGCCGAGCTCTCCAAGGCCATTATCGGGCAGGCTGATGTCATCGAGCAGATGTTGATCAGCCTCTTCGCGGGGGGGCACTGCCTGATTACCGGAGCTCCCGGGCTTGCTAAGACGCTGCTGGTGCGGTCGATTGCCCAAATCTTCGATCTGAAGTTTCAACGCATTCAGTTCACCCCCGACCTCATGCCGGCCGACATCACCGGCACGGAAATTCTGGAGCAACGGGCCGACGGGCATCGCCAGATGCAGTTCGTCAAAGGGCCCATCTTCGGCAATATGATCCTGGCGGACGAAATCAACCGCACGCCTCCCAAAACTCAGGCCGCGCTGCTCGAAGCGATGCAAGAACATCAGGTGACGATTGCCGGTGTCCGCTATCCGCTGGAAGAACCGTTCTTCGTGCTCGCCACACAAAATCCGATCGAGATGGAAGGGACCTATCCGCTTCCTGAAGCCCAACTCGACCGGTTTATGTTCAACGTGCTGATTGATTACTTGCCCGAAGATGACGAAGTCGCCGTGGTCCAGCAGACAACCTCGCGACGTGCCGTGCCCATCGTGCCGCTCTTTACCGGGGCCGATGTTCGCCGCTTTCATGAGGTCGTACAGAAGGTGCCCATTGCTGAAAATGTCGTGCGATACGCCGTCCGTCTCGCTGCGGCCAGCCGCCCGGGGCAGCCGACAACGCCCGCGTTTATCAACGATTGGGTCAGTTGGGGAGCGGGAACCCGGGCCGCACAATATGCCGTCCTGGGAGCCAAAGCCCGAGCATTATTGAACGGCCGCAATCATGCCACGGTAGACGACATCAAGGCGCTGGTCGCTCCGACGCTGCGGCACCGAATCCTCATCGGCTATCGTGCCGAAGCCGAAGGGATTTCTGTTGACCATGTTATTAGCCGCCTGTTGGAAACGATTGAGCCACCGAAATAGCTGAGTACGAGAAAGGGTCGTTTAACGATTGAAATGAGAGCAGTGTCACTGAATCCGAGCGGAAGCCAAAAACCTTAATGCAGGCGAGCCCGGCGGCGTAAGCCCCGGGATTCCTCCTGACTTATCCTGAGGCTCGGAATCGGGTGTATGTTCTCAGAAGAAAATTCGGGGCAGAAAGGCGGATAAAAATCCGGGGGCTTACGCCGCCCGGCTCGCCTAAGAAGTAATAGTGCTCCAAACGTCCATTCTCACATGCCGCAATCCTGATAGAACTGCCCATGTCTATTGATCGTCACGCTGATGAAGGATCAAAGGTTGCCCCGGCTCGTGGAGCGCGCGGACTGCAGCACATTGATCCCGCGGCGTTGATGCGCATTAAGAATCTGGAACTGCGGGCCAAGGCGGTTGTCGACGGGTTCCTCAGCGGGCTGCACCGCAGTCCCTATCATGGATTCTCGGTGGAGTTCACGGAATATCGCCAGTATAGCCCCGGGGACGATCTGCGTTTTTTGGATTGGCGACTGTTTGCCCGATCCGATCGCTATTATCTCAAACGCTTTGAAGACGAGACGAATCTGCGTTGTTATCTGCTCGTGGATCTCAGCCGTTCGATGGCGTTTCGGGCAGCTCCGCGTGAATACACCAAGGCAGAATATGCGAAGACCGTCGCGGCAACGATTGCGTATTTCCTGACGCTGCAACGCGACGCTGTCGGACTAATCACCTTCGATCAAGCCATTCGAGACTACCTTCCGGCACGGTTTCGTTCGGGCCATATGCATCGCTTGATGATGTGTCTCGAACAAGCACCCGCCGGAACGGCAACCGACTTAAGTTTGCCGTTAGAACAAATCGCTCGTACGGCTCGTAAACGAGGGCTGGTCGTGCTGTTGTCGGACTTACTGTCGCCGGTCGAAATCCTAGAAACTAAGCTCGGCTACCTGCGGTCACAGGGGCATGAGGTTGTGCTGATTCGGACGCTCGATCCCAGCGAAGTCAATTTTCAGTTCCAGGACGAATCGCTGTTTTTTGATCTGGAAAACGGCCGGGAATTGTACATCGATCCGCAAGCCGCACGAGCCGGTTATCAGGCCCGCTTTACCGCTCATGCGAATGAATTGAAACGCATCTGCAGCAGTATGGGAATGGACTATTACGAACTAACAACCGATCAGCCGCTGGACATGGCGTTATTCGATTTGTTGAATGCTCGCCTGCGACGTGGTCGACCAGTGGCTCGTCGTCAGGGGGCCTCGCGACCTGCCTCCCCGGGAGGTCGTTGATGGGCGCGCTCGTCCCGATTTATCTGGCTGGTCTGGCAGCGCTGTCGTTGCCGCTGATCTTCCATCTGGTCCGCCGCACGCCTCGCGGCCGACAGGAATTCAGTTCGTTGATGTTCCTGTCGCCCACGGTTCCCAAGCTGACGCGCCGCAGTCGTCTCGATCAACTGCTGTTGCTACTACTGCGATTGGCCGTATTGGCCTTCGTGGCGTTCGCGTTTGCTCGCCCGTTCTTGCGAGAAACATCCTTGTTATCGTTGGCCAATCTCTCTGGACGACGTGTGGCGATTCTCATCGACACGAGCGCCAGCATGCGACGCGGAGATCTGTGGACGCAGGCGGTTACACGAGCCGAACAAGAGATCAATGAGCTGAATCCGCAAGATGACGTCGCGCTATTTGCGTTCGGAGATCGACTACAGACGGTCGTCGATTTTGCCAAAGAGGGATCGGGAGCCATCGCGGATAAGCCGCAAGTGGTACGCACCCGCCTGCGGCAACTGCAACCCGACTGGGGGGCGACCGACCTGGGCACGGCCCTCATCGCGGTGGCGGGTGAAATTGATTCCACGACCGACGCGACGCAGTCAGCACTCGAACCGCAGATCGTGGTGATCAGTGATTTTCAGGCCGGCAGTCGCATTGAAGCTCTGCGATCATTCGAATGGCCGAAACGTGTGTCGGTGCTCCCGCAGCGCGTCGCGCTAACGAAAACCACAAATGCCGCGGCTCAGATCCTGCCCAATGAAGAAGGTGACGAGCTTACCGAGACCCGGGTCCGAGTCATCAATGCGGCAGATTCTAAAACCGATCAGTTCTTTCTGAGTTGGTCGCGAGAGGTGACTGCCGCTCAGCCTGCGAAGGAAACCTCAATCTATGTCCCGGCGGGCCAAAGTCGGATCGTGAAATTACCGCGAGGGGTGGATGATCTGACTGCGGAAGCAGTGGACTTGCGGGGCGACGATCAGGACTTTGACAACACTTTCTACGTCGTGCCGCCGCGTAAGCAGGCCCTGACAATGCTGTATGCCGGCAGCGACAAACCAGACAGTCCCGAGGGGCTGCAATATTTTTTGCGGCTGGCGGTATCGAACGACCCGCTACGACAGGTTGAGCTACGAGTGCTCGACGACAAGCAACCGTTGTTCAGCCCCGCGGAACCTCCCCCTGGTGCGGTGGTCATCACCCGAACCATCCCGCCAGAGTGGCAAGTTCCCCTGACGGCCTATGTGGAACGCGGCGGACTGTTGCTTGTGGTTCCCGAAAATCGGGCGGCGGCCTCGTTGCTGACGATGCTCCTGGACGATGCCGAACTGCCCACAGGAGACGTTCCGGACACGGACAATGGAAAATATTTGCTCCTGGGAGACATCGACTTTTCTCATCCGCTGTTTGTCCCTTTCGCCAGCCCCCGGTATAGCGACTTCACCAAGATTCATTTCTGGAAGCACTTGCCCGTGACGCTGAAAGCCGACGCGAAAACGCATGCCGTGGCTCGGTTTGACAATGGTCAACCTGCGGTGCTCGAACGCCTGTTGGGACAGGGACGCGTGATCGCACTCACCAGCGGCTGGCAGCCCACTGACAGCCAGCTCGCCCTATCAACGAAATTTGTCCCATTCATCGGAGCCCTGCTAGATCTCACCAGCAAAGACGGGGAAGTCGCGGCTGGGGTCCAGGTTCATATTCCCGTCACATTGCCTCCACAGCAAGGAGGAAACGCAATCGTGGTGTTTGGGCCGGGAAAAAAAGAAACGACCTTAGCGGCAGGACAATCCCGCTTTACCGCGACAGATCGTCCTGGGATTTATGTGGCAAGAACGAGTCCTCAACCCACACGTTTTGCCGTGAATCTAGCCACTGCCGAAAGTCAAACGGCACCGCTGGACTTGGAACAGCTGGAGCAGTGCGGAGTGAAAATGGGAGTCCAGCAAAAGCAACGCGACCGGCTGGAACGAGTCCGGCAGCAGCGCGACACGGAGTTGGAAGGGAGTCAAAAAATCTGGCGTTGGCTGATCGTTCTGGCGATTGGTACGCTCATTATAGAAACGTTTCTGGCGGGTCGAGCTGCCCAGGAACTGCACGCGGCGGCAACAACTCCGACTGGTTCGCCAGCCGACAAACGATAACACAACGAGGTCCCCGTCATGATTCAGGACCGACTTCAGATTGAACTCAGGCGTCTCGCAGAACGCTTTCGGCGGCTCCATGTCTCGCAGGGGCTGGCAGCGATTTGGCTGGCGGCTGCGGCCATCGTGTTGGCGTATGGAGGCTTCGGAGTCACTATTTCCTGGAGAACGGCCGCCCTGTTTCTGGCGATTGCCGGAATTGTGGCTTCGATGCTCCAGACCGGTTTGCGATTCGTCTCGAGGGGGCCCAGTGACCTGACGATTGCGCGTCGAGTCGAAAGGAAATTTCCCGAACTCGATAACTGTCTGCTGACCGCCGTCGAGCAAGCCCCCACTCTTGCTGATGGCCGCTATGGATTTTTGCAGCAGGCGGTCATCCAGCAGGCGCTGACTCACGCCGAGAATCATCCGTGGCACACGGTCGTGTCGACACGTCGGCTGGTTTTTGCTGAAGTCGTGCAGATTACCGCGTTTGGCTTTTTGCTCTTCAGTCTGACGTCCCCCCCTCCTGCATCTAAAACGAATATCGCGAAGAAAACGGGGAAACGTCCCGTGCAGACGGAGGGACAGTTTGCCGTCACGATTGAGCCCGGCAACACCGAAATCGAACGGGGCTCCAGTCTCTTAGTATTAGCTCGCGTGCAAGGCCCGCTGCCCGCGGACGCCACACTGGTTTATAGCTCAGCGTCCGGCGAACCAACCCGCTTGGCGATGTCCCCAAGCCTCGACGATCCGATCTTCGGCGGGCGAGTCGCCATGGTGGCTCAGCCGTTGGACTATCACGTCGAACTGGGCCAGCACGTCACCCCCACCTATCGCGTCAACGTATTTGAATACCCTCGTCTGGAGCGTGCGGATGCGCGGCTGGTTTATCCCAGTTACACCGGACTCGAAGAGCGGTTAATCCAAGATATCCGCACCTTGTCGGTCGTCGAAGGGACTGATGTCACGCTCATCTGTCAGCTCAACAAGCCGGTAAAATCCGCACGGTTTGTGGAGCAGACTCCCGCGACTACGAAACCGGGAACTTCACGGGTAACCAAACGAACCAGTAGCCTCGAACCCGCTGTGGCAGAGATTCCGCTTCCCGATTTGGCCCTGACTTTGCGTGACGGAAATGTCTATGAGACGAAGTTCAGCGCCACGAAAACCCGCCGTTTGAAGTTGGAACTGATCGACGACGCGGGGCGTCAGAATACCGAGCAAGCGGTGATCGTCGTTCAAGTCGTACCGAATCAGCCGCCCACGTTCAAACTTGCCTTCCCGGGGCGTGACCTGGAAGTCTCGCCGCTGGAAGAACTGGACGTGAAGGCGACAACCTGGGACGACTACGGCGTCAAGCGGATGGGCATCAACTATGGACTCGCCGGCAAGTCCGCAACCGAAGTCGTTCTAGGTGAAAACGCAGCTGCGCGACAGAAGCACGAGCTGGCGAATGTGATTCGATTTGAAGATTTGCACGCTGAGCCCGATCAGCTACTGGCCTACTATTTCTGGGCCGAGGATTCTGGGCCCGACGGCCAGTTGCGGCGAACGTCCAGCGATATGTACTTTGCCGAGGTCCGGCACTTCGACGAAAACTTCCGCGAAGGAC
>JAZKFE010000166.1:0-5177 GCA_040386595.1 Planctomycetota bacterium | reverse complement strand
AAGCCCCCCCCGGCGGGCAGCAGCAACGTCAGCAACAGGGGAATCAGAATACGCAAGCGGCTCAACAGCTGGCCCAAGTGCAGAAGGACATTATCAACGCGACGTGGAACTTGATCCGCCGCGAAACGGGAACGAAACCTACAAAACCCTTCGTTGAGGATGTGGGACAGATTTCGCAGTCTCAAACGAACGCCCTGGAAGAAGCGACGAAACTCGGCGAGTCGGTTCGCGATGTGGAATCGCAATCGCATCTGCTCGCCGTGCTGGAGGCGATGCAACTGGCCATCAAGCATCTCCAGACGGCACATAGTCAGCCGTCAATTTCTGAGCTGCAGCCCGCCCTGATCGCTGAACAAGCTGCCTATCAAGCGTTGTTGAAGTTGCGAGCGCGGGAACATGAAGTGGTCCGCCAACAGCAGCAACAAAGCAGCGCCGGCAGTCAGGCGGGGCGCTCGCAACAACAGCGCCAACAGATGCAGCAACTCGATCTCAAGGACGAGGAAAATCGTTATGAAGCCCAGCGACTTGCTCAGGCCCAGCAGGAGCAACCGGAAGATCGCGAGACCCGGCAGGTCTTGAATCGACTACGGGAGCTGGCGCGGCGGCAGCACGATCTCAACGAGCGGCTCAAGGATTTGCAGTCGGCGTTACCAGAAGCCGCCAACGAACAGAAGAAGGAAGAAATCCGCGAGCAACTCAAGCGTTTGCAGGACGAACAACGGGACGTCCTACGGGATACCGACGAGTTACAGTCACGCATGGAAACCCCTGAAAATCAGGAACGCATGGCGGATGAACGCCAGCAGCTGGAGCAGGCCCGGGAGCAAGTGCAGCGGGCGTCGGAATCGTTGGAAGGGGATAAGGTCACCCAGGCAGCAGCATCGGGAACTCGTGCCGAGAAGGAGTTTGAAGAACTCCGTAACGAATTCCGCAAGCGGGCCTCGGGGCAGTTCAATGACCAAATGCGAGACATGCGCGATGCGGCACGAGACTTGGATCAACAAGAAAAAGAACTGGCGGAAAAACTGGCCGAGACCACGAAGCCCGGACCGCAGAAAAAATCTCTCCGCGACGAAGATAATCAAAGCGGAGAGATTGCCGATCGTTTGAATCAACAAAAAGAACGACTCGGAAACCTGTCCGAACGACTGAAGCAAACGGTGCAAGAGGCCGAGCAAACGGAGCCGCTATTGACCGAGAAGCTGGCGGATGCGGCGCGGAATCTGCAGGATCAGAATGTCGAAAAAGCCTTGGAGGTGGCGGGGCGATCGGCGCGGCAGGGGTTGCTGGATGACGCTCGTGAGGTTGAACGCGTTGCCAGTCGCGGCATCAGCCAGTTGCGAGCTGGCATCGAAAAGGCCGCGGAATCGGTTCTAGGAGATGAGACGGAAGCTTTGCGGCGTGCCCGTGAGCAACTGAAGAACCTCGCGCAGGAACTCAATCAAGAGATTGCTCAGAATGCCCCGGAAGAACGGTTGCCGTCGATTCCCGGAGGGGAGCCCGGGACCGCAGGAGAGAATCCGCAGCCGAATGGTGAGGAACCGCAAAACGCTCCGGGAAGACCGGGGCAAAATCGCAATTCTCGAAAAGATTCTCCAGGTGAAGCTGCGACTGCAGAAACTCCCAATGGGGAGGGTTCAACGGACAAACCACAATCTGAAAAACAGCCGCCAGGACGATCACAGCCCATGCCCGGGGGATCTCCAGAGGGACAGCCTGGTGAGTCCCAGAACGGCGAACGGCCAGGGAATGAACCCATGGAGGGTGGTAACCCGATGCCAGCAGGCGAGGGCCAGGGGGCTGGTCAGCAACCCGGTCAGCAGCCCGGGGAACAACCGGGGACAGGCGGACAACCTTCGGCGACGGGACGAGGAAATCAACGGCCGGGACAAAACCCACAACGTGGCGGGCAGCAAGGTTCTCGCGGGCAATCTGGGACCAATCAAGGGGGACTAAGTACGGGAGGCGGGGACCAGGAAGAAATGTCTCCCGAACGCGCGGCGCCGATTGCCGGTGACGGTTTCCTGGAATGGTCCGATCGGCTGCGTGACGTAGAAGAGATGGTTGACGATCCGGAACTCCGTGCGGAGGCCGCCCGCATTCGTGATGCGGCACGTGCGATTCGCTCTGAGTTTAAGCGGCATTCCAAGGCCCCGAATTGGAAAGTGGTCCGAGCGAACGTTGCCGAGCCTTTGGTTGAACTCACGAATCGTGTGGCGGAAGAGTTGCTGCGGCGCAATTCCAAACAGGCCATCGTGCCGCTGGATCGTGATCCAGTGCCGCCCAAGTATTCGGAGAAAACTCGCCGGTACTACGAACGGCTGGGGAGTGGTCAATGATCCTTGCTGACGTAGGATTGGGGGCTCCACAATGGCTCGCCGGTGCAGTCGTGCTCACGGTTCTGGGGCTCGTCGCGCTAGTGATTTCGTATCGCCGCAGTGGTGCGCGCTCGTGGTGGCGAGCGACGGCCGTCACTCTGAAAGGGATCGGGATTATCGCGTTGGCGGCTTGTCTGATCGAGCCCCTGTATACGGGAACGCGTCCGCGTCCGGGCAGCAATCTGTTTCTCGTCGTGGCTGATAATAGCCGCAGTTTGCAGCTGTCGGACCAAGGCCAAAGTCAATCGCGTGGGGATCTGATCAAGGACCGGCTCAAAGAGGATTCTCCCTGGCTGGCCCGATTGGGACAGGACTTCGACGTTCGCCGCTATGTGTTCGATATCCATTTGCGGTCGGTGAAAGAATTTGAAGAACTGACATTTGCTGGAGAAGCCTCGTCGCTAAAGAATTCTCTCGCCGCACTGGCCGATCGCTTTCGGGGGCAACCGGTTGCCGGCATCCTGCTCCTCACTGACGGCAATGCGACGGATCTGGCCGAGGGAACAATCGGGGTACAAGGTCTGCCGCCGATCTATCCTGTCACGATCAGTACCGACAGTGGCCTGGTCGACCTGTCAGTGACCCAAGTCGCGGTTAGTCAAACAAACTTCGAGGCGGCTCCCGTCACAATTACGGCGACGGTCGAAGGTCGCTCTGTGCCGGGGAATAAGATCGGATTGCGGTTGCTGGATGAAGCCGGAAAAGAAATCGAACGCCGGGACATCACGAAACCGGATGAGGGGCAGGCAATCGTCGAGCGATTTCTGGTGCGTCCTGAAAAATCGGGAGTCAGCTTCTATACCGTGCAAGCCTGTTTGCCGGGTGAAGAGAAGTTGACGGTCGAAGCCCCTGCGGGATCGCGTGAGGCCACCTTGGCCAACAACCGTCGACTTGTCACTGTCGATCGAGGCAAAGGGCCGTTTCGAGTGCTGTACGTCACGGGCCGCCCGAACTGGGAATACAAATTCTTGCGGCGGGCTTTGGCCGAAGACGACGAGGTCCAACTGCTGGGGCTGGTTCGCATCGCCAAGCGCGAGCCGAAATTCAAGTTCCTCAGCCGGGCGGGTGAGCGAACGAATCCATTATTCCGAGGCTTTGGCAATCAAACGGATGAGCAAGCCGAACAGTATGATGAGCCCGTTTTGCTGCGACTGGGCATCAATGATCCAGATGAACTACGCGGCGGATTCCCCAAGAGTTCGGAAGACTTGTTTCGGTATCAAGCGATCATCCTCGACGATATCGAAGCGGGGTTCTTCACGGCGGACCAACAGTCGCTGCTGCAACAATTCGTCAGCCGTCGCGGTGGAGCTCTGTTGATGCTGGGCGGTCGAGATTCATTTGTAGAAGGGGGCTACCAGCGGGCAGCCATCGGCGAAATGCTGCCGGTCTATTTGGACCGTACCGACGGGACGCCGGGGGAGGGAGGATATCGACTGGCCCTGACTCGTGAGGGCTGGCTGCAATCCTGGATCCGGGTCCGCGACAACGAACAGGACGAGCAAGCACGGTTGACGGCGATGCCCGAGTTCCACAGTCTGAACCATGTGCGAGCGACGAAACCGGGCTCGGCGGTTCTGGCACAAGTCACCGCAGCCGACGGGACCGAGCGTCCCGCGTTAATCGCGCAACAGTTTGGTCGGGGTCGAACGGCGGCCAGGTTGATTGGGGACCTGTGGCGTTGGAATCTGCGGCGTCCGGAAGGGGCTGAAAGTGACCTGGAAAAGTCGTGGCGGCAGACGGTTCGGTGGTTGGTATCGGATGTTCCCGGGCGAATTGAAGTGGAAACGAAACGCACGGTGACTGGGGCCGTCCCCGCGGTACAAATCCTTGTTCGTGCTCGAGATTCCAACTTTGAGCCGCTGGATAATTCGACGGTCAAGTTGCAAGTTCAGACTCCGGACAAACAGAGCATCGAGTTGAACGGGGAGAGTAGCGACCAGTCTGCGGGACAGTACTCGGCACTCTTTGCGCCGCGTATACCGGGGGCCTATCGTGCTAAAGTTATGGTGACAGCTCCCGACGGAAGTGAAGTGGGAACACGCGAGATTGGATGGACGGCGGAACCGCAAACGGAAGAATTCCGCACGCTCGCCGTGAATCAATCGTTGCTCCAGCAGATTGCTCAACAGAGTGGCGGTGAGGTCATTGCGGCCAACGGTTTGGAGCAATTTGTCGGCAGTTTGCCCAATCGCAAGGTTCCGATCGTCGAAACGTGGACCTATCCCCTGTGGCATCAGTCTGCGGTATTTCTGGTGGCCATTGCCTGCCTGATTGGCGAATGGGGACTGCGTCGTTGGAAGGGAATGCCTTAGGACGAGAAGAGGCTTCCGTTTTCTTGAGAATTCGTTCGTAATCGTACATTACAATGAATGCGTTACTTTACTTGTTGTGTGGGGTGCTGGCGGGGGAAGCTCCGGCCGAGCCGTCGCGTGCTAACGTCCTGGTGGTCGTCGGAGCCGAAGGCACTGAAGAGTATGGCCGGCAATTTCACCAATGGGCGGACCGCTGGAGCGACGCGGCCAAACGTGGAAACGCGGATTTTTCTATTGTCGGCTTGGCCGATACGACAGAAATTTCCGATCACGATCAGCTGCAACGGAAGCTCGTTGAACTCGGCAGAAAAAACACGGAGCCGTTATGGATCATTTTCATCGGGCACGGCACCTTTGATGGTAAGGTCGCCAGGTTCAATCTGCGCGGCCCGGATGTCTCGTTGCCTGAGCTTTCGACTTGGCTGAAACCCGTGGAGCGACCACTGGCGATTGTGAATTGTGCCAGTTGCAGCGGGCCGTTTTT
>JAZKFE010000165.1:0-14632 GCA_040386595.1 Planctomycetota bacterium | reverse complement strand
CCTCGGGAAGTCCAGAATACACAAGCCTGACATTGATCGATAGACGGACCACTACGTCTTCTGTTTACGCCACGGGGTAACATGCGGCACAACTTTAAGCTTTTGGCAGTCATACTTTTTTGCAGCGTTGGTCTCGCAATAGCATGCGCCTATTTGAAGATGACTTTGGACCGGAGCTACCGCGCGATACAACTTCGTACTGTATTGCTGGCCGTCAGTATGTACGAATCAAACCATGGTGTTCGACCTGACGACGTGGTTGAGGGAACGTCAGTGATGAGCAGTTGGCGGTATCGACTGACCCCTTATGTGACCTCCACGACCAGGTACGGAGTACGACTCGATAAGCGATGGGATGACCCTGAAAATTCCGACTGGCGGCAACGCAATCTTGACGCATATTGTTGGGACGGAAATACCAATACATCCGTCTTCAGAATTATTGGCTCCGATACAGCCTATGATCCTGATGTACCAACTTTGCTGGAAAAACTGCCAAACCATTTGATTGTTCTAGTTGGTACTAGCTCGAATACGCACTGGATGAAACCAGGCGATATATCGCCTTTCTCCTTATTCAAGGACGACCGCACCACCTCGCAGTTATTTGTTGCGTTTGCAGGTGGCGACGTTTGCCTGCTACAGAGAGGAACTTCTCGGGTCGTCGTTGAGAACTGCATGTTAAAGCGAACCGCAAGCGAGAAGAACCGATTGGCGTTGCTGCGATATGCGATCTGGCAAAGATAATAATATAATGCGTCCTAGCGACGTAGGTCTGGCCGTGCCTGACGATCGCGGACGTTGCAGCGGCTATAGGGGGGCTTTTCTTATGCCGATCAGACGTGAGTGTCACTCTCCCATTGGTGTCGTGACGCCGCGATAAGTGGCAGCAGAAGTTCGTCAATCTGATTGTCGTTATACAAGCTGCTTCCTAAGCACGAACTGCCTTCGACATGTCGCACATTCCCAAGCGACAGAAGAAACGCCCTCTTTAGATAACGATCAACTACCAGCGAGAGTCCATCGTCGGTTCTAGAATAGTTTCGCACTTCTTGAATTAACTCTCGCACAGATGTTCCGGTACGGGCCATCTTCCGCAGACGTGCAATAAGTTCTTGAGAAAGGAATCTTTCTTCCATATCATGAGCCTCTGTTCGCAGGTTGACCCAGATTCTCGAACCTAGGGGAGCGCAGCGACTTAGAAATCGCAACTTCCCGAGGTGCCTATTGGTGGCCGGATCACTGCGATTTACGGTTTGGGATACTCGGTCAATCGCAGGCTGCGGAAGTCGAGATTGGTGGTGGGGTCGTGGCCTTGGAGGCTGAAATGTCCCGCTTCGGTCCGCAGGCCGTTGCGGGGGTTGAGGTGCGGTTTTCGCGTGTCGACCCAGTCGGTTGTTTGATAGCCGTCGACCCACACGGAAATATGCGGCCCACGAGCGACCAGGGTCATCGTGAACCATTCTTTATCGTTGGGGACGACTCGGCGAGTGGCGATTCGGCGGTAGATGGCCCCGGTTCCGAAGTCGACCGGCTTCGTCCGATCTTTCCCTTCCCATTCATGACGAATTTGGCATTCATAGCCGTCGGCGGGATTCTTTTCGGTTCCCGGCAAGGCGCGGAAGAAGATGCCGCTATTGAGATGCTCGCCATTCGTCCGAGCTTCGGACTGGAGCACGAAATCGGCGTATTGATTGACCGACTCCAGGTATCCGCGGCCGTTTTCGACATGGATGCTGCCGTCCACAACCTGGAACTTACTGATGCCACCGGGGACGACTTTCCAACCGGTCAGGTCGCGTCCGTTAAACAACGGCTTTGAGGCCAACGGCTTCAAATAGACATTCCGAAATTGGACATGTCCCACGTTCTTCTGTAGTCCAATGAAGCCGGTGTTTTTGGCGGTGGGACTGGGATTCGTGTAGTCCAGAATCAATTCATCGTTCAGCTTGATCGTCAGATGGGGGCCTCGAACGGTGACGTGAAACGTTTTCCAAGTTTCTTCACCAATGACTTCTTTGGTGGGCTTAGAGAGACCTACGAGGCTACCTGTTTTGAACATCGGGTGTGAGTCGCAGATATTCAGTTCATAACAATCCTTGGCGGGATCTTTGGGATGGAACGGCGATTGCAAAAACAGACCGCTGTTGCCCCCTTTGGCCATCCAGAAGTCACAGCGGAGTTCATAGTCGGAAAATTCTGTGGTCGTGAAGAGCATACCGACATCGCCGGTTGCGGCATCGATCAGTCCGTCTTTGACCTTCCAGTCGACATTGCTGTTGGCCTTCCAGCCAAACAGCGTTTCCCCATCAAACAGCTTGATCCAACCCTCGCGAATTTCGTCGTGCGTCAGTTGGTTGTGAGTCGCCGGTGGGGCTCCGAAAACGTCGGTGGCCAGCACACAGGAAAGAAACAGCAGACTCCAAATCCGAAATACAAACATCCCGAGGCTCCCTCGTTGCATGATCAATGAAGTGGGTTGTGTGAATCAAACACCGTAGCAGACCAGTGCTGTGTCATAGAGCCAAGATTTAGGATTGTGTGCCACTGCTTTGCAACTGTACTCAGTTGTTAGGCAGTGCATTCCCAGCCGCCCGGGCACTGCTTAACAACTGGTTAAAGTTGCAAAGCAGTGGCACGATAATACCGGGTGGAGTGGATTCTAAATCTAAGCTGTGACAACGCCGCCGTATCTGTGCCCTTAAGATTCTCCTTGGCACTTGAAGCCGCTTAAGGCCGTTCGTCTCGTCATCTTACGAAAAAAGCCCGGCAGTGACAGGCACGCCGGGCTTCTCTCAATCATTATCTGCCACCGAAAACCGGTTACTGGATTTCCGTGGTGGGCAATTTCTGACGCAAGCCGGTGACCTGAGTTGCGGGAACTCGCGTGTCTCGCAATGACAGGGTTTTCAATTGCTTCAAGGCGGCCAGATGTTCCAGGCCCGCTTCGGAGATACAGGTTCCGTCCAGGCTTAGGCTTTCTAGCTTCTTGGCGTTGGCCAGGACTTCCAATCCGGCATCATCAATCCGCGTGCCGTTCAGCCGCAGAACTTTTAAGGCCTGCAGCTTGGGGACCATCCACAACCAGCCATCGCTGACCGGCAGATTGGTGAGCTGAATCTCACGCACCAGGAAGTGCGACGATGGGAGGTCCTTCAGATCGGTGAGCGTCTTGGTCTCGCTATCGCCTTCGTTCGAAATGGTGACCTGGCCGCCAATCGACAGACACAAGCTGGCGACTCGGGCGTTGAAGTCACCGTTGGTGCATTCAATCTTAGTAGCCTTCAGGGTTTTCTTGAGTTCTTCCACACCGGACGGTGTGACGTCGGTTTCTCGCAGATCCAGGGACTTGATCCCGCGGAGCTTACCTAACATCTCGATATTGAAATCGGTGACGTCAGTACCGCGTAAGCCGACATCATTCAACACGTAGTTGTCCTTGAGGTTGGCCACACCCAAGTCACCGACCGTGGACCAGTTCAAATGCAGGTGTCGCAGTTTCTTCAATTCGCCGATCGCCTGCATGGTCTTGTTGTTGATCGGAGTCAGCGACAAATCCAGCACTGTGAGCTGTTCCATACGCTTCAGGTTGGTTAAACCGGAACCGGTGATTCGCGTGTCAGCGAGATAGAGTTCTTTCAAATTGACGAGCGGCTTGAGGGCTTCCAGGCCGGCATCGGTGACGGCTGTGGAATTCAAACGCAGGGCGTTGATGGAGACGAGCCCCCGGACCGGATCAAGTGAGGCATCCTTCACCGGGCACCGCGACAGATCCAGGTCTGCCAGTTTTTTGGCTCCGACCAAGTGCACCAGGCCAGCTCCGGTGACGTATGTGCCTTGCAGATTCAGTTTCCGGAGCGACTTGAAGGAACCCACGGTTTCCAAGCCCAGATCGGTCACGGCGGTTCCCGCGAGATCCAGTTCTTGCAGGTTGACCAAACCCTTCAATCGCAGCAGGCTCATATCGCTGATGCCGGTGTCGGCCAGCGAAATCGAGTACACCGTAAAATCACGTTTCGGCAGTTCGGTCGCCTTGCTCATTTCATTGGAGGGCTGAGGGCCAAACGCCACTCGCACCTTACCGCCCCAGCTCAAGACCTTTTCAGCGATCTGCAATTCACGACGAGCGGGGGTGTCTGCGGGGGGCACTGTCCCTTCGGCGACCGGTTCTTGAAGTTCTTCGACGATCCGGAATCCGACTTGCATCTGCGCCTGGCTGGGCGAGATGAAGGCTCGCATCCCGGGCCGACATTCATTCAAACCTGCCTGCCACGAAGCACCGCGGACCACGCGGGAAACTCCCACATCTGGCCCCAGCGGATTCTCTAGGGGTGACGCCTGGTAGTACTCGGCACCAAAGCGATCGCCACAGAACTCGGCCACATTACCGACCAGATCTTGCAGACCCAGCACGTTGGGGGAGAACTTACCAATCGGCGCGACCGAGGCGAACGTGTCGTCCCAGTCTGCTGCTGCTCCGTCGAAATGCAACGTGGCGAAGTCACGGACCGCGCTCGCATCAGCAAGGTTGGCACCATGCTTCAGGAGATCATTCCATTCATCGCTACCCACGGCTGTCGTTCCCAGACCGGCCCGGGCGATATATTCCCATTCGGCTTCGGTGGGCAGGCGGTAGGTCGCCTTTTCCTTCTGGCTCAGCCATTCGCAGAATGCGATGGCGTCGTACCAGCTGAGGTTGCAGACGGGTTGTTCGTCATTCAGGGCGATGTCACCGGCGTATTGCCACGAGAACGTGGGCTGACGCCCCCGTTGCTTCTGAGTGATACCTTCTCCCAGTGAGTGTCCGGTCGCGGTGTCGCGTTCGGCGAGTGTTTTGTATTGCGTTGCCGCAATGAATTCGCGGAACTGGCCGACAGTGACTTCCGTCTGTCCCACCGCAAACGGGCGGCTGATTCGGACGTGATGTCGCGGGCCTTCGGAAGTCAGCAATTGAGGCAGACTGACGGCAGCCCCACCTCCGGCTGGAATTCCAGCTTGTTCTTCGGGCGACGAACCCATGTCAAACTCACCGGGAGGAATCACGACCATGGTGATCCCAATGGAGTTGGCTTGAGTTGTCGGACGCTCCATGCGTCGTGACCAGGCACCCTGTTGCTTGGCGATCAAATCGGCGGCCATTGGCAACCGCAACGGGACGGGGGGAACCAATTTTTCGACAACAGGTTCGTCTTTGGGAACCTCAGTCGCCGCGACGACGGTGGGCATGGGCTTTTCGCCCTTCGGATCCACCGCCGGGGCTCCTGGCTTGTCGGTCACTGCCAAGGCCGCAGCAGGAACAGTACCCTTGTCTCCCGCGACCGGAGCAGTCGTCGCCACGGTGGGCTCGGTGCCACCTTTATCCGATTGCATTTCAGGAAGTTCGCCAGCGGGGACCGGTCGCACCGTGACCGAGGCCAAATCCTGCTGCAGCTTCTTACCCGTTTTGTTGTTTTGAGCGGTCTTCTGGGCCGTGTTCGACGGAGTCGTGGAGTTATCCGTCGTGTGGATGACTTCCACCGATGAACCGGCCGGAACGCTGATGTCGGTGACGCGTCCGTACTTGTCGCGAACACGAATCACGATGAATGCGGCCGCGAGGGCCAACATCGTAAATCCGACTCCGAAAATCGCGATGCGGTTGCGCGAAATTTTCTTCTTGCTCTTGGGGATCCGCATTCCAGAAATGGAAGGGGTCGCCGCAATTTGCGAAGCGGAAAGTGCGTCAGCACCAGGGAGCGGTTGGCAGAAGGACTGCAGAGCCGCGGCCAGATCCGCACCGGTCGCAAAACGCTGCCCGCGGTCTTTGGCCAGCAAGCATTCCAGGATCTGCCGGACCGGTTCTGGCAGATCGGCTCGTAGTTGCCGAATATCAGGGATGGCCCCCGACGTGTGTGCTAGAACTTTGCTGCCCAGTGACTCATGCTCGGACGTACCAAACGGCGGACGGCCAGCCAGGACGTGGTACAGGGTGCAGCCCAACGCATAGAGATCGGTTCGCCCATCGACGTCGCGGGCGTTCGTCCATTGTTCGGGGGCCATATAGTCGGGCGTGCCCATGCATTGACCGCTTTGGGTCAATTCATGGTTGAACGTTCCCTCGGCCAAGCGTGCCAGTCCCAAGTCCAGAATCTTGATGACACCCTTGGATGTCAAAAACAGATTCGACGGCTTGATGTCGCGGTGCACCAGTCCCAGGGAGTGAGCTTCGTGCAGACCCAGCGCGGCTTGGCGAATGATTTCGCAACTTTGGCCGACGGGAAAGGGGCCACGCGCTTTCACCCATTGGGAGACGTCACGCCCTTCGACGTACTCCATCACCAGGTAGTGAAAACCGTCGCATTCGCCGGCATCCATGGCCCGCACGATGTGCGGATGGTCCAGCTTGCCAACCGCCTTCATTTCACGTTCGAATCGCTCGACGGCGGTGGCTTCGAGACCACTTTGCCGTGAGAGCAACTTGATGGCGACGACTTTGTCGAGCTTCGTGTGGGTCGCCTGGTAAACGGCGCCCATGCCCCCCTGGCCCAGCTTTTTGGTTAAGCGGTAGGGGCCGATCATTTCATCGACCGGCTCGCCGACTTCGACCGACGGCATCGTCCGGCCACCATCACTTCGCGAGTTTGAACTCCGCGAGTCGTTCGCACCGGGATGGCTGACGAGAGTCTTTTCGTAAACTTCGTGGTTGGTATCCAACTGCGAGTCGCGCTTCTGAGGCAACTCACCAGCGGGTAACGAAACCATCGTCACTTCGTGGGCACTCTCCCAATCGCGACTCAGCTTATCGGTATATTCGGGGAAGCGGCTGCGATACTCATTGATGCTGGGATTTTCTCCCGACTGCTCACGCAGGACAATTTCCTGTTTGATCAGTGCCTGAGCCGCAATGGCGCGATGCTCTGGCTTGGCTGCCAGGATCATCGTTTCGACAGGAACTCGAGTGCCTTGCTGCCAGCTCTCATATTGCCGCTTCAGCAATGGACGTACTTCGTCCGGCACACTTTGTTGAATGATGGATAATGCTTGAGACATCACACGCCTCAGAATCGAAATGACAGGGCCTGATACTCGCCCGCATCGCCTCGGAGAACTCGAAGCACACAATACGGCAATGTACAGTGGAATATGGCCGTATCTTCTCATGTCGCACAAGTCAAATCAACACTTAACTGACATTCCACAGCCCTGCAGTGTTTTACCTCCATCGAAAACGAAGTGATTATGGTGTCAGGTCTTGGGATGGAATGAAGTTTGCTCAAAACACCTCCATCAGTCTGTCGGGGGACATTGGTGCCGCATTTGTTGTTCAGAGTCACCAAGTCCTGTTTTCGAATCGCCACGGAAAGGCCAATCAGCTCGGTTTGCGTTCGGTCAGAGGGACCACGATCGCACCAATTTGCCCTTGCTGGCAGTTCAAACAATCCCGCGGATGGAACCGGCGTTCTATGCGGGTTATGATGATTCAGAGCTTGGGATTGCCCAATCGGGGCGAGGCCAGCCTGTTCTTTGCTCTGACGTCTTGAATGGTCGCCAGGACTGCAATTCCCATTTTGACCTCTGCCCGCCAGATCGAAGTACCAGATTCACCGTGCCTGCTCGCTCTTCAGACGTCGCCGCAACTCGTTCCGAACTGGATGCCTCTCTGGCTCAATATTGGCCGGGGCTGATCCAGTTTGTCCTCAGCCAGCCGCGCGCGGGAGTGGTTTCTCAAACCAGTAAAATCTCTGCCCGGACAATCCATCTGAAAGAAGGAGAACGAGTTCAGCTGACCCATTTCCAGGGGGCCCAGCAAACTCATTCAAATTTGCTGCCGGATGCCGCTCGGACCACATGCTGCGAATTGCTGGAGACTCAGTTCGAGAAACTGCATGTTTTCACAGCCACTGCGGACCTAGTTATGAAGCGTCAGCGGGACGGATCATTTGCCTGGAGGAAGAGCCCTGCGACGAAGGTCGTAGAAGAACAATCACACAATCGACGCAAACAATATCTCATTCCCGAGGATGTCCCCTGTCCGTTTCTGATCGAAATTGGCGTGATGAACCGCGACGGCCGGGTGCTGGCCGCCAAGTATCACAAGTTCCGCCAGATCAATCGCTTTCTGGAGCTGGTGGACGATGTCTTGCCCCATTTGCCGCAGGACCGCGAGATTCAGGTCGTCGATTTTGGCTCGGGCAAAAGTTACCTGACATTCGCGCTACACCATTTGCTGACTCAGATTCGTGGCCGCTCAGTCCAGATTGTGGGGGTCGACCGGAAAGCCGACGTGATCCGCGACTGTTCGCGCATTGCGAACGAACTGCAGTGTTGCGGACTGACCTTTGAGCATGGTGACATCGCGCAGTTCGGCAGTGTGGGGCGGGTCGATTTGATGGTTTCCTTGCACGCCTGCGACACGGCTACGGATGCGGCTCTGGCCCAGGCGGTCCGCTGGGAGACACCGGTGATCCTGGCGGTTCCCTGTTGTCAGCACGAATTAGCAATCAAGCTCAACCCCCATCCTGCCCTCGCGGCGATCACCACGCATGGCATTTTAAAGGAACGGTTTGCCGCATTGG
This sequence comes from Planctomycetota bacterium, assembly GCA_040386595.1. Classification (GTDB taxonomy): domain Bacteria; phylum Planctomycetota; class Planctomycetia; order Planctomycetales; family Planctomycetaceae; genus JAKFVC01. The sequence continues at coordinate 6,077 of JAZKFE010000165.1, read as the reverse complement.
CGACCGACGCCCTGCGAGCGAATTTGCTGGAATTGTGCGGCTATCAGACTCAGGTCGTGGAGTTCATTGATCTAGAACACACGCCCAAAAATCTGTTGATTCGAGCCATTCGCCGCGATCAGCCGGGGCCTCGCACCGAACAGTTTTTGAACAGTTATCGGCAACTGGTTGAACTCGTGGGAGTGGACGCTCCGTATCTGGAACGAGCGCTGGCCGACTTGTTGCCACCAGCGACCGGCCGCGAACAGGGTTCGTTGTCTACGACTGACGTTTGAAGCGGACTTAAAGAGGTTTTTCGAATGACCATGGTCCGCGCGAAATCACCGCTGACAGCGAGCTGGCAGTACCGCCTGTTGGTCGTGACGCTCCTGTCAATCTGGTGCCTCGACGCAAATGCCGCAGGGCCGCGTGTCGGTGCATTGTTGCGTGATGGACGACGTTCCGCAGGGATCTTGACTGGCCAGTCGGCCGATGGATTTCAATTTCAAGCGGTCGATACGGGCACGATTTCGCTGGATCAAATCCAGGCCCTGGAGCTGCCGCAGGTCTCTCGTACGTTCCCCGATCGCGGTTGGAAACGTTTGACTCTGATCAACGGCGACGTGCTGCATGCCAAGCAAATTCCGGTCGCTGCCGATCAACAGCCAAACGCGGCCAAGTCCACCGAAACCGCTTGGTTTGCGGGGTTCGAAAATCCGATCATTTTGCCGCTGGCGTCGCTAGCACAGGTCTCACAGCCCGTGGGAACTCGATGTCTGATCTACCAGGATTTCGAGGCTGACTCGATGAGCTGGTCGAACGCCGCAGGCGGCCCGATCACCACGAGTCGGGACCAGGCCCGCTCCGGATTACACAGCCTCCAATGCTCTGGTAAAGAGCCTACTCTACGCTATGAACTGGCCGAGCCGCTCGAAGCCGGATGGCTGGAATTCAGCTTCTTCTTAGAGCCTGAGTTGCAGTCCCCGGGAGACTGTGTGGCGGTGCTTTCGCTGTCAAAATCTCAGCAGGAGTCCACGATTCAAGTGGATCTGACCGGAAAAGAGGCCTGGTATGAGGTCCGGCTGCCGCTCGAGGGGAACTGGCAGAAACAGATCATTCCTCGGCGTCCTGGCTGGCATACTTTGACGGTGGCCCTTCATCCGGGAAAAATCCGGCTCTTGCTGGATGAATATTTGTTGGCAGACGGTCAATTCCCTGACACTGCTACTCACAAATTGTCGGCACTGAAGCTGGCTGCGACGCAACCGGCTGGAAGCATCTGGATCGATGACTTTGCCCTCACCCGATCAGTGGCTGAATCACCGCTCGGCATCCTGGATCGAGCCCAAGATCAAGTCGACTTAACCAGCGGCGATCAATTGTTCGGTCAGTTCGTGGCCTTGAGCCCGGCGGCGATCCTGCTGAAGGCGAACTCCCGGCAGGCGGAATTGAAGTGGCCGGAGATTTGGGGACTGCAAGTGGCCGCTCGGCCGTTTGTCACGCGAGCGGTGACTGGCCGCATCGTGTCGCTGGAAATGCAGCCGTGGAACCATACCTCAAACAAGCCCTCTCCCGATCGATTGACGGGCGCATTGACGGCGATGGATACGGCATCCTGCACGCTGGAGCATCCACTGTGCGGTCAGATGATTATTCCCTGGAAAGAAATCCAAAAAATACATCCCGCAGGCTACGGTTCATTCTGGGGACTCGAAGGTCGGCCCTATCATTTCGGGGACGATGTGAAATCGGCCTATCAGAAAAAAACTCCGGACGGGACGCGACTGCTGCACACGTTCGAAGTGGATGCTCATCCCCAGGGGACGGCCTACGTCTCGCTGAGCACGGTCGATCTGGAACCTGCCGGACGCGGAACGCTCAACCACCCTTGGCTGAAACGCTTGCAGGCAGGGGAATTGACCAGCGAGCTATGGCTGAACGACCGCCGGATTGCAGTCTTAAACACGGAGGTCACCGGTCGAGGAACCGCCAGTCAGCCGCAGCGACTGCGGTTAAAACTGCCCGCCGATGCAATAAGCCCCGGTAAGAATCGGATTGAGATTCGTTTGAATCCCAGCTTAGGTGAGCCAGTCCAATACGACGACTGGGAACTCCAAGACTGGCGAGTCGAACTCGACACCCCGCCGGCCGCGATCACGAACGGCCCCTAGGCACGCGAGTCGTCATTCAAGAAGAGTTTTTAGCCACGGATTAACACAGATTGAACACGGATTGGATCATCCTCTGTTTGTGTTGTTTTATAACGCTGACCGAGCACCTCAGGATTAGTTGTAGTCGCCGGATAACGTTTGCCGCAGGCTGACCCAATCCGTGTTATTCTGTGTTAATCCGTGGCTAAAAACTCTTCTTAATAACTTTTGAGTAGTTGGTGGAGATTTTTTTATCCTAAGTCCCGATAGGGACGAAAGAACTTAGCCGTGGGTGTAAACCCACGGTTTGCGCCTCAAAATGATTCCAAGCCCTGAAGGGGCGACACCTGGAAAATTGCAGAGTGTCGCCCCTTCAGGGCTTGGTTTCTTCTGTTGAATACGTACCGTGGGTTTACACCCACGGCTAGATTCTGCCGTCCCTGTCGGGACTTAGGAGTTAAAGCAATTGATTACTAACTCCGTGTCTCCGTGGTGCAAATTCTTCTGAATTCTTACACCACGGAGTTCACTGAGAAATTCCCCACCATCCAGCAGGTTCCCCCGCTGGTCGGCGATTAAATGTTGATCTCAAAACCTTCCCGTTGCGGGCGGCTGATCAGCTTGTTGGCTTCTTCGTCGCCGATGAATTCTTCCTTAACCGGATCCCATTCCAGCTTGCGTTGCAACCGTACGGCGATGTTCCCGAGGTGACAGGCACTGACCGAACGATGTTGGCTGACGACGTCGGAAATCGGCTGCTTGCGAGATTTGACGCACTCGAAGAAGTTCGCCATGTGGTTGCCCGGCTTGCCGCTGGGATACAGTTCCACCATCAAGGCGTTGATCTTGTCCATCAACCCCTTGTCGGCGTCCTGGTCTTCAATCGGCTTCCCGGTGACTCGTCCGCGGTTGACCTTAATGCGGCCCTTGTCCCCTTCGAAGATGACGAATTCGTCGCCGGCAACCACTTGCAGTCGAATGTCGCCCGCATAGGTGTAGTCGATAATCGGCTCTTTCGGAGTGTTGTAGCCGTTGTCGACGTGGGGGAGTTTCGTCTTCGAGCCATCGATCGTCGACGGCCCCGAATGATCCATTCCCAAACCCCATTGCGCGATATCCAGGTGATGTGCGCCCCAGTCGGTGACGATGCCGCCGGAGTACTCGTACCACCAGCGGAAATTGAAGTGGCAACGTTCGGGGCAGTAATCCACCAGGGGGGCCTGTCCCAGCCAGGCGTTCCAGTCCAAGGTCTTGGGGACTTCATGCTTGGGGAACGGTCCGCCGACGCCCGTCGAGAGCGGCAGGCTGACGGTGACCTTCTGAATTTTTCCTAATTGCCCGCTACGGACGGTCGCGACAGCACGCAGGAAGACCAGCGAGTTTTCACTGCGCTGTTGCGTACCGACTTGCAGGATCTTGCCCGTTTCCTTGACCACTTCAATGATCTGCTGGCCTTCTTTAATGGTCAGCGTGAGGGGCTTCTCGCAGTAGACATCCTTGCCCGCCTGCAGAGCTTCAATACAGATCTTCGAGTGCCAATGGTCGGGAGTGCCGATCGTGACCAGGTCGATGTCTTGGCGATCGAGTAGCTTGCGGTAGTCGCTGAGGGCCTCGGCTTTGGTGTTCTGGATGGCTCGTTCGGCGTGAGTGGAATCGACGTCAGCCACCGCCACGAGGTCGGCGAATTCCCGAGCCCGATTCATGATGCCGGTCCCCTGGCCGCCGACACCGATGGAACCCAGTCGTGGGCGATCATTCTTGGACTTGTTCTCGGCCTGGTAGCCGTAGCACAAGTCGCCCAGGAACGAGGGCAACATGGCCCCGGCCATCGCGGCCCGGCCAGTATTTTGCAGGAACAGCCGACGATTCTGACGCTGAGACATCGCGAAACTCCTCACGCTGAAGTTCTTCTGGAGATGAGCAAGACGATCGCGAGACGCCGCGATCGAGCGTAAACCTAGTGCAATCGCCATTGTCTGTAAATGTGGATCGGCCACAGTCGTTGTTCGCTCCGCGAACAGAACGCAATCGCAGTAGCGAGCCTGGATTCGCATTCAAGTTGGATACGGATTCCACCCGGCTACTGCGAGCTCGTTGTGTTCGCGGAGCGAACAACGACTATGCACTTTATGCCAGAACTTGTTTAAACACTTTGTGGTGTTCGACGCCGGTCAATTTTTGATCCAGGCCTTGATAGAAGTAGCTGAGCTTTTCGTGGTCTAAACCGAGTAAATGCAGAATGGTGGCGTGCAGGTCGGAGACGTGGCAGCGGTCTTCTACCGCATTAAACCCAACTTCGTCGGTCGCTCCGATGGCCTGCCCACCCTTGACCCCGCCGCCAGCCAGCCACATTGTGAACCCCTGCCAGTTGTGATCTCGACCCGGCTTGCCCAGGCCTTCGCTGGTCGGGGTTCTGCCGAATTCACCACCCCATACCAACAGGGTGTCTTCCCACAAACCGGTTCGTTTCAGGTCGGTGATCAAGGCCGCAATCGGCTGGTCCGTTTCGCCCGCATGCAGTTGATGATTCGTGATACAGTTATTATGTCCGTCCCACGTATCTTCAATATGACCGCCGCCTGAATAGAGTTGCACGAAACGCACGCCACGTTCCAACAAACGGCGAGTCGTCAGGCATTTTCTGGCAAAATCGGCTGTCCTCGGTTGATTCAAGCCGTACATGTCCCGAGTCTGCATCGATTCTTGTTCCAGATCGACGACATCGGCGGCCGACGTTTGCATGCGATATGCCAATTCATAGGACATAATGCGCGCGGCAAGTTCTGAGTTGCCCGGACGTTCCCGCAGATGATCCTCGTTCAAGGTTTTCAACAGGTCCAGTGTCTGCCGTTGTGTTTGGTCGGTGGTCCCTTCCGGTGTGGCCAGATCCAGCAACGGCGAGGTCCCGCTGCGGAACAACGTGCCCTGATAGGCGGCTGGCATATAGCCCGCGGTCCAGTTGGAGGCACTGCCGATCGGGCCGCCTCGAGGATCGGTCATGACGACGAAGCTCGGCAGGCTTTCATTCAGCGTTCCCAGACCGTAGCTCAGCCATGACCCCATACACGGCTTGCCGATCAGCACGCTGCCCGTGTTCATTTGCAGGCAGCCCGAAGCGTGGGCCGCGGTGTCGGCATGCATCGACCGAATTACGCACAGGTCGTCGGCGTATTGAGAGAGATGTGGAAAAAGACTGCTGATCGGCAGGCCGCTTTTCCCGTGCTGTTTGAATTCAAACGGCGAGTTCATCAAATGGCCGACGGGGCGTCCGTTGGAACCGACGACGGCGGGGCCTTTATACGCGGTCCCGTCGTATTTCTTGAGGGCCGGCTTCGGGTCAAACGTATCGACTTGGCTCGGCCCGCCGTTCATAAACAGGAACACGACCCGTTTGGCCTTTGCCGGAAAATGAGGCGGCTTGGCGGCGAGGGCGTATTCAATCGCCGGCGGTTTTTCCTCAGCGGACAACCGGTTGTAGAACCCGTCGCGGCTGAGTAAATCGATCAGGGCCAGGCCGGCGAATCCGCCACCCACCTGCCATAGAAATTCACGACGCGTACGACCACAAGGAGTTTGATTCGCTCGAAAACGCTGGGCTGACATGGTCATTCTCCGCGAGGCTGAAGCGTAGGCCGACTGGCCAGAGCGCCTGAATTTAAAATCTTCATCAATATTCAGAGCATGCAAATCGTAAAGGATGCGATTGGCTTTGAAATTTGGGTTTGCAGAAAGCTTCCCTGAAAGGGAAGGACAACATAGCCCAGGGTCGCTCGGTACGCCGAGCGCACCCTGGGTTACGAGCCCCAAAAGTCCTCAACCCTGTAAGGGTTGCACCTGCATTATTGCTCGTAGATAGTGAAACCCTTACAGGGTTTTTGCTCCATTTTAGATCCAGTACCCAGGGTGCGCCGCGAGTACTCGGCGACCCTGGGCTATGTTGTGTATCCC
>JAZKFE010000164.1:0-4089 GCA_040386595.1 Planctomycetota bacterium | reverse complement strand
CGACGGCCGCTTTCCAAACCGCGCGTAACAACTTGGTACGCCTATTCGTACAGGACTCTACTGTTTTCATAATCTCTTCCACGCCTGGCATCGGATTAGAACTGAGGTCAGACGCAATACAGAGAAACAACAGCAGATACTCATCTTCGATCAGCCCGGCCTGATACTCGGTTTCGATAGTCGCGTCGAACCAGGAACAGATCTTGGCGACATCGTCCCAGCGCCCAGTCAATCCGCCCAGCAATAGGGAATTGGGTAATGCCTCGAACCAGCGGAGGGCTCGGTCGGATCGCGACTTATCGAGGGAGCGCGCATCAGACTCGTCGGGAATCCACCAGTCGCCAAAAAAGTATTCAACCGACCTGTCGACACCACGATTCAGGTAGATGTGAAGGTTGTCGATAGGACCGTAGCCGAGATGCTCTAGCGTCGCAGCGGCGACCATGTCGCCAATATTCAGGACTCTGTCAAACTGCTGCTGAATCTGGCCGCGTGCGGTGCGCTCCGAATAATGTGATTCACTATCAACGAGTACTGACTTAAGGGTATATTCCAATGACGAGTGAAGAGCTTTCCCTAGCACCTGATATCGTTTCACGCTCATTCTTACAATCCTTTTGGCCAGGTATCGAAAAGATCGCCATCGCGCGAGACGAACACTTGAGCGGCAATTTTTACTGTTGTGATCTTTTCACATCCAAAGTGACAACCATTGCCTGAATGGGGCCACCAGGTTCGGCTGCTTCCAGGAAATCCTCTCCGGCGTCCGAACCATGATTCTGAATGAGTGTATGGAATATCCAAAACTCCAGCCACTGTTTTCTCAATTATTGGTAGCTACGGGCAGCAAGGTAGGTCAGGCTGTGCCTGACGATGCTGTTGGAAAGTGTAATATCAACGATTACGACCGCCCGCGGCGTATCAGTGGTACCACTGGGGTCCCGCTGTCAAATGGTGGTCTCGATGTGGCGCTCCCAGAGACGGTGTGAACAATGGGATCATGCTCCCCTCGCCTCGGTAATCCGGGGAGAGGGGCTGGGGGTGAGGGGTTTTCCTGGTGAGTCCACACAGATCAAGTTGGCGTTGGGAGACTCCTGGCTACAAAGTCGGAAAAAGCAACGAAATCGTGAGGCCTAGAAAACCCCTCACCCCCAACCCCTCTCTCTGGAAATATCGGGGCGAGGGGAGATCATCAGCCGCTTCCAGCGTGGGCCCCGTTTCGCAGCGACACCCGTGTCACCGTACAGTGAGCTTCCATCCCGTAGACCCACGTTGCGAGCAACCTGGGCCACCCCGCAGAGTTGCACCAAGACATGAAGAATGCTTTGATTCGAGCAGGTATTGTGACACCGAAAGGAAAGATTTTGTAATGTCTACCAACAAATACGTGGAACTCGAACCGGTCTCCCACGCCGAAGCCGACAACAGATTATCCAGCAGCGATCAATACTTGATAGCAAGAACTCTGATCGTAATCGGGCTTTATGATGAAGATTGGCGATGGGTTCAGCAACACGCTCTGCGTTTCCTATCGCATGACAGTGAAATTGTGATTTCGGCTGCAATCCTCTCTCTCGCCCATACCGCCAGAGTGAATCGCTCAATTGATAAAAACGTGATTGTTCCCGCCCTTCAGGCGGTCGCTGCCGATCCTCGCTTCATAGGGAAAGTTCAAGATGCAATAGACGACATCGAAATGTATGTAAAACATTCGTGACATCCGACTCTGTAGCACCTAACAAAGACAACAGAGCGTAGTGATCGCACCAGGGGTGAGGAAAAAGGTGTGAGGAACCGTTAATCCGTGGCTGGGCCCGAACTTCGCTCGATTCCAGGCATGACATACCATCCCGCCCTCACTCACTCACTCGCTCGTTGCGGTTGCCCCACGATCCATCGGATAATCAACTCACAACGGCATGCTTGTTAAGAAATAGGTTCCTGACACCTTTTCTTGTCCAATCATTGCGTTTCAATAGCCCAGTTAACAATTGTTCCGTCAGCTTGAAGAACCACGATTCTCTCCCCGGACGTCACCAATGCATTTAACTCATCCTGCGTGATATCTTTAGGCTCAAATAGACCGACACTTACACCGGGCACCGCCGCCAACACGGCCAGATTGGAAGACCGCCTTAACTCGGCAGCGGATGTAGGACCCGAATTCTTCCAGACACCTCTGCTACCCCTCACGGCAAGTATCTGAATAGGCACACCGAACCTGTCCTCGGGAATGAAATAGCGAGATTGACCCTGGTGAATTGTTCGAGCAATAGCGAGATTGTTCGCCGATTTCCAGCTATCGCCAAATCTGTAATTTTGAATCAGCTCAGCGAGATCACGATCGAATTTGGCTGCGGATGTGAGCACGGCGAGTCGCCAGCTGTGAAGATGATTAGAACCAGCGGGCTTGATATCCAGTGGTGGAAGCTCGTCATGTACCACAATATAGTTTTGTAGTAGAAGCCAGACTTGACTCAATTGTCCTCGTAAACGGGCCGTCCTGGCGGTTGCACGTGCACGTATTGCATACATGCCTACAGATAAAATCACAAGACACGCAACAAATACCGACATCAGGCAAATAATGCGCCTGTATCGCTTGGGTCCGGATCCGATACAACTCAATAGGTCAGTCATGAATATACCAGCCTCCATTCGCATCTACACCACAAGCACTTCCTCCGGAAACACCAACAATTTCAATTCCTGTCGCGTTGATGTTGTTGAACACGTGAGACGCCAAGCAGCCTGACCTACTCGAATAATAAATAGGGTTCTGCCATAAACTGGCCAATGTTGAAAGGGGGGGAGACGAGCAACCTGGGCCACCCTGCGAATCTCGCGTGGAAATCATACCGTGCCGAACAGTGTTGGACCTGTCTCCCTTTTTTTTTTCCAGGCTTGGCCGCTTTTCCTGGTCCAGCGAGATCATTCACTGAACGGTTCATTTTTTACATGTTCTTTACAAGAATCTGCAACTACAAGTCTCTTTCGTACGTCAATGATAGCGAAAGGCGAATTGCGATCCCTGCCCCACCTGACACGGAAAACGCCATTATGCAAGTCGTCAAGGCTTGTAGGCGATGTCTGACTAGGACTTAATTTACCCAACGGGCGGTGAATCCAGAATTTGCCATCGGAGATTACGTAGTAGTGATAGCATCCAGATCTATCCGGACCATTCAGTTGTATTGAAAACTGAGTGCCAGGCACTGCAATCAGCGACACGCGCCGAAGTGCGGTGTCGCCGAAACAGCCTGTCGCGAAAATCAGCAACAGGAGGCAATAGCTTTTCATTGACGTGCTCAAATAATCATATTCCATATCGGATCAAAGTGAGGCTGATTCTAATCTAAAACGCCACGCATCAGCACCGTAACCGCACTCACCTCCGCCGCCAATTGCACCCGATCCGGAGTTGGCATCCTGGCCCTCCCGACTCATCATCGTGCGAAAACTCAGAATACCGCGAAGTTTACGGAAAAACAAAATACCTTGAAAGGGATGGTTGCGAGCAACCTGGGGCACCCCGTGCCCCAATTCAAGAGGACGGTCTGGAACGCACTTTATTATATATTATTACGTGCAGTACGAACACATATCACCGTCAGCGGACATAACAGCACACAAAGTGGAACACACAATACGACCGTCGGCAAGATATTTGCTATCCGATGCGCGTTCTTGGCCGGCCAGATCACAACCACGGCGCAAATCAGTGCAATAATAACGGATGTCAGAGCAGTCGCCCAATACGGATTCGTCGGCAACCGCCGACGAGCTTCTGCAAACCCGAAAGAGATTAGCAGTCCCGTTATTCCGACGATCAATATGTGAGGACCTGAAAACAGTCCTCCTACCGTCAACGCAATTCCTACTATAGCCCATATAATAGTATTTACGGCGACCATCGTGTCTGCAACTCCAAACATAGTGAGTTTATCAGTCATTGAAGATTCTCTACTAACATGTTCTTCAGGAGCATAGGCCTAAAATCTCGACGGGTGATGGAGTTCCACACGCTGGTATTTACAGCAAAGATCAGTCGGAGTGCCAGTGAGCTGGATTGAATAACACACAAGCAGC
>JAZKFE010000163.1:17641-46737 GCA_040386595.1 Planctomycetota bacterium | reverse complement strand
ATGCAATAAAGTAAGGAATCTCGCCGCGCTGTAAAAAGCTGGCCCCAAATATGCTGGTACTAAACGGCAACAACGAAGCATAAAAAGCCACCGTCATCAGGACGCCAAGAAACAGCGAGCACCACGAATTCACGCGAGTAAACCGAGCCCCGCGAAACAGCAAACACTGTTCCGGATCAGACCGAGCCCAAGAAAGGGGCGCCGGGATCTCGGTGGCATTGAGAGGCATGACAGCCATAGTCGTTGTTCGCAGTAACCAGTTGGATAAAAATTCGGGGCTTATCAAGTCTAAATACGAACTTCAATTTCAGTACTATTCCATTCACTCTGATCGCGTAAGGTATTCTGAGCTGCGAGACTGGAACAATTCAGATGGTTGTCGAGCTGAGATCGTCGTGGAGAAGGTAACCTCTTGTTCGCGTGACTTGCCCAAATTTACAAATCAAGGTGGACTCCAGAATTGAACAGTAACCTCACGCTATCAAGATGTCGTACTATCCATCAACTACTCCTGCTGCTGGTTGTACTTCCTCGCAAATGCCGCATCCGACATACAGAGAAATACAACACCTTCCACAAATGCAAAAACACCCGGTAACGCCACTCCCAGCGCGCATATTCGCTGTAATTGTAGTTCCCCACCCCGATTGGCTTCGTACAAGGCGGCTACAAAAAACATCCAGAAAATATTATATGCCAGCCCTGCTATGGCATGCCCCAGATAAAAACGATGCAATCCAAACGAACCCAAAAAAATCGCCAACAGTGCGGTTACCATTCGATTCTTGGGGAAGACTTGATTTAGTTGTCGCACGCCACATTGAGGACAAACTTCGGCTCGCCGATCCATCACGTTGCCACACGCGGCACAATAGTTTGTCGCCCCTACGGCACCTCGCGTGGCACCTGAAGGCTGCGGATCTGCAGTTCTTAACAATTCAGAAATCCGGGAAGCCGGGGTCCAGTCGTCAAGCCCCTCTTTCCAGACGAGATCGCCCGCCATCAATTGACCACCAGCCAACAGGCTACGGAGCTCTAACACCGTGACTGGCCCGTAAGATTCCTTACCGATACTGTAATGCCAAACTGGCTTGACGGTCTTCGATGAAACGGGGCTATTTGAGGTGGCCTCAACAATAGCGGTCAAATCCATCTCTGTTGTTTTGGCCACTGACGACGACTTTTTTGTCGTTCGTGGAAACAGAATCTCAAGGGTTGCGGCAGAACGCCACGTATTCCGATCCGCTGAAATCTCGTGTGCTCGACTAAACTGGCCCCGTTTATGTAGAGCCTGTAACTGGTCCAATCCGTACGGGCCTTGAACACGACCTCGAAAACGAATGAAAACTGGCTCAAAATCTGGTAACTCTGCTGACATTTCACACCCCGAAACGAAAAACACCTACCAGATTTATTTAACGAGCTGACACAGGCTTTTGACTTATTGGTAGCGGAGAGACAAACACGATGGCGCCCTCCGGCGGAGCTCCCGACAATGGGATATCCAATTCCGCAACACCTCCCTGTGCAGTCCCCAGCGGCAACCAGCTGCGAATCCCATTTTCATCTGCCGCCGAAACAAACATCAGGGCATGCTTCCGTTCTGAAGTCCAGCTAGTCTGCAAGGCCCATTTTCGATCTGCTGTTTGTGAGACCCAGCCCACAGGCCATGCCAATCGGAAAAGCTCGCTATTCAGTTTTTCCTGGGCTGTGGTGGCTCGTTTCCATGCCCCTTCCAGATCAGTCATTCGCTTCAGCAGGACATCAGCAAGTTGCCGCGCCGATTTCGCTGACGAATCGTTGGGATCCATCCATGATGCTGACAAATCCATCTGTGAATCTTCTAAATCTGAAAGAGACTTTTTGAGTTCTGCGGCCAACAGGCTGTTCCCATTGCTGGCGTACTGCACGGTTCTCAATAGCAAGAAGTATCTCAGAAAGTCATCTACATCTTTTGCTGACACTAACGTCATAGCCAGTTTTTGAAGATAAGTATCCCACGCTTTTAACTCGACATCAGATACGGTTTCGTAAATTTGGTCTGCGATGACTTTTTGCGGAGGGGACGTGGTCTTCAATGTCTCCAAGGTTAGGGGTTCGATATCTTTTGTAGATTTCAGTTCTCCATTGAATCCTGATAAATACTTAAATTTGAACGCGAAGCTGCGACTGGAGTAATCTGTTTCTTCGGCGAGGTAATAGCACTTGCCGTCTTTTCCCCGCAGCATATGCCCGTCCCTAATCAGCTTTCCGGAAAAGAGCGATCGCAAACGGCTCTTGACGGGTTGATCGGAATCTTCGTCACCTTTTTCCCGCCACTGGACGGACTTCAGAAACGTCAAGTAGTGGCTCACTGCAGCTCGATCAGGGCTACCCGGATAGTCTGTTAAAAAACTCGTACAAGCTTTGATGCGAAGCTCGACGTCGGCGCCATCTTTCGGCCAAAATTGGTTCCAATCCGTCGCCAGTTTGCGGCGAGCGAGCGCCGCTTGTGCCGCTTCCACATTGCCTGCTCCCCTAAACCCAGGGGTTAGCGAATCATTGGGAAATGCCGTGACGAACTGTTGCAGCAGTTCGCGGTACTCACCAACTTGGGATTCAGAAGGCTCGGCTTTGGGTGAAAAGAGTGAAAGCTGAGCCATTCTCTGTAACAAAGCGTTTTTCCGCTGCAACTCACCGTAAACTTTGTGGAAAGATTCGTATCGGCTCTCTAGTAACGCCGCTTGGGAAGTCAGTTCGCGAGCAACCTTGGACTCCAAGGCACGTAAGCTGCCCAAGTCACTACTGATCAATTCCATGATCTGCCGCGCCTCCGATTCGACTCCGGGGGCTGTCAGCATGCTATTCAGTTTTCCTAATCGAGATGTCGTCGATTCTACAATCGAACGATATCGCAGTTCGCTCTGAGCGACTTCCGCGTCACGTCGTATCGTCCATGCAGTTTCAAGTTTACCAACGGCAATTTTTTCGTCTGCGTTGCGCGCGAGGTCGCGCGCCTGCTTAATCGCCTTTTCACCAACGCCTAGGTCTTCAACCTGCTGTCCTTTTTCCAGCGCCGCGGCAAATTCCGCTGCACGGTCATGCTCCGTGCGCACCGCGTCCGCCAGCTTGTTCTTCAGCGCCAGACCTTCGTCGGTTGTCATGCGTGCCGCATGTTCCGCGAGCAACTTACCGGCATCATCGAGTTTCGCATCCTCAATCAGCTTGCCGGCTGCGGCCATGATCTTTCGTGACTTTTCTGCCTCGTTGCCGAGATAGATCGCGACACAGATCACGCCTACGACCGCTAAAACGGCTCCCACAATTCCACCGATTTTCAGACGATTTCGTCTCGTCTCGCCGAAGTCCAGGCTTGCTACTCGGTTCCGATACCGCAATTTCAACGGTTCCGGAATTCCGCGGCCACATTTTTCGACCGCGTGTCCGAATTGCTGCAGTTCTGTCGATGTCAGCGAGTGATCATCAAGACGTTGTTCCAGCTCGGCAACGGCACGGCGGAACGCTTTCTCAGCGGCATCTCGTCGATCCTCATCTTCAACCCAATCCAATACAGGAGCCGCACGTACTGCTAATTCGTCCTGCGGTGATAACTGGGCCGTCTTGGCGTTGGCCTTCCAGGCGTCTCGCATTTGCCGCGCCTGAGCCAGGTCCATGGATGAGTGGGCACCGTGCAGGGCCTCTTCCAGTAACTCTAACTGCTCCCGAGCTTGATTGCGGGCGACATTGCCCCCTTTTTGCTTCACATCTCGCAATAGAGTCGCTGGTGCGGTTTCCAGCCACTGGCCATTGTTCAATTCCGCTACCAGCGTCTTGAGCTGATCGACTTCTCCTTGAGAAACAGCGGAGCGGGCCTCGGATTCAATTTCGCGGAATCGTGCTCGTTCCATGTCGCGAATGTCAGGCTCCCAGTGTCCCGCAGTAAAATCAATTTCCGCCAATGACCGCAAGACCTTTAAACGCTGCGTTAACGGACTACGAGCCAACGCATAGAGCCGATGCTGATCCAGCAATCGCTGCATCGGCTCCTGAATGGCATATGCCTCATTCAGCGTCGCCGCCACGTCCACCAGCAGTGGCTCGGGTTTCGGAAGAGAATAGCCAACCAGCAAGTCGACCCATTCACTTCGTTCAGGAAAGTCCAGCTGCCCCAGCAGATCTAACAAGTTCGGCGCCATCTCGGCCAGATGCAACGCTTCTGAACGGAGTCCCTGATGAAGAAATTCCTCGCACTTGCGCAAGCGAACATTGACATCATGACATTGAATGGCATAGTCCGCCGCACACTGCGTCAACTGATCCGTAACCACAAACGCATCATCTTGGAGCAGGAAGCGAATTTCATCGATCGTTCGTCGCAATTCAGTCATGACACACACTTGGCCCGTATACAATTTCCTAGGGTGCAGCAAAGACATCCTCTATTTGCCGTAACCAAAATCAATGATGTTTCTACGACTGATTGGTTTTTCATTGCCAGCTTCATGCAAGTCGTAATAAATACGTGCGGCCACGACTTGGCAGGAGCTTAGACGATGGAAGTCTCTGACTCGAACCAAAAGTTTTCTGAGGTCATCTTTGTGGCTCGCCGTAACTTGAGCGGGAGCGGTGGCGAGCCCGCTAGGCTCTTTTAACATCTCATCGATTTGCAATTCACTCATTTTCTTAAAAGATTTAAGATTATCCAAGACGAGATAGAACTGCTTGAAATTTGCTTCGTCTGATTTGCGAGTGGCAGATAGTTCCTCGATGGCAGCCCACTTCGAGCAATCTGCGGTCAATTTTTTGAGAAGTTGACGTTTGCCATCGCTCCAGCTTTTTAAGTGCAATTTAATAACTGGAGCCACCTGAGGCATGTCGGAACTATCCACAGTCCAAGGGGCAATTTTATCAACTATCCATTGAGGCTTGATATTGGCAAATTCCACATCATCCGCCGCAATTAAACCGAGAAATTTCTCGAGCTCAACGGAATCGGCCCCGGCGCTGAAAGTGAAATGTTGATCGTCGATCGCAATCTTTACTTCATCGATTTTGACAGGAAAATTTGTCCTAGATGCCATTGAAAAAGGCATCTGAAAAGTAACAGAATCGTCATCCAGCAGTTTGCAAGGAACGTGCAGGGGAAGTTCTTCCTGAATAAACCCCAGCCTTACCGGAGCTTTGAAACCTTTGTCTGAATACGTCAAATCAACTACATACCACCCCAGCTCGGTACTTTTTGTTATATTTGCAACGTCGGGAGTGACATACATTCGGGATGAATTCATGACATTCTTAATACTCAATGTAACACATCTTGAAATGTACGTTTTTTCGTCAGGGGTTTTTTTTGCATCACCAATGGCAATTACATTTTTTAATGAATTCTTTGGGTCGACAACAAGATGTCCGCCAAATGGCTGCAACAAAGTGAATTTTGGATTTTCAACTTGCATATCTTCTTTAAATACGCTTGGAACTAATTGAGGATCTATTAATGACCTTCCAGCCTGCTTTGCCAATTCTCCTATCTGAATCTCATCCGCGAATCGGAGCTTGTTTTGCGCGACCGGCTCTTCCTTTTCGCTCGACTTATCAACAGTCAATTCGTTACTCGGCGCCGCATGTATTGCTCCTGTTCCCGCAGCGACTGGTGCTACAGGCGGCATAGGATTTGAAATATTGATTTTATTCGCGGCAGAAGCTACTACATCCTTGGGCGCTTCGCCTGATGACTTGTTCAAATCCTGAGGCGGAGTGTTACGCTTTTCTGATTCGGCGTTCACGGCCAAGTTTGGTGAGTCTGCGACGGCGCCACTTAGCTTCGCTGGTATGCTTGAAGCTTCATCTTCCTGTTTTTTCTGTTGAAATGTTTTGGCAGCCGCTCCAAATTTCATGACGATAAAGCCAATTCCACCAAGAGAAAGGACGCTGCACGCTGCGATTCCAAGCACTTGCCATTTCCAATTTGCAATACGAGCATCTTCACGCCGTAAGTCAGCGAGGGATCTTCTCGGTTTGGCTCCCTCAGTTCTATCGCGTGAGTGGGCAAGGTGAACTGACTTGGAAGCCCCCACTAATGATGGTGGCTCCGCTCGGGCCAACGGAATTTTATCGTCGACGATTACCTCATCCGAATCGGCATCATCGGTAGGTTTTTGATCTCCGTGCTCGGACACATGCTGCTTTTGATCGCTACCAGGTTGTGATGCCGCGCGTTTGACCGATTGAGCAGCCGTGACAGAAAATGGTCCTCCCACTCTAGCAAGGTCAACCAAACTGCCGCCGGTGGCGATTCCCAGCGATTCGGAGGTCAAATCCAATCTCAGGGCTTTGACAAATCGGAGCGACTGATGGGCCTCGGGAGAGTCGTTCAGCATGCACCGCCAGGCACAAGTGACTCCTTGAGGTAATCCGTTGAAGTACGTACTGAACGTTACCTCCCAGCGTCGTTCCACCGGCAGCAATGAGATGGCTTCCGCCATCAGCGGCAAGACATCCTGCCCTGGTTCGTAGAGCAAAAATACGGGACGTTCCGGATCTCGCAGGAAGCTTTCCGCAAGGACCCCTGCCCAGCCGGCGTCTCCCGTCAGCTCTTTCCAGGCGCGGCACACTCCCGTGGCGGTCGGCGGGGCTTTCTTAACCGGCTTGGGGGCGACCAGATGTGGTTCTTCGTTCCATTCCGTGCGCATGAACGCAGGAAGACTTAAGAGATATGCGGGGCCTCCCGGAATCAGCTCACCGGGATCGAGAACTACGTGATGCGCCAACTTGTTGGTGCGCTGAGAATAGTCGAGTCCGTAGTCGGCGATGCGTGACAGTACATGCCACGAGCGACCTGCCACAGGCAACGTCACATGTGATTGCACGACCGGATTGAGGTGAGCGCGGGAGTCGCTGGAGGGATAGGCCGGTCGGTATCCACTCAATGCTTCCAGACCACTGGCCAATGGTGCGGGCATTCCTTGAGTGCTCAGCACCGTACAGAATCCGCGGCTGCCCAGCTTCAAGCCATGTGGCGCCGAAGTATACAGTAATTCCTGACTCACGAGCGTACCTCAGGTGATAGACAATAACGGTGTTGATGCAAGGGCTGTCGAAAAATTGCAATCCGCAAATCATCGTCAGCGTTTGGGGGTTCCAGGAATCAATCCCGGAGCAGAACGTGACAAACCGTAGAGGAAAGGAACGGTGACCCAATACGGAGCCGCGTCATTCGGACGAATTGCTGGTTGACCGGTGCGGGTGTCGACTTCTACGTCCCATCCCACAGCGCTCACTGGCACATAAATGACTTCCCGAGCGAAGCCTTCGGCCGCAGTGACAATTTCCGGTGTGGTACGCAGCAGAACTTCTCGCGCCAATTGTGATTGCCGCTCAACGGATGCGTGATTTAAAACTCCGATCACACCGTCTCCGATGGCCGCATTCGGCTGCCGGACTTCATGCCACGGGTTCTCGGGCGATTCATCCCCCACCAACCTCCACCACGAATCAAACTTAGTCAAAATAACGACCAAGGGACGGTTATGCTTATCCGATTGACGTAATCCGGCATACCGCCTGATACGAGCAGCCGCTTCCTGCAAAATCGGCTCTTGTCTCATGGTCCGCGTGGCCGTCGCTAAGCCGCAGCCAGAATCGGTCATTTTCCGCTGGAAGCGGCTGTCCTGAGTTGGATCGAACACGAAGAACAACACGCTCGAATGCGCCATATGACGTGTCACTGGGGCTGCCGCGGAATCCTTCCCAGGCTGAAAAGACTCCCCCGCATTGTCATACAGACATACTGTGCGTGCGAGCCGGTCTCGCTTTTCAGCATTAGGATGCTCTGGCTGAGGCTGGACCGCGAACAGAAATGGTCGCGGGTAACTTACAGTCTGATTGCCATAGGAGACGGTATCGTAGAGATCGCCTTGTTCCTCCGTCTTGCGGATGAGACTTGCTAGCGGTACGAGTTCATCGGCGGATGATCCTGAAAATACGGACTCTTCGTAGTCGTTCAAGTTGCGATTCATGACTGGGTCGGCATCTGCAAATGAGACACGAAACTCCAGCGGTAGAATCTTTCTTAACTCCCAGGTCATCGCGGCAAGGAAGTACGATTTTCCGCTCGCTGGGGCACCGAAGATTGACAAAAACAGCGGCTCCATCTCCAGCAAAGAGCGGGGGATACTGAGGTGGCAATGAGGGCACGCCAACTGATGACACACGAATCCCTTGACGTCGAGCGCTTCACCGCTGACGTTGAATCGCGTCGGCAGAAAGCGAGTCTGATGGTCGGGGCCTAAGCGCTGGTCGCCAAGCAGGTCTGAATGTTCCGAGATCCAGAGCAACTTTTCCGGCGCAAATTGTTCCCAGCAATGGGGACATGTCACGCGTTCGAGAATGCCGCGTGGTCTCCATTCCTGCTTGGTTTTCGCCATCGCCACGAGTTGCTCCGTTCAGTTAAGATTATTTACAGTATAATTGGTTGCCACCTTAGTCACCAAATGATGCGGTAACAACTGTGCCCCTCGCTGCGAGCATAAAAAACGCCGTAATCACCCCCAAATCTTCCGGTTTGGAGACACTGACTTACTGATCGACCAGTCGTTTGGTATTCCCTGCGCCTGGTGACGCCAAGGCGTTTGCACGATCTCCTAATGATTCTAACTGTATTTCCAATTGACTGGTGAGTGTTTTGCATCGGGCATCATGCGGAAAGGCGTGCACGGCTTCCCAAGCCTGAGAGGCCCAGTCGTAAGCCTTACCATTGTCTCCACGTTTCTCTGCCGCGGCCGACTTCTGCTGAAGGCTTTGAGCCGCCTTTACCGCTGCGTCGGCGGTTTGAGGCTGGGAGCTTGATTTCCGTGCGACTGTATTCGATTTTGTTTCTCCCACAGGACGCGGTCCCGCCCCAACTTTAGGCCCTCCACTTGAGCCGCTTGATTTCGATCCCGCGCCAGGCGTTGTGTTGCCGTTTGTCGAAGATGATTGGTTCTTGGAATCGGAGCCGGTGTCACTCTCGGCGGGTTTGCCAATCGGTTTGGCGTCCGGTGCCGGATCTGCGGGGGGAGCGGCTACGGCTTCTGGTTTCGCAGGAGTTTCCGTGGTGATCTTCTGGCAGCCCGAGCAACCCGTAAGGCTGAGCAGGCACACCAGGATCCAAAAACCAGGGAAACGCCGCACGGGCGCCAATGCCTGACAGGCCTCGCCATTCGCCGATTCGTGAGATGTGTTTGTGGAAATCGAGGCGATCATTGCGACCTCTCACTAGGTTGAGACTTGAACGGTTGCACATTTTGTCCAAACTGCCAGAGTATCGCTAACGGCCACCTGCGACAAGCAACTCAGACGCGGGCTCCGCCTATTAGCAGCACACGGTGTCCTCGTATTTTCGCTTCTTTTTCTACTCGATGTGAGATGGACATGAATTGCCCTGTCATGCCGTTGCTGAGTGGCCGCGATGGTTTGATTTTCACGGTATCGTACACTGCTACAATATGCCATGTAAATATATGCCATAATTCTGGTGATTCAAGTTCAAAATCGCCGACGGATCTCATTGTCGATCTGAGCTATTTGTCTACCGATCATTTCCTGTAAACCGACTGCCGTGGGGGTGTTTGAAATGCCTTGGCATTCGAGATGAGAACTCTACGGTATGCCACTTGGCATACATGGCATATTTATCAATTTGGCCATTAATTTGCCTCGTCGTGCTGGCGTCTCCCTGCAAATGGCCACGATTCCCCCAACGGTTGATCGATCCTCGGACTTCGGCGTCCAGGAGGGAGATCCTGCTCGATGGGGAAAACAACGCGAGGGGGCAGCCAAAAATCAGGTGAAGAGAAACACAAATCGTTCTAACCGCAGAATTTCTAAGCGATTCGGGTTGAGGTCGGAAGATTCAATCGTAGAAAGGGGGGGGCTCCCGCGTGGGTTCGCTGAGAAATGGAGTAACTCAGGAAGACTTGAGGCTTCAGGAGTTTCGGGAGCTGTGTATCCGACGTCGCATTGCGGCATGCGAACTGCAATGGGATGGACCACATCGATCCAGTGGATGGATCATCTCAAAAACCTACGGAGAGAATGTTGCTATGCGTAACATGAAGAGTTGGCTGATCGCGTCGTGTGTGGCTCTGGCTTTGGCCGGTGGGATTGCCGTCATCGAAACATCAACAGCCCAGCCAGTGCAAGCTCAAGGGCGCGGGATGGACGACCACTGGCGATACCATGACGGACACTGGAGCCAATACAACGCTGCCGACAAACGCTGGTATTACACCAACGGCAATCACTGGTACTACAATGACGGCCGGGCGTGGCACCCGTACGCTTTCGACGCTCATTTTGGCCGCAAGGGTTTTGAACGGGGTGGCTATAAGGTCCCCGGGCCCGATGTTGTCCATCCCCGGCACGGCATCTATGTCCCGTAATTGATTGTTCAGATTCAATAAATGAAAACACGCCTCGCAGTGGGGCGTGTTTTTTATTTCAGGAAGAGTTAAGCGAAAAGGTCTGGTCAGCCGGAGCCTCTGTGAATTAATTCCCAGCAAACTCCAGAAATCGCGCGGCAAATCTGGGGGCTGTGCCCGAGTCTTCATGTTTAAAAAACACATAGGCCGACTCCCACGCCTGTGATTTCACGCGTTGGAACCACTCTTCCAGTTGTTGCTCGGAGTAGTTGGCACAACGCAAACGGAGATAACCCCACGGGGCGGTGCTCACGAGTTGCGCGTTAGGGGCCTCGTCGGTATCGGCCGTACAGAGAGCACACGAATGGGTTCGAAGACAAGCAAACACCTCTTCGTCGAACCAGCTGTCATGCCGGAATTCAAATGCGGTCTGAGCTCGATCACCGACAAGATCGAGAAAGGCCTGCAACAGCGGCACATCCTTCTTAAAGTTCGGGGGCAGCTGAAAAAACAGAGGCCCACGCTTACTGCGTAGTGCCGTGGCCGCGACGAACAGTTGCTCGAGATCCGCTTCTGTGTCTTTCAGACGCTTGCGATGTGTGATGAGCTGCGGGGCTTTGAGGACAAACTGAAACTCCTCGGGAACTTGCTCGGCCCACGACTCCAGGATGTTTTCTTGGGGCATGCGGTAAAAGGTGTTGTTCATTTCTACTGATGCGAAATGCTGACCGTAAAAGTGCAGCATCTGCTTCGCCGGCAGTTTCTCCGGATAGAAACTGCCTTTCCATTCGGTGTAGCTGTAGCCGCTGGTACCAACAAATAAGCGCATGGCTGATTCCAGGTTCTCGAAGGGACTTCAACTTGTTTCAGAGGTGATCACCGCGCCGCGCAAAAGAGCACCCTGGGCCGAATGAATTTCGTCCGTCACCCGCGCCAGTTGGCTGTCCGCAATTACTGAGTCTATCCCGCATGTTGACGACTGCCAACAGTCTTCAAAAAGCATCCTTATTACGCTCAGGCAAGAAGCCAGCGGCCATGGCCTGTACTGTCATATATGAACTATTTATCAGATACACCGCAAGCCGCATGAAACTCCTTCCTCAAGTGTTAATGTCGTTGTAATCCATAAATTTTCAATAAGGTGCCCCAGTTCGGTGAAAAGCCCCCGGAAGAGTTGGTTCCACGGACTAGCCAATTGGCTTCTCGTGCGGTAAAAGACAACCAGCGCGGATGCAGGGGCCGGCGATCGATTCCAAGTATGACCTGACATTCATAACAGCGAGGCGATGATCATGACATCCGATCCGCAAATTCTCAGCGTTTATAAGTCTGGTTCATTAACGGTCGTGGGATTTTGTGGACAAGAGGTCTTGGACCAGGTGAACATTGCGGCTTGTCGTCATGAGATTCTGGCGCTCGTGCAAGAGCACAAGACCGAGGTCCTCGCGTTCGATCTGACCGGTGTCAAACTGGTCCCCAGTGGCCTGTTAGGCTTGTTGGCGTCGCTGCGAAATCACGGCGTCAAAATTCAGATTTACAATCCTTCCGAAGATGTCATTGACGTGTTGCAGGTGACGCATCTGGACCAAGTGCTGGAAGTGTTGCACCTGAAGGTCTGACTGCCGATCGTGGCAATCGAACCCATCCACAAAACGGCAACCATTGCTGTTCTCTCTGGCTGCTTGATCTCGGCGGCACCATATTCGTTTTCGCAGGGCGGCGGCGTTATTTTTGAATCGCCTCGGGAACGTGTCAGGTCTCAGGTATAAAACCGTTTGCAAAGGTAGAAGCATGCTCCAGACAGCGGCGCCCGGTGACATGGGCCTTGATCCGCAACGGTGGCAGGGCGTCTTGGACTTGATCTCCACGTGGTGCTCGCGGAATGAAATTCCCGGCGCTGCCATCCAGCTCATTCGGGGCGATAAGACGACCGGCCCGCAACTCATGGGGCATCAGACCGCTGAGGCCAATGCTGCTGTCATTCGGCAGGACGCGATCTTTTTGATTGCCTCCATCACCAAGCCATTGGTCGGTGCCGGGGTCTTACTGCTGGCTGAACGCGGATTGCTGACGCTGGATGAACGGGTCGAAGAGTACCTGCCGGATTTTGGGAAGCACTCCAAGCACGCCATCACCATCCGTAACCTGCTGACGCACACCTCCGGTCTGCCGGACATGTTGCCGCAGAACCGCGATCTACGCATCGCCAATGCGCCGCTGTCCGCGTTTGTTTCGGCCATCTATGGGATCTCACCCGACTTCGCGCCGGGGCGCGGTGTGCAGTATCAAAGCACGGGCTTTGCCATCCTCGGAGAGATCATCCATCACGTGACAGGAAAGACTGCACCTCAGTTCCTACAAGAGGAATTCTTCGTGCCGCTGGGGATGCATGATACGGCCTTGGGAGCTCCCGACAGTTGGTTCTCGGGAGCAAATCCACAAGCCGATCGGATCGTGGGGCTTAGCCTGACCGCTGACCAACTCACCGAAAAAACCTGGAACTGGCACAGCCGCTATTGGCAACAATTAGGGGCTCCGTGGGGCGGCCTGCTGACGACTCCCGCGGACCTGGCCAAATATGCCCAGATGTGGCTGCAAGGTGGGACCGTGGATGGTCGGCGGTATCTGAGCCCGGCCACGGTTGCCGCGGCGACTCGGAATCAATTGGAGCAGATGAAGGACGTCCCTGCCGATGATCGCCGTTGCCGTCCGTGGGGTTTGGGTTGGCGGCTGAACTGGGGGGCCCACAGCGCAAACTTCGGCGATTTCCTGAGCCCCGCGGCCTATGGTCACTGGGGAGCCACCGGCACCGCGCTCTGGATTGATCCGGCCCGCGACGTCAGCTGCATCTTCTTGACGACTCTGCCGCAAGAGCCTCAGGGGCGATACTTATCGCGGCTCTCGAATGCCGTTTGCGGGGCATTGGTTTAAGTGCCGAACGGCATTCCAGGCGACTTCAGGTCAAAAGGTAATGCAGATCTTCGGCCAGATGGACTTGATTGCGGCCGTGTAGCTTGGAGAAGTACAACGCTTCGTCTGCAGCCTTAACCAGTGATGAGCCGTCGACAACATCTCCCGATAGAGGAAAGCCTGAGTTGAGCGTTGCCACGCCCACGCTGGCGGTGATTCCTCGATCCTGAAACGGTTCTAAAGCGATGGCTTCGCGGAACCGCTCGGCGAGCGAGAAGGCCCCACTGGCATCAGTATTCGGCAAGATGATCGCAAATTCTTCGCCGCCATACCGGGCCACAAAGTCGGAGGCTCGGGCGACCGCTTCCAGAATCCGAGAGACACGTTTAAGAACTTCATCTCCTACGAGATGGCCAAACGAATCATTAAACTGCTTGAAGTGATCCACATCCAGCAGCAGCAAGGAAACAGGGGTGCCGTAGCGTTGCGACCGTTCGACTTCCTCGGTTAGTCGCCCCTCGAAGGCACGTCGATTTTGCAGGCCGGTCAGCCCGTCCGTTGTCGCCAGACGCAGCAGTTGCCGGTTCGCTTCTTCTAAGCGGCGATGATAGGACTTGAGTTGTGATTCGTGTTCTCTACGGCTGGTGACGTCGCGAAAAATGGAGCGTGTCGCCGATGGTTGTCCGTCAATCATGCGACAATTGCAATTGCCTTCGACGATCAACGTGCGTCCCGTCCGGGTGATGAAGCGCAGCTCCATCTGGTCGAGAGTTCCTCCCTGCATCAATCGCTCAAAATTTCGACGGTAACGCGGCAAATCCTCGGGGTGGATAACCTGGAAGATACTCAGGGTAGAGACCTCCTCCGGCGAATATCCCAGGGTTTCACGCCAGGCCCGATTGGCATAGACAATCCGCCCATCGCAGTTCACGCTATCGACCAGATCGTCGATGTTTTCTACTAGATCGCGGTAGCGTGCTTCGCTGTCTTTCAGGATGCGTGTTGCCCGATGACGTTCTGATACGACAGCGGCCAAAACCAAAAATGAGGCCGACGTGAGGCACAGAAAGACTTGCACCTGTAGTACTTGTTCGGACAAAGTCCCATCTGTGGCAAACGGGCCGAATCCGTGTTTTGTATTTCCGATGGCGATGATGGACCGCGCCAGATTGGCGACACAAATCATCCGCATTTCAAATCGGAGTGCGATCCAAATCAAAATGGTAACCACGAGAAAGGCAATCGGATGTTGAGCCGGTCCATAGACCAATTCACTCATGAAAACCAGGCCGAGGATGGCCGTGACGGCTTCTGCCTTCCGGTAGAGTGTGGGTTCGACCGACCAGATCTTGCCCGGTGCGGTCAGTGTCAACAGCAGGGGCGTAAAGATGACCACCCCCAGCATGTCGCTGACCCACCACAAATGCCAGACTTCGGTGAAGGTCTCTCCGGCCACCACTCGAGTAATTAGCAATGCCCCGAGCGATGCGCCGACCATCGTGTTTAAGACGCCTGCCACCAGTGAGACAACCAGCACATCATGCAGTGAATCACAGTTGGGGGGAGAACGCAGCAACTTGCGCACGAGCCATGCCCCGGTTAAGGCCTCCGTCGCATTGACGGTCCAGAACCCCAAGCTCAGCGCCCCGCTACAGCCGTGCAAACTCACATCCGAGAAATAGCTGCACCCCAGCGTCAGCAGAAAAACAGTTGGCCATTGCCGGGTTTCCGTCCGCAGTAGTGCGGCGAGAAAAATACCGCTCGGGGGCCAGAACGTGGGGAAATGCTCGGGAAACGATAGCAGATGTCCGAGTTCGATCCCACCGAGATAAAGTACCACAAACAGCACCGCACTGGCGGCCTGAAAGCAGAGGTGCTGATCGGTGATTTTACGGACGCTACTGGGATACATCGGCAGGCTTTGGGGGAGTTTTGTCGAACATACAAATCAGTCCTCTCGACAATTCCCCAAGTCGAGCGGATCAATACAGAATTCGGATATCCGATAAACGGCCGTTCCGAACGTTCTAACCTAGGTCTGAATCACAGGGTCGTCAAATTACAATCCGTGACTTATCGGAAGCGCCAGGCCTTAAATTCGCTACGACTCCACCTGCACCGAGCGACTGAATGTCTTTCACCCGACCTACGGGCAGAACCGACGAGTTGTCTGAGCAATGGCCTCCCCAGATTGCAGCGGTGGGAGGCCGAAAACACCCCCGCAGAACCCTGGACTGTCCTAATTTCGTTGATCGAGCAACCCAAATGACTCTTTGACTTGCCAATGACAGTGGCTCGAAAGTACGTTAGGCCGTAATCGAGACTTTTAAGCTTGAAGCCATCGGCAGCGATGATTCTAAGCATTCGCCATACAATCCCAGCAGGAGTAGTCAAATGACAGGATACACAGTGCATACCGGCTCGTCGGACAAGTTCTCACAGGGTTGGGATCAGATTTTCCAACAGTCGAAAAAGAAGCCGGCTGCCAAAGCGGAAGCCAAACCAGTAGCCGCCAAGAAAGCGGTTAAGAGCACGAAGAAGAAGTAAGGACGTCGTTGATTTCAGAGAATCATAGTCGTTGTTCGCTCCGCGAACTGAACGCGATTGCAATACTCGGGTGGAATCAAAGTTAAATCTCAATGCTAATTCCAGCCGGCTACTGCGAACGCGTTCAGTTCGCGGAGCGAATAACGACTATGGTTCGGCAGGAACCTCACCTACGAGGTAAATAGCGCGGCTCGGCGGCTCGATAGGAATTCTACGGGGGCCGAGGTCGGTTGCCCCATCGACAAGTCTGCCAGAACTTCGCCCAGCACACTGGCGAACTTAAATCCGTGACCGGACAGGCCCGCAGCAAATGCCACTTGCGGGTATTCAGGATGACGGTCTACGACGAAATTCCGATCTGGCGATAAGGTATAGAGGCACACGTCGAACCGCGTCTGACGTGTGCCGACCTGGGGCAGGTAGCCCGTCAGGAACTCGGTGACCCGCTGCGTCTCCTCTGCGTGTTCTGAGCGGTCAACCGACAGCGGGTCGGGGATCGGATAGCCACCGGAATGCTCCGCCACTTTGATCCCTGACGCATCGATCTGTGGAAATCCATAGAAATTCCCTCCTGGCGTTTCATAGATGAACCCCGGAGATCCTTGCTCAATCTGATAAGCCGTGCTGTTCGTCTCAAACCAGTAGAGTGATTTTCGGACGACCTCGAAGGGGATTCCCAAGTCACCGAGGAACTCGGCGGCCCATGAACCCGCGGTGATCACCAGATGCGATGCCGTATAGGTTTCGCGGTCCGTTTCGACTTCGACCCGGCCCTGGTTTGCCGACCAGCCTTTGACTGTCTCACCGGTTCGTAGCAAGGCCCCGGCATTCAACGCCTGGGCGGTGGCTGCTCGGATACACTCTTCGACAAACAAAAATCCCGCCCGGCGTTCGAACACGGCGGCCATATTCTCGGGACACACAAATCCCGGGAACCGCTGAGTCACCTCGTGTGGCGTGAGCTCATCGATCGCCAGCTGATGCTGTTGGGCACTCGCCAATACGCCGGGAACAATGCTTCCCGATGCTGGACCAACCTGCAATACGCCCGACTCCCGGTACAGTGACTGGCCCGACCGAGCTTCCAAATCCTCCCACAGGGTGTAGGCCCGTTTTAGCAAGGGGACATAGTCGGGATGTTCAAAATACGCCTGCCGGATCAGCCGGGTTTGACCATGAGAACTCCCGAATGAGTGCGCCGTCGGAAACCGATCGAGGCCCACCACTCGCAACCCACGTCGTGTGAAGTGATCCAGAGCCGCACTTCCCACGCCCCCCACACCGATTACGATCGCGTCAAAATGTTGCATCAGAGGCCCGCTTCAAAGATGGAATCAACAAGAGTCGTTGTTCGCTCCGCGAACTGAACGTGATTGCAATAGCCGGGTGGGTCAAGATGGACGTTGAATGCGACTTCTGCCTCGCTACTGCGAACGCGTTCTGTTCGCGGAGTGAACAACGACTATGACCACTTTACAGTGACGTCAAATAGGTATCCACTTCCCAGGCTGTGACTTGCCGATCATATGTGGCCCATTCACGGTCTTTGAAGGCTAAAAACTCAGCCGCAATTTCCCCGAGGCCTGATTGCACCACCGTATCTTGCCGAAGCTCCGCGAGCGCTTCCGATAACGATTGCGGCAACATTTGAATTCCCTGCTCACGGATCTCGGCGAGTGACCGTTCATAAAGATTGCTGAAGTTTGCCGGCCCTGGATCCAGCTTGCGACGAATGCCATCCAGGCCCGCAGCCATATAGGCCGCCAATGCCAGATAAGGATTGCAACCGGCCGACACTGTGCGATCTTCGCAATGGCCTGGGCCCGCGGTGCGAATCATCTGCGTGCGATTGTTGTCCCCATAACTCACGAAAGCCGGAACCCAACAAAAACCCGAGCGTGATGACGTCAGGCCGCTTCCTACTTGCAGTCGCTTATAACAATTCACCGTCGGACTGGTGACGGCACACAACGCCCGGGCATGCTGCAGAATGCCGCCGAGAAAATGATAGGCCTGCGTCGACAGCCCCAGCCCTTGTGGATCGGACTTGTTCAAAAATAGATTGGCCCCCGTTGCGGGATCGGCCACATGAAAATGCACATGCAATCCGCTTCCCGTCTGATCGGCCATCGGCTTGGGCATGTGAGTCGCGATCGCCCCATACTTCTTCGCCAGTTGCGAGGACATCATCCGAAAGAAGGTCACGCGATCTGCTGTGGTTAAGGCATCGGCGTATTCGAAGTTCACTTCATACTGGCCGTTGGCATCCTCGTGATCGGCCTGATAAGCGTCCCAGCCCAAGGCATTCAAACCGTTCGTCAATTCCTGCAGATAGGCCATGGCGGGTGACATGGCTCGGAAGTCGTAGCACGGCTTCCGCAACGTGTCGACGGCATCGGGATTCCAGGGTTTAATGCTGCCGTTGGGCTCGCGCGTGACGAGGAAAAATTCTGGTTCCATCCCCACGTTGAAGGCATAGCCTTCATCTGCCGCGGCCCGCAGAACCCGTTTCAGATTCGTTCGTGGGCAACACGGATGTGGCTTGCCGTCGACATGCAGATCGGACGCAAACCGAGCCGTATTCGGCATCCAGGGCAGGGGCGTATAAGTGTTGAGATCGATCCGCGCCAGGAGATCGTGCGAGTGGGGACCCTGACCAACGCCGCTGACTGCCCCACCGGCAAAGCCGGCGCCGACATCGATCATGGCGTCAAAGCTCGAAACGGGAACCAGCTTGGCTTTCGCGGCCCCGTGGATGTCAACAAATTGGACGATCAGGAACTCAATCCCATCCTGCTTCATCCGCGCACGAACTTGCTCTCGGTCAGCCATTTGCAATCTCCCTGCGGGCCACCAAGCCCTCAAGCCGAGGAGCGTCTTCCACAGACCCGTGCGCCAAGTCTGACAAGAAACGACTGCCTCAATGGTCGGATATCATTTCACCGCTGAATCAAATTCAATCTCTCTGGGGACGGCAATATTCTAGATTCTTGTTCGCTACGGTTTTCCGGGAATCCAGTTCGTTCCCGCTAATGGCACCTTCGCCATGGCTGCGGCTTCGATCGTCAACGCCACCAGATCTTCACGCTCCAGGTGATGGACGTTCGACTTGCCACAAGCACGCGCCAATGTTGTGACTTCCATATTGAGAACCTGCAAATAATTCTTGAGACGCCGTGCTCCCCACTCGGGTGATAACCGAGCCTCCAGATCAGGCGACTGAGTGGTGATCCCCACGGGGCAGCGTCCGGTATGGCAGTGATGGCAATAGCCGGCAGCCGTCTCTAGCCGGTGATAATCTTCCGTCGCCGAATGGTCCACGCCATCTTGGTGATAGTGATCGCTGTTGCAGCCGAGTGCCATCAACACGGCCTGGCCAATTGCGACGGCATCCGCCCCCAGGGCCAGAGCCTTGGCTACGTCGGCACCACTGCGAATGCCCCCCGAGATAATCAGTTGGACTTCGCCAAACACATTCATTTCTTCGAGAGCTTCCACGGCCAGCGGCAAGGCGGCCAGAGTCGGAATTCCCGCGTGTTCGATAAAGACCTGTTGTGTCGCAGCGGTGCCCCCTTGCATGCCGTCAATCACGACGACATCAGCCCCCGCCTTGACCGCCAACTTCACATCTTCTCGAACGCGAGTGGCCCCCATTTTGACATAGATCGGAACACGCCAGTCGGTGATCTCACGCAGTTCATTAATTTTAATGGTCAAGTCGTCCGGGCCGGTCCAATCGGGATGGCGGCAGGCCGAGCGTTGATCGATGCCTTCGGGCAGCGTTCGCATCTGAGCCACGCGCGGGCTGATTTTCTGCCCCAACAACATGCCGCCTCCCCCCGGTTTGGCTCCCTGACCAATGACTAACTCAATCGCGTCCGCCTTCCTGAGATCATCCGGATTAAATCCGTACCGCGACGGTAAGCATTGATAGACGAGCGTTTTGGACGATTTCCGTTCTTCAGGCGTCATCCCGCCGTCGCCGGTTGTGGTCGAGGTCCCGGCCTCAGTGGCCGCTCGGCCGATGGCTTCTTTCACATTGGCCGACAACGCACCAAAGCTCATTCCCGCAATGGTAACGGGGGTTTCCAGTTCGATCGGGTGCTTGGCGAATCGTGTCCCGAGCACGGTCTTTGACAGACAACGCTCGCGGTAGCCTTCCAGTGGATAACGTGACGCCGACGCCGTGAGAAAAACCAAGTCATCGAAGGTCGGGAGCTTGCGTTTCGCCCCCAAGCCGCGAATTTCATAGAGTCCCTGTTCGGCCGCGCGGTGAATGTAATTCAGCACGTTGCGGTCGAACGAAACACTCTCTTCGAGCGGCACTCCGCGCGCAGTGCCATTCGGCAGAGAAGAACCCACTGGGCCAGCAGAATCCGGATGAGTACTCATAGATCCTCAAGATCGACTAATTTTTCTCGCGCGTAACAATGCCGAGTTCAGTGGGAGTTGACGTTCTAATATTTGGCCCCGGCATCCACATGCCAGTGATATAATGTGCGAGCTGACGCGATCCGTTTAAATTCTCTGGGCGAGTGTTCGAATTTCGCCCGCTTCAG
The DNA here is from genome assembly GCA_040386595.1 of Planctomycetota bacterium. Classification (GTDB taxonomy): domain Bacteria; phylum Planctomycetota; class Planctomycetia; order Planctomycetales; family Planctomycetaceae; genus JAKFVC01. The sequence continues at coordinate 26,342 of JAZKFE010000163.1, read as the reverse complement.
CAGGGCATCTAAATGCTCGATATCTACGGACGTCAGCGGCTCTTGTCGTGCATCAGTCCCCAGTCCGTGAATCGCGCCACGGACATAGATCACCGCTTCATACAACGAGTCACCTAAATTCGGTCCTGCGTCGCCGCAGACGACTAGCGAACCAGCCTGGGCCATAAACGCTGACATATGCCCGACATCCCCACCGACCACAATGTCGCAGCCCTTCATGGAAATCCCGCACCGTGATGAGGCATCCCCTTCGATCACAACCAGCCCGCCGTGTCCTGAAGCGGCTACGCATTCTGACGCCGATCCTTTGATGCGCACACTCCCTGACATAATATTCTCGGCCACGCTCCAGCCCGCATGACCGTGTACGACAACATCGGCCTGCTGATTCATCCCGGCCACGAAGTAGCCCGCATTTCCTTCGATATTAATTCGTGCCGGGACCGTCACTCCGACGGCAATGTTATGTTGCCCGTTCGGATTGATGATTGCCAACTCCGGCTTCCCGGGGGACTCCGGCATTGAGGGCAATTGTTGATGCAGAAATTGATTCAGCTCGCGAACGGTAGTGCGGGCCAGATCGAACTGAATCACACGCTCTGTAGCACGTTCCATGAGTAGATTCGCTCGGGCAAAGGTTCGAAGATGCGGGCTTGATCGATGCCCGGAAGGTGGGCCAGGGCACGGTATTCCGAGCTGATCGCGACATAGTCCTCGGTTTCGGCGACCACCGCCGGTTTACAGGCAAACGCGTCGCGAACCAACACCATTTGGTCGGCCGTCGCCATTAATAGTGTGAAGAAACCGTCGAGCTCCACGAAACCTTTTTGAATGGCCCGCTCGAGTGTGTCTCCCTCACGCATCCGCCACTCCAGAAAGCGGCAGGCAGCCTCGGTGTCGTTGTCCGTTTCGAAAGTGATTCCTAAGCGTTCCAGTTTGCGGCGAATGCTATAGGGATTGGAAAGAGACCCGTTATGCACGAGGCAAAAGTCCTCACCGGCGGTAAAGGGATGGGCATGAGCGGGTGAGACGGCCGATTCCGTTGCCATGCGAGTGTGGCCCACAGCATGGGTCCCTCGCATCTTGCCAAACCGATAGCGACGGCTGATTTCCTCAGGATGCCCTTCGTCCTTGAAGACGTCGATCGCTCGGCCGACTGACAGCAAATGGACGTGGGGATAATGAGTCTTGAGCCACGCTCGAAATTGTTCGGGAGTCACTGCCGAGAGGAGTGCTGCGTGGTTCTCAATGACGTCAATTTCGAGAGCGGCGCCTGCTTCCAAACTCCAGGCAGAGCTCAGTTCGGCCCAAGGAAATTCTCGATCATCCACGTAGAGACTAAACCGCCGCACGAGTTCCGGCAGCATGCGAGAGAACAACGCCAGCCCGGCAGAATCAGGGCCGCGATCTCCCATACAGGTCAGCATGGGGACAACATGATTCCCCAGCGTCTCAGCAAACGGGCGCTTTTTGGCTAGAAACCCAACAATACCACACATACAGATGACTCCGCAGACGGGGGCCACGTAGCAGACTATTGATGAGCGCGAAATCGAGTATAGCCCAGACGCATCAAAGTTGCCAACTGCCACCGCAATTGCGGCGTCATCATGAAATACTCAATCAACATCAGTTCCGGTCTTCGCTCCCTTCTTTCACCAACCCTAAGGCACAGACTTAATTTTCCCTAGCCCGCACCTCCCAGATCCACGAGACGTCCGAACCGTTGCGCAAGAGGCTTGACCAGCTCGGCGCGATTGGGGGCGGCGGGTGGCTGTGATGACTGGAAGCGGTAAGAGAACGCTCCGAGTAAACTTCCCAACTGGACTTGGTGACATTTTTTACATTCCGCAACGGCCCGTATGGCCCCCACCATTCGTAGTTGGTCTGGCTTCGCGTCGGTCACAATTTCTTCACCGCGACGTAACTTGGCAATCGCCTCGGATTCAAATGCGTTGGTCGGTCGTGTGCGGGCTTCGGCTAGTTCTTCCATCGCCGGTAAGTGTTCGGAGACATAGACCGCTGGCGGGACATGTTTTAAGAGGCTGATGAGCTCCAGACGCTGCAGTTTCCACGTCTCTTCCATTCCCTTCGGTCGCAGACCTCCGGGTTGCTCGCGAAATGCATGTGGCTGAAAACCGCGGACTTCCCGTTGCGAATTCACAGCTCCCAAACTAAATGGGGAGGCAAAGTTCGCCACATTCTCGCGATTCTGTTCGCTTAAAAAATCCTCCGTGAACAGTTTTGACTGCATGGACGCTGCCGCTAACGGGTTCGGCTCAACGGGCAGATTGGCCTGAAGTTCGCCACCGGGGACTTCAGGGGGTGAACCTGAAGTGGGTTCCGACTCCTTTGGTTGTGGAATCGGCGGTGGCGGTTGGCTCATTTGCTCCGAGGCCTCGGGATGGACATCCATTTCTCGAATTAGTTTCAGGACTGGCATCCGTCCATATCCAAAGACGTTAGGCTGCGCGATGAAGTCTGCCACAAACCCGTGGTGCAACTCCGATAACGCTTGAACCGACTGCAGGCTTCGTTCTTCATTCCAATTTCGCCAGCGTTGACGGCTAAACCGCTCCTGCAGTTTTTCCAGCTGGCTCGTCTGGTAGGCGGGCGCTGCCTCCGCCGCAACAGCTGCCGCAGCCCCCGGTTGATTCTTTGTCGCGGGTTGAGCTGCAGGCAATACGGGCTGCTCATACGCCAATCGCGGCTTAATGTCCACCACGGGGAAACGTGCCAAGATCCGTTGATGTTCGTAATAAACAGGAATGTATTGGACCACGGTCACCACAAAAGCCGAGACGACACAGCCCGCACAGAGCCCTGCAAAACGTCCTCGAGAAAGTTTGGCAAAGCTCCCTCCGATCAGAGCCGCCAACAGAAACAAGAACAACCACCCCAATGCAGGTGGGCTCCTAACGATGTATACGAAAAACAGTGCGCACGCCCAACAGGCGCTCCAAGTCGCTGCAGGCCACCAGTTTTTGTGTGAGGCATGCGCGATCCACGCCGTCGCCGCCATCAACGTGCTCAAGACAATCGCAGTTTCGAACATGACCGTTCCCCTTACGAAATGAGATGAGTCGGGTTCTAATCCCCGCGTCGTTGGTCGCAATCCAGATTTTCCTAATATCCTTGATCACCCGGCGCAGGGGATTTGTCTGTCGACAAAATGATTCACGAGTGCCTCGGATAAACGTGATTGAGGAGGGAAATCTCTCTACGGATTGAACTTGTTACCCTTACAAACCGCCTAATGGGTGGCATCGTCTTGAATGAGCCATATGTCACGACAGCATCGACTGGTCGGTACGGGGTTCAATTCCTGGACCCGACAGGGAAACACGCGTTGCCGGGTCGAATTGGTTCTGTTCAAATGCAGCTCTCACCCGTTTCGCGAACAGTGGTGATTCGCTTCAAAATCTCTTCGAACTGCCTGCACTGATTTGTCCATGAACGAAAACCACTTGATCCTGGCAGTCCTGGCGTTTGAGTCTGAACTCATCGATCTGGCCCAGCTGACGGAAGTCTGCGAGGCCTGGACCCACGACAAATCGGTTCCGCTCATGGAACTCCTGCAGCAACGAGGCTGGGTGACGAACGAGGATCTTGTGGCCCTGGAACGCCAGCTCCAAGCCAAGCTGGCAAAATCTCAGGTGGCCGCAGATGCGACGCTGAATGCGACCGAGGGACATGACGTCCGTACGATCTCGAATGCCATCCAAGATACAGGGTGGCCAACCCGTCCGCCCGCTGCCGGCGCCGATCAGTCGGTGGGCACCTGGCCCCGAAATGCACCGGAACTGCTTGGTTCGATCGGCGAGAATCCCGCCAGTTCGTCGCAACCTGCGGCCCGCTATACCTGGGTCAGCGAAGTGGGCAAGGGGGGCTTGGGACACGTCTGGCTGGCTCGCGATAATGACCTCGTACGGGAGGTGGCACTCAAAGAGGTCCGGGTGGATGCCGCCTCGAGCGAAGCCGTGCGGCGGCTGATCAAAGAGGCCCAGATTACCGGGCAGTTGCAGCACCCCAATATTGTTCCCGTGTATGAGGTTCATCGCGGGGAACGTCCCTTTTACACCATGAAGCTGGTGCGGGGAAAAACTCTTGCTGCCACGATCAAAGAGCATCACGAACGACGACGTGCGGGGCAGGAAGATCCGATCTCGATGCCTCGGCTGATGAACGTCTTTATCAGTATTTGTAATGCTTTGGGTTACGCTCATTCACGAGGAATCATTCATCGGGATCTGAAGCCCCAGAATATTGTCCTGGGTGACTTCGGCGAGGCCATCGTGTTGGATTGGGGGCTGGCTCGATCACTCGAGGGGGATAGCGACAGCATCAACGATAACGCGGAAGAACCATTCGCCCCGTTGACCTTTACCGATGACGCCCTGACCGATGCGACTCAGACGGGCGCTGCGCTGGGAACGCCCGCCTACATGGCCCCCGAACAGGCCACGGGGCGAGTCGATTTGATGGACGCTCGGACCGACATTTACGGCCTCGGGGCCATTCTGTTCGAGATCGTGACCGGGCAGCCTCCGCATCGCCTGCCGACAACGGCCCCTGGACGCAATCCCCAACACCAGCCCGCCGCCGAAGATCCGTCAACCTTTAAAACTCTCCCCGTCAATGGTCTGTTTCAATTGTTGATCCAAATCACCAACGGACCGACGCCGCATGTCCGCGACCTGGATCCGAACCTGGCCGTTGAGCTGGATATGGTCTGCGCCCAGGCGATGGCCAAAGAACGGGAGAATCGCTTTCAAACGGCGAAGGATTTGAAAGAAGCCTTAATTGAGTTTCAGATTCACGAAAAGAGCATCGAACTGACCACGGCAGCGCACGCTGATCTGACGCTCGCTAGGACCTCTCACAAGTACATCGACTTCAATCGGGCTCTGTATGGCTTCGAGGAAGCCTCGCGGCAGTGGCCGGAGAATCTACGGGCCGCCAAGGGAGAACGGGAAACACAGATTACCTTTGCCCGGACGGCTTTCAACCGGGGCGACTACGACTTGGCCGTTTCGCTGCTCGACGACACCGTGTCCGAGCAGAAAGCCTTCCGAACCGTTGTTCAGAAAGCGGCCCGCGTGCGCGAGACACACCATATCCGCATCCGTTACCTGCGGCGGTTTAGCCTGGTCGTCAGTGTGCTGATTGCTGTGATCGCCACCACCGCGGCCATTCTGGTCAACAATGAACGTGTCCGTGCGATCGATGCTGAGGACGAAGCCAAGGCCGCGGAGAACAACGAAGCCCAGCAACGTCACGTCGCCGAACGCGAACGCCGCATCGCCAATCAGCAAACCCAAGCTGCCAAACGCGAACGACAAATTGCTAATGAACAAACGGCGGTCGCCGTAAAAGAACGACAGAAGGCGGCCGACCAACTTCAGCGCGCCGATCTCAAGGCCCAGGAAGCTCGCTGGGGGCTGTATATTGCCAGCCTGAGACTGGCTGCTGCCCAGCTGGAAAATCGCTCGATCGCCTTCTGTAACCAAACGTTGCAAACCAGCCGGCCCCCCGTAGGAGAGCCCGACTTACGTGGCTGGGAGTGGAACTATCTGTGGAATCAGACCCATTCGGATTTATTAACCCTGACTGGCCACACGGCAGCCGTGAACCGTGTGGCTTTCAGCCCGGACAGCAAGCAGTTCGTCAGCGGCAGCACGGACCAGACCATCAGACTTTGGGATGCACTCACGGGGGCCGAAATCCGTAAGTTTGAGGGGCATTCGGCGGGGGTGATCGATGTCTGCTTCAGCCATGACGGATCCCGGATTTTAAGTGCCAGTGAGGATCATTCCCTCAAGGTCTGGGACGTGCAGTCAGGTCAGCTTACGCTCACGCTGAACGGACACCAGGGGGCCGTGCGGAGCGCGGTATTCAGCCCGGACGACTCGCGGATTGTCAGTGGCAGCGATGACAAGTCCTTGAAGGTTTGGGACGCCAAAACGGGTACCGAACAACGGACCCTGACGGGGCATCAAGCGTCCGTGTTATGTGTCGATTTCAGCCCCGACGGTCTGCGGATCATCAGTGGCAGTGACGACCATACCGCCAAGATCTGGGACGTCCAGGCTGGCAAAGAGAGTCAGACTTTTACGTATCATTCTTCACCCGTACTGAGTGTGTGTTTCAGTCCCAATGGTCAACAGGCCGTCAGCGGGGGCGGGAATGGTTTGATCAAGCTCTGGAATCCCGAGACTGCGAAACTCCAGCAAACATTCGAGGGGCACATCAAAAGTATTCGAACCCTGGTCTTCGCCTCTCAAGGACGGCGACTTGTCAGCGCCAGCGACGACAAATCGATCAAGGTTTGGGATCTCACCACCGGCACGGAGAAGTTCACACTTCGAGGCCATCTCGACGTGATCACCAGTGCCCATGTTAGCGCCGACGACAAACGCATCGTCAGCAGTAGCGTGGACAAAACCATCAAGGTCTGGGATGCCCTGACGAGCCCGGAAATGTTGAGCCTGAGCGGGCATCGTAACTCCGTCGAGTGCGTGGCCTTTAGTCCCGATACTCGACGAGTTGTCAGCGGCGGTGTTGATCGGACCGTCAAGGTGTGGGACATCTATGCCGGCGAACCAACCATGACTCTGACCGGACATACCGGCACGGTGCAAAGTGTCGCCTACAGTCCCAACGGGTTGCTGATTGCCAGCGCCGGAGGGCCAGATCAACAACCGGGCGAACTGAAGCTGTGGCATGCGGAAACGGGTGAGGAGATCCTGTCGTATCAGGGCCATACGGATACCGTGAATTGTGTGCATTTCAGCCCGGACGGCACACAACTGCTCAGCGGCAGTGCCGACCGGACCCTCAAACTGTGGGATACATTCAGCGGCCAGTTGTTGCGCACTCTTTCCGGACACACCGACGCCGTCACCAGCGTCAGTTACGGCCCGCTCGGCCGCCATTTCGTCAGTGGCAGTCGCGACAAGACCTTGAGGATCTGGGACGCCAAAACAGGTCAGGAAAAAAACATTCTGCGGGGACATTCTGAGGTCGTCCTTACGGTCAGCTTCAGTCCCGATGCCCAGCGTGTCGTAAGCGGAGCGGGTGGCGGTGGTAAACCGGGTGAGCTCAAGGTCTGGGACATCCTGACCGGCCAGGAAACGTTCTCGCTGCAAGGCCATCTCGATGCCATCGAGAGTGTCAGCTTCAGTATGAACGGCAAGCGAATCCTGAGCTCCAGCCAGGAAGGCCGGATCAAACTCTGGGATGCTGATACCGGTCAGGAATTGCTGGCACTTCATGCCCATGCGGGGGGGATCACCAGTTCGACTTTCTGCAAGGACGACTACCACATCCTGAGCGGTAATCAGGACGGTACGCTGAAGATCTGGGACGGTCGCCCGGAGTCGGAATTACTGGACCGTGCCATCGAACGCGAAGCGAGGACGGCCGTCGCCTTACTACGAGCCAAAACTCACGACCGCCAGCAACTCATCGACGCGCTGCAGGCCGATCCGACCCTGACTCCCGCTGCCCGGCAAAAGGCCTTGGGCTGGATCAACGCGTTACAATTGCGGTGAATCCGCTGCCGTTAAACAGCGACTGCTAACGGGCTTTTAAACGACAACGTGTCAAGTTTGCCAGTTTACGGTGGTCTGGAACGCCGATATAATTGGAGGTGTGTGCCACACGCGCTCGTTGGTCGTAAAGTCTGAGGATATAGCGAGATGTTGAGATTTAACGGACCTCAGTTTCCCTATTGCGATGGTCTGAGCCGCCGCTCCTTTCTGCAAATTGGTGGACTGGCTGTCGGTGGGCTGACATTGCCGCAACTGCTTCGTGCAGAACAACATGCGGGCACATCGTCCAACAAGTCCGTGATCATGGTCTACCTTTCTGGCGGGATTTCCCATCAGGATACGTTCGATCTGAAGATGGAAGCTCCGGCGGAAATCCGCGGTGAGTTTAGTCCCATCAGCACGAACCTGCCGGGAGCCGACATTTGCGAGTTGCTGCCCAAGATGGCCCAGGTGATGGATCGGACAATTACGATTCGCTCCATCGTCGGTCTGCGCGACGAGCACTCCAGCTTCCAGAATTTGACCGGCTACACCATGGGCGAGGCTCAGCGTGACGGCCGCCCCAATCTGGGGGGCGTCATTGCGAAGGTCGCCGGTCAGGTGGACCCCGTTACCCCCGCCTTCGTGGACCTGTTTCCCACGATGCAGCACAAGCCATATAACAGCCCCAACGCGGGGTACCTCGGGAACGGTTACAGTTCGATCCGAGCCGATGGCGAAGACCTCGCCAGCATGAAGTTGCGGTATGTGAATGCCGGCCAGTTTGACGAGCGTCGCAAGCTGCGAGCTCAAATGGATGAGGTCCGGAGGTCGCTCGATCAATCGAGTTCCGACGGCATGGACATTATCTATCAGCGAGCCTTCGACGTGCTGACATCCAGCAAGCTGGTGACCGCCCTGGACGTGGAACGTGAAGACCCGAAGGTCCGTGAACGGTACGGCAAAGGTTCGCCCAAGCATCTGGGGGACGGTGCTCCGATGTGGAACGATCAGCTACTGACCGCCCGCCGCCTGGTGCGTGACAGCCTGAGCGAGGCCCGCCGCACCGTGTGGAACCTGCGCCCGCTCGCGCTGGGCGAGGCGGATCTGGCGAGCGCGCTGCAGCGCTTCGCCTCGGATCTCACCCGCGACGGTCGCATTTCCTGCCG
>JAZKFE010000163.1:15411-17631 GCA_040386595.1 Planctomycetota bacterium | reverse complement strand
GGAACGATCAGCTACTGACCGCCCGCCGCCTGGTGGAAGCCGGGGTGCGGTGCGTGACGGTGGCCTATGGGTTCTGGGATACGCATGGTGGCAATTTCAATCACATGCGGCAGCATCTGCCGCTGTTCGATACAGGGATCTCGGCGCTGATCGAAGACATCTATGCCCGCGGCTTGGATAAAGATGTCACTGTGGTCGTCTGGGGTGAGTTCGGCCGGAGTCCCAAGATCAACAAGGACGCCGGACGCGACCACTGGGCCCGCGTCAGCAACTGCCTGTTAGCGGGTGGCGGAATGAAGGTCGGCCAAGTGATTGGCTCCACCGATAAGATCGGCGACTCGGCGGCGACGCGCCCCGTGCACTACCTTGATGTGCTGGCCACGGTCTATCACAATCTGGGAATTGATCCGCACGAGTTCGTCCAAGATATCACCGAGCGGCCGGTTCCGATTCTACCCGATTCTGCCCGTGTGATTGCCGAAGCGGTCTAGTTGTTTTCCTTCCTTTAGAAATCGACTTTGATCGTTTCCCGCTGGTAAATCGGCAGGTGGCGGTAGTAGACCTCCAGCGTCATGACGCTCATGCAGGTGCGATAATGTCGCCCTCCAGAGGCATCGTCATGCGCTGTGCCGGGCTTCCAGCTGCCGGCCGCGTCGCCCGATTTCTCTTGGGATGTGACGAGATACTCGCGCATCACGTTGTTCCACTTGGTCCACGGCTCGCCACCCCAGTGATGCAAGACCTGGGTGGCGTAGTAATCGAAGTAAATGTTGCCGGGCTGAGGTCCTACTTTTGACAGGTACTCGACCCCTTTGACCAGCCCCTGATTCTTCGGAGTCCATCCCAGGTACATCCGACACAAGAGCCCCGCCGCGGTGGTCCCCGGCCCCGCGCCTGGGACATCATAACCGTACTTCGCACCGTCTTCGGCCTGCACGAAGTTCAAGAAGACGGTGGCCTTACCGATGGTCTTGTTGGGGACCTGGAGTTTGGCAATCTTGGCACTCTTCAAGGCCATGACCTGCCATCCCACGACTGATGTATCCCCCTTCTGCCCGGGCTGATAACGCCAGCCGCCACCGGCCGGATCCTGGGCATTCACAATAAAGTTAATCGCCAGCTGCGTTGGCTGCCGCAGATTTTTGTCCTTACTGAGGGCATAGGCTTCGCATAACGCAATCGTGCAGATTCCCTGGGTATACATCCCCGAGCCGTCACCGGGCAAACGCATATCGCCGGTCGGCGTCATCTTGCTGCCTAAGTAAGCCAGGCCCCCACTGACTTGCTTCTGATAGTCACCCGCCTTGTGAGTATGCCCGCCCCCCAGAAATGCCAGCAAGGCGAGGCCGGTTGCACCCGTGGGATTATCCAGACTTCCGGGATCATCCGGGCCATGCTTGAAGGACCAACTGCCGTCCGGTCGTTGATGTTTCGCCAGCCACTTCAGCCCCGTGTTCACGGAGACTTCGCTGGCCGGTGTGCCTCCTTGAGAAGCCAACATCGCCCCGCGGGCCTTCTTGCTCCGTCCCGCCAGTTCCCCCTTCGGCATGTTAGGGCCATTGCCTCCGTTCCCTCCCACTCCGCTGGGATCAGGAGCTTCGATCATGGGGGCCGAGTCGCTGATGTCTAAATCCATCGCACTGGGAGTCGTCGAGACAACTTGCGAATTGATCTGAGTGCTTTCCACGGCGGCTTGCAGATCCTCCACCTTATCGAGAACGATCGTTTTGTCGTCTAGTGGCTCGACGATTTCAGGTTGAACTTCAGTGCTGGCCATGATCGTGTTGAATAGCTCTTCGCGATCCTGCGGCGGAATGACCACCAGCGACATCAGAAAAAACGCCGCCACATGCATCACGATGCTGAGGGCATAGCCGGGCGCTTCACGGACTCGACGATTGATAACATCCATCACTCCTGAAGTTGCCGGCCGGCGACTTGCAGCGGGGGCAACGACTGCGGCTTTCTTTGCGGATACTGTTTTGTTGCTCAGAGATTTCTTGGTTGCTGGGGCGACCGCGTCGGGCCCACCCTTGGGGGCGGCAGATTTCGCCGCTGCCGGTGTCGCCGGGATTGTTGCTTCCGGCTTCGAGTTCGGGACAGGGGCAACGACGGCCGTTTGAGGGCGCACGTCAACCTTTGCTGGAGGCACGGGAGTCGTCGCCGGCGCCGGTTGCGCAACAGGCGTGGGAGCATCGCCATCTGATGAGATCTGAAGAT
>JAZKFE010000163.1:0-15401 GCA_040386595.1 Planctomycetota bacterium | reverse complement strand
GTGAACACACGGCGGTTGAAATCAGAATTGATTCCAACCGTCAGCCCAGAACGGCAGCCAGATATTGTTGTGACCTTGCCAGCCCATCGTCTAGCAATTATTACACGGTCACGACTCAATACCCAACTCTGAGTTCGCAATCTCACTCACCGATTTTAGAGATTGCTGAAATCTTGGAAAATTTCCAAGCAAAAGGGGGTTAATGCGAACATTACCTCCCCATACTCGGTGCACTGTGCCTGACAGCATCGCGTCACGATGCCGTCAGGCGTTAGTCATCAAATTCAAATGCACGAGTGAGCATATTATCACGGCATGCAAGTCTCCGGCGGTTGCGGCATAAATAGTCATCGCGATGACATATTATATACCGGAGCCGCTAGTAAGAGTGACCTTCCCGGCGGCATCGAGAATACATGAGCCGTTTTAAAAAAACCGTGGTGTATGTATGGCCCATTAGAGGGTCGGCGCGGGAATTCCAAAGTCGGTAATCGATAGTAGCGAACAGAATGGCAATTGGCGCGCGGCAAAGTTGGCAGCGCCTCCTTCCATGCGGTCCACAATGGCCACGACTTGGGTGACCTGGCAACCGAATTCTTGAATGCGATCGATCGCCAGCAGCGAGCTGCCGCCGGTCGTCACGACGTCGTCGATGATGACCACTTTCGTTCCCGGCTGCACCGGACCTTCGACAAACTTCCCAGTGCCATGCCCCTTGGCTTCTTTGCGAACCATAAAGCCGCAGAGATCCCGGCCACGTTCCGCCGCGACGGCCAGCACGGCTCCGATAATCGGATCGGCGCCAATCGACATCCCGCCGATTGCTTGGAAGTCGACCCCGTCCAACAAATCGAGCAAGCCTTGAGCCACCAGCCGCAGTCCTGTGGAATGGAGCGTGATCTGTTTGCCATCCAGGTAGTAGGAGGCCTTCCGGCCGGAAGCCAGAGTGAAATCACCGAACTTCAGAGCACGTTCACGGAACAGGGCGAGCAGCTGGGGCTTGTCGTACATCGAAATCAAATCCTGGAAAACAAAAGCGTGTTAAACCATAGTCGTTGTTCGCTCCGCGAACTGAACGTGATTGCAATACTCGGGCGGAACCAGAATTGAATCTCAGTGCAGATTCCACCCGGCCACTGCGAACGCGTTATGTTCGCGGAGCGAACAACGACTATCAAAACCAAACGTTCCCGCAGGATATCAAATCCCGGACGGCGCCGCCTTAGAAGCGGCGCCGGAAGAACAGCGGGCAAAATCTCAGGTCGCTTTCTTTTTCCCAAGCCGGCTTTCGCGGTCACGCCACTCGCTACGAACGTCCTGCAGATGCTTCTTCAAGAAATTGGTGATGTTGGTTTCCACCGGCAAGCTCTTGCCCACCAGGCCCGTGCCGCGTGCGGGAGAATTGTATTCTTGCAGGTACATCCGGGATTCGTTTTTTTCCTTAGGAGTCACAGCCTGATCATAGAGCTTTTTGGTTTGCCCTTTGTCCGCCTTGTCCCGTTTGCCAACACCGAACATCATTGCCACTTGCAGCTCTGGTAAGCGCAATGTCTTGACGGCATCGGGTAGGGCAAATCCGGAAATTTCCGTATCGGGTGTCAGCAGCACGAGCGCCCGCACATCTTGACCGCGCGGAGTCTGATTGCCGGCTGGCCCGTCCGTATGCGGCTTCTTCATCCAATCGATGGCGGCATACTTCAACCCGACAGAGGCTCCCATTCCGGCTCCGATAATCGCCATCTTGTTCATGTTCAATTTGTGTTGTTGATGTTCGGAGTAGATAAACGCCTTCACGGCTTCCATATCTCCCAGAACCATGGCCTCATAGTCCCGAGCTTTCAGGCTGCCGGCATCAACGCCGTTCTTGGTTCCCTTGGCCTTGGATTTTGAAGCCTTTGCATCGACCGTGTCTCCACCCCCGAGAGTCGTGCCTTTGCTTTGACCGTGGCCCCGCAAGTCGATTGCGATGACAGCATAGTGCGCTTTCTGCAGAGTTTCGGGCAACGTGCCCCAGTCCAGCTGAGTGCCGTTCGTCCCGTGTAGCAACACGACCACACTGGCGTCCTGCTTCAAGCTGGATGGCCAGTAGGTGGCGGCAATCGCAACATTATCTTTCGTGGTCAGCGTCTCTGATCGCTTCTTGAGGTCTTCCGCCTCCTTACCGTCCTGTGCCCCCAGCTTCGGCAACAGGCCAGCAAATATCAGGCAACACGTCAGCGCCAGCATCCAGCGGCGGGTGACGGTCACGGATGCGAAGGTTGTGCTTGGAATCGTTCCACCCATCATAGTTGCATCCTCAGAATCAGAACCCTGAACGTGTTTATGAACGAGAACCGACGACTGCTCGGGATCGACACTCGATCTCGAAGATCGCCGAAAGACGTGCTTACTGCGACCACGCTACCGACGCCGACATCAGACAACCAGTGCTGGAGCCCGATGCCTGAAAATTATTTCCACTTCCGTCAGTACAACACCTGAAGTGGGCGTTCGCAGGGCCTGTTTTTTACTGTACCACGCTCCCCTGCGACGAACCAAATAAGCCGTGTACGACAACGCTGAATTATAAATCTCAATGGAGCGCGGGTCAATCTGCCTAATTCCTTCAAGGAGTGGAAGATGCGAGAGAATCCACGTCGCAAGTCCGCCGCCCGGTGACTACAATCCTACCTCAGAGGTTCGCCCTCATTTCGAGCTCGGCACACCGCGCCAGGTCAATAATCGAGCGAACTCAGCTGTTCACGTCGTGCTCGTCAAGCATCAGTATTCGCATGATCTGCGGAAGGGAAGTGACAATGCGCTGCTCTGGACTGGGATTGGTCTGCTTATTGATCGCGAGCATCGGATGTTCCGGAAAGCCCGACCCGGCAGTCAAGGCGGCCGTCGAACAAATCCAGAAGCTCGGCGGAACCTTCGTTTTGCGTGGCCTGACGGTTCCCGTAAAACCAACTGCTCCGTTGCCTGAGGGAAGGCTGCTGGTCCAGCAGATCAACCTGAACCAAAAGCAGATTCGCGACAAGCAACTGGAACTTCTCAAGCCGCTCACATATCTCGAGGAGCTGCATCTCGAAGGGTCTTATCTTACCGATGTCGGCATGAGTCACCTGCAAGACTTCAAGCAACTCCGTGAGCTCGACCTGCACAAGTCGCTCTACATTTCAGACAAGGGGCTCGAGTCCCTGAGGTACCTGCCGCGGTTGGCTAAGCTCGAACTGTCTTACACTCGGATCAGTGACAAAGGAATTGAGCACCTGCTCGCCCTGAAGAACCTGAAGGTCCTCCACCTGACCGGAACGCGAGTCACCGCCGAGGGACTGAAGCAGCTCAAGGCCGGACTGAAATACTGCGAAGTGATGAAGTAGCGATTTTTCAATAGCCAGTAGCCAATAGGGATCAGCGCTCCGTAGGGTGGGCACTCCTGCCCGTCGCGCGTTTCTTTGCTCCCCTTTGATTTCTTTGAACTCATTGCTCCATCGCTGCTAAGGATATCGGGAGGGTGAGGCTCCTGCCGAACCGCGCAGTCTATCGAGAGTCGAAGGTGCAAGCGGTTCGGCAGGAGCCTCGCCCTCCCAATGATTCGACCGTGCGACGAATTTCAGGTTCCGAAAGAATCGCGGTGTTCCTTTCCCGCTTCTTTGCTTTCTTTGGCCCTCTGTTCCCGGGTCCGGCTTCGATCGCTGGGCCATATCTTCTGATTTTGGAACAGGTTAGGCGATAATATCGCTGATTGGCCTCGTCTCACACCTCATTCGCGAATTCTCGCGATTCTTTGACTTCTTTGAACACTTTGCGATTCTGCCTGCTTCTTTGCCCCCACTCTCATTGGTCGCCAGGCTCTATCTTCGATTTCCTATGAGGGTTAGGTTTCAATTCCGCCCATCAACCGAATCTCAACGCGTGCCCTCCGATTCTTTGACTTCTTTGTTTTCTTTGAGATTCCGCTCCCTTTGCGGTGAGTACCTTCCCGGCTGCGACTACCGCATTCGAATTTCGGCATTCGTCATGCTCGTCCCGGTTTATGAATCTGGGCTGTCCGCTTCAGGCGGCAGGCAGGGGGGTATCTCGCGGTTTGTAGATTCGTGCGGAAGATTTTGCACACCGATGAAGGTCCAGGCGGAAAGTCCCCTTTGAAAAACAAATTTGGGGTTGCCCGGACACTTGGGTTGTTCCGCCGATTGGCAGTTGGCAAAGAATGCAACAAGCCGGGTTTCTCGTAAAAGAAACCCGGCTTGGCCAGTGACCCCAAGGGGATTTGAACCCCTATTGCAGGGATGAAAACCCTGTGTCCTAACCGGGTTAGACGATGGGGCCGGTGAAGGTCAGACAAGAATACGCACTGGGGGTGAGTAAGTCAAGCACCTGCGGCTACGAAAAGAAAAAAATTCGATGAGGCAATACATCAACCAACGCCGCTCCCAAACAGCCCACGCTGCCTGGCAGAGTCGCTAGCACGAGATCGGAGCCTACGAGGGGGGAAGTTCCGGAGCGTCGCTCGCGGTTTTGGGCTCTTCCCCATGGATCGCCGCATGAACTTCGCTGCGATGCACAGGAACCTCACGCGGAGCCTGGATGCCCAGACGCACTTTGTCTCCTCGAACTTCAACGACCGTGATTATGATCTCGTCGTTAATCACGATACTCTCGTTTTTCTTTCGCGAGAGAACCAACATGGGTAATCCTTGCTAGGCGAGGGGCTCGCCCCCGCAATTCCGATTGCCACATGAATCGCAGTGGCCACGGTGCATATCCCATCCCATTGTCTTGACAATCTCGACGATTCATCCTAAGGGGGGCCGGCACAGCGTCAAGTGGAACTGTCGCAAATCTCGTGCAAAACTTTAGAAAAATTTGTGGAAATGAGATTTTTTCGGCGATAAATTTTGGGCCTCATCTCCAATCGCAGTCGTGGGTTATAAATTTCACTACGCTGTCAACTGCTTCATGAATTAAGCATTCTTTGCTTCCTCAATGAGATGTGCAGAAACGGCTTGGACATTTCTTCTCGCAGAAAGTCGGCTGGAGTCACCCGCCCAGACTTGCCGAAGTGGAGGGGGATTGATTTAATGCCGGTCCGGGTGTCGAAGTGTCACCCGAGCCGTGTATTCTTTGCTCAGCAGGCCCGAAAGGGTGCGGGATTCCATTATGGTCCATCGTCCACGAACCAAATTCAAAATTGCTCGCAAAACCAAGCGCTGCCCGAAGTGCGGCAAGATCGTTCGCGATCTGGCCCGCTGCAAGGTTTGTCATAAGTTGTTGAAGCGATAGTTGTTATCATTGCGAATCGGCAGGCTGTTACGGCCTGTTCGAGGTCGCTCGCTCCCAACCGCTGTGCTCCCCGGTCCTCGTAGATTTCGATGACGGCAGCCCGACGATCCTTCGCCGGGCTTTTTTGTTTGCGCCGTCATGTTCCGCGAGAACCAGCAGACTTCACGCCGTGTGTGCTTCCCCAAAACTAGCTCGAAGCGCAAGCGAGTGCCTCCCCGTAGATTTTTTACTGGGGAGCTGCATTTGCCTGCGCGGTGTTGTGCTGCGCGAATTACCGAGGGGTCGGGCGTTCCAATTTCAGAATTGGCCGGTATTCGACGTAGATTCACCTCTGCGGCAAATTGGCCAATTGTGAAATTTGAAGGCCCGACCCCAATCTTGCAGGCTGGCGTTCAAGATGCGCCGACCGCAATCTTGGAGCGGCCAGTTGTGACTCCTTCGAACTCGGGTCCTCATAGCGAGCAATGCCCGCGTTAAACGACGAGGCGACTCCGCTGGGCTGGCCGGTGTCATCTTTTTACACATCTGACTTGATGCGCAAACCCGTAAGCCTGCTGGGGTCGAGCCTTCAAATTTCACAATTGGCCAATGCGGCGTTTTAATCACGCCACCCTGAATACCGGCCAATTCTGAAATTGGAACGCCCGACCCCGGTCAGTCCGATCTGCCTCAGTCTGCTGTGACGCAGGACTCCTCGCTCAATGAATTATTGAGCGGTTGTGAGTGGGAAGGTTTGCTTCTTGAGCTGTTCTTGCTGTTTGTTGTAATCAGCAAACTTATCCAGCACCATACCCGATGCGGTATCGAGGATGAACGCGGGGCCGTTTCCATTCCCGAATTGGATCAGTTGGTATCGCCCTACGTCGGACGGATTAGGCCTCTTGAGAAGGGAAGGCAGCGCGATACCGACAGGTAGGGCAACGAAAATCGCTGCCATCACGAAAGGCAAACGTCTCTCGACGCGCTGCATTCTGGTTTCCACGGGTTCCACTGTTCTACCTCAATGTTGTTGAATGCATGTTGGGTCAGTGCGGCGGCACAAATCACTGTACGCGATTGCTTTCCCTGCTCCAGCACTACAACAGTTGGTCGCTGCTACCGCAACGACCAACTCAAAGATAGAGGGCTCGCGCCTACAAATTTCACAATTGAGAAGAGGGGTCGGGCGTTCCAATTTCACAATTGGCCCATGTGGCGTTTCAATCACGCCACCCTGAATATCGGCCAATTCTGAAATTGGAACGCCCGACCCCGGTCTGGTTGATCTGTCTCTGCCTTAGATCAGCTGGCGACTGGTAGCTGAATCAGGGGGGCTCGGAGCGAGGGGAATTTTGCGAATTCCTGGCTTGCGGCGGCGACGTTCCCGGCCGTGGTCCGATGCGTCATGATGACCAGCGGCACGAACGACTTGCCCCCTGCGACCGCACTGGCCGGATCGGGGGCTTCATGCTGAATCACTGACGCGATACTGATTTGATGTCGGCCCAGCACATCGGCAATGTCCGCCAGCATGTGGGGGCGATCTTCAATGTTGAATCGCAGGTAGTACCGGCTGCTGGTTTCAGCCGTCGGCAACATCGGGAAGTGTGGCTCGGTACGCCACAGCCCCAATTGCTGGAAGGTCAGTTGAGCTCGCCCGACCGCCATATCAATCAGGTCTGCCAACACGGCCGAGGCGGTCGGCAACTGGCCGGCGCCGCGGCCTGAGTACCATGTATCACCGACAACGTCGCCGGCTAAAGCGACGGCATTAAACGATCCATTGACCTCGGCCAGCGGAGTCTGGTGCTTGACCAGCGTCGGCGAGACGTGCATTTCCAGTTGCTCATCGACGAGTTTGGAAATTGCCAGCAACTTGACGGTATAGCCCAGTTCGGCCGCATAACGAATATCGGACAAATCCAGCGTATCGATTCCCTGGCGGGGGAAGTCATTCAATGCGACTTTGGTCCCAAACGCCAGCTGCGTCAGGATGACCAGTTTTTGAGCCGCGTCGGTCCCATCCACATCCAGCGTCGGATCGGCTTCGGCATAGCCCAACTTTTGCGCCAACTCCAAGGCATCCGCATAGGTTTGCTGTCGTTGGATCATCTCTGACAGAATGAAATTGGTCGTTCCGTTGAGGATTCCAGAAATCGACGTAATCTGATTTCCCGCCATCGATTGCGACAAGGTGGCAATAATGGGGATGCCTCCCGCTACAGCCGCTTCAAACGCAATCGACCGTCCCAATTGATGGGCCTTGGCAAACAGTTCCGGGCCATGCTCACAGAGCAGGGCTTTGTTCGCCGTAACGACGTCTTTGCCCGACTCCAGCAGAGCCAGCATGATATCCCGAGCGACCCCGACGCCGCCGACCAGATGGATGGCGATTTGGGTTTCGCGGTCATTGATGACGCGTTGGATGTCGTCGGTCAGGACGCCAGCGGGCAGCTCAATTTCGCGTGGTTTGCGCAGATCGCTGACGACGGCATGCCGCAACACAATCTGCCGGCCGGCACGTCGCGTCATCCGTTCGGCCTGCTGCAACAGAACCTTGGCGACACCGGTACCGACGGTACCCAGTCCCACGATAGCAATAGACAACGGCGCGGCGGACGACTGGAGGGCGGGCATGCTTTTCAAAACTCATTCCAACGATAAGGTTAACTGAAGACGCAGGTCACGGTTATTCTCTACGCGGCCAATGCTGAGATTTGTGTCGATAGTGCTCCCGCGAGCAAAACGTCTCATTTCTGACCGTGCATGGTGTAATCGAGGAGAAGTATACAGCTCGAAGTCGACTCTGAGCAGTCGAGTTCTTGTCGACGCCGCTCAGAATGAGACTTTCGCGATACCGTTCCTACGAGCAAAACCGGTCAATTGCGAGCCGCACCAGATCTGCATCCCATGGCGACTCGCAGATGTGTCGATTTGTGTCCTTGGCCGCCGATGACAGGTTGCGATAACATAGCGGCCGCTCATGGACGAGCCCGATTTTATCATGAAGTCCAGATTATGCATAACGCTGCCACGAATGAGAAAGTTCCGGAAGGCAACATGCAGCCCATACGAATTGGCGCCGTCAGCTACCTCAACTCGAAGCCGTTGATTGAGGATCTGGCCGAACTGGCGCCGCAAGCCGAATTGATTCTCGATTTTCCCAGCCGACTCGCCGACCGCCTGAGCCGCGGCGAACTGGATGTGGCCCTCATTCCCTCGATCGAATGCGTGCTGGGACCGAAGTACGAAATCGTCTCGGACGCCTGCGTGGCCACGCACGGGCCGGTGCTCAGCGTGAAGTTATATAGCCGCGTGCCGATGGATAAGATCCAGACGCTGGCGCTCGATGAAGGTTCGCGGACCAGTGCCGCGCTCAGCAAGATTCTGCTGGCCGAACGGTTTGGACTGCATCCGCAACTGGAACGGTTGCCGCTGGATCTGGATACGCCGGACACGAAAGCCGATGCCATCCTGTTGATCGGCGACCGCGCGATCCATACGCCTGCGGAAAACTTTACCGAGGTCTGGGATCTGGGCGAAGAATGGACTCGTTGGACCGGACTGCCGTTCGTGTTTGCCATGTGGGCGACGCGTGCGGGAACCGATTTGGGACCAGTGGAAGAGGCCCTGTGCAGGGCTCGGGACCTGGGGGTGCAACGCGTCGCAGACATCGCGGCGCGTGAGGCTCCCTTGCTGGGGCTCACCGAGCAAGTCACCCTTGAGTATCTCACCGAGAATTTGTATTACCGGTTGGGGACTGCCGAACGCCGCGGCTTCCAGCAGTACCACCAACTGGCAATGAAACAGGGACTAGCTCCCAAAGGATACGATCTTGTCTTCCGACATTGCGCCCTTGCTTGAAAAGGCTGTCGCCGGCGAACGCTTGACGTCGCAAGAAGGCCTGCGGATTCTCGAATCGCATGACCTCGTCGCCATCGGTGCGGCCGCGGATGCCGTCACCAAGCGGCTGCATCCCGAGCCGTTCCGCACCTATAACATTGACCGCAACATCAATTACACCAATGCGTGTACCGCGGTCTGTGACTTTTGCGCTTTCTACCGGACACCGAACCACGAAGAGGTTTACGTCCTGCCGCGCGAAGTTCTGCTGCAGAAGATCGAAGAAACCGTCGCACTGGGAGGGGATCAGATTCTCCTGCAGGGGGGACTGCATCCCAAGTATAAACTCGACTGGTACGAGGAGATGCTGCAGGACATCAAGCGGCACTTCCCGCAGGTGAATGTCCACGGCTTCAGCCCGCCGGAGATCTATCACTTCACCAAGGTCAATCACATGCCCTTGCAGGAAGTTTTGGAGCGTCTGAAGGCGGCAGGACTGGGCAGCCTGCCGGGTGGCGGTGGTGAGATTCTGGTCGACCGGGTCCGCGCGGAAATTACCCGGGGCAAGGTTATGACCGACGATTGGCTGGATGTGCATCGCGTCTGGCATCGACTCGGCGGAAAATCGACCGCCACGATGATGTTCGGGCATGTCGAAACGCTGGCCGAACGGATCGAGCACTTCGAACGAATTCGCCAGCTGCAGGATGAAACGGGCGGACTGACTGCGTTTATCAGCTGGACCTTCCAGCCGGATAACACCGAGCTGGCCCACATCCCTCCCGCGGGAGCCTTCGAGTACTTGAAGACTCAAGCGGTCAGCCGGCTCTACTTAGATAATGTCCCCAACATTCAGTCGTCGTGGGTCACCCAGGGCGAGAAGATTGGGCAGCTGGCGTTGCACTTCGGTGCGAACGACATGGGCAGCTTGATGATCGAGGAAAACGTGGTGGCCCAGGCCGGAACGGTCCACTATCTGTCACTCGAAACAATCAAACAATGCATCCGTGAAGCGGGCTATATCCCGCGCCAACGAAATGTTTTTTACGAATACATTGATAATGCGGACAATGCCCAGGCCAACGCTTCTGATGGGCGTGCGCCCAATGCCGAATTAACCATCCTCGCAGGTTGAAACGGGCGCGCGATTGGTACAATCTGGTCCTGGTAATGCGCGCCGGGACGAGCATGATGTAGACTCCATGTGTGGCCTTTCAGCAACAGGAGTCTACGTCTGTGAACCTCTCGCCGAATGCAGTGCCCAGCGGGCAACCGATGATTCATGTGGAGAATCTCCAGAAGAGCTTCTCGGATCTGCGTCGCGGCCCGGTCTCGGCTTTGGGCGGTGTCTCGTTTGATGTGCATGCCGGAGAAATTTTTGGCTTGCTCGGTCCCAATGGTGCCGGCAAGACGACGACGTTGCGGATCTTAAGCACGGTGCTGCGTCCCACAGGTGGGCTGGCCACGGTCGCGGGTTACGATGTCAGCACGCACCCCGAAGCGGTTCGAGCCAATATCGGGTTCATGTCCTGCAACACGGGCATCTATGACCGCATGACGGCCTGGGAAATGGTCGAATACTTCGGTCGGTTGTACGGCATGCCGGAAGATTTTCTGCAACAGCGACTGCACGAAACGTTCACCACGCTGCAGATGCTGGAGATCCGTGATGTCCTGGGGTCGAAGATGTCGACCGGGATGAAGCAAAAAGTCTCTATTGCTCGGACCATCATCCACGACCCACCCGTGATGATTTTCGACGAACCCACATCCGGTCTGGATGTGCTGGTCGCACGAGCGGTGCTGAAAACGATCGCCACGCTGAAAAGTCAGGGGAAATGCATCATTTTCTCGACGCACATCATGCGTGAAGTGGAAAAACTTTGCGACCGGATCGCGATCATTCATCAGGGAACCATTTTGGCGATCGGCACTCGCGCGGAATTAGAACAGCGGTACGGGGAACCTGATATGGAAGAGCTCTTCTTCGACCTGATCTCTCGGTCCGAAGCGCCGTCCTAAGCATCCCGTATTGCAATCGCTACCACCCAGGCGCGAAGATTAAATCCCAGATAAAACTGGACGTGAACACAGTAAGAAATCACAGAGCGGACAGGTTGCAACCACGAATTGCGGGCCAGGTTATCGATTCGTGGTGGAAATCTCCGAATTCAATCGAATGAATCGCGGAATGCCGAGGTTGTTATCAGGCATTCCAAGTTAAAAGGCTGGCGTCGATGTTCGTTCAGTGGCGAAATGTGAAATTGGTTTTTTTGCGTGAGCTCCGTGATCAGCTCCGCGATCGCCGCACGTTGTTCATGGTCTTCATTCTGCCGCTCTTGCTGTATCCCACTTTGGGCATCGGCATGCTGCAATTGACGTTACTGTTCAGCGAGAAACAGCGTACGGTCGTGTTGCTGGGGGACGAATACTTGCCCCCGCCCCCGCTGTTGGATGGCGATCATTTTGTGCGGACGCTGTTCTCCGATCCGAATCACGCGACGAAGCTGCGAGTGATCACCGCGACCTCGCTGCGTTCGGCCGAGTCCACGCCCACCAAAGATGGGAAGCCCGACCCCGCACTGCTCCGCGGACAAGAGTTGCTGCAGCGGGGGGCAGTTTTGGCGACCGAGATGCAGCAGCGAAATGAAATTCGGACGGCGCTGCAACAGGCGGAACAGGACAAGAAATCTGCGGAGATCGGTCGCCTGCAGCAGGAACTTTCGGCAATACAGCACAAATTGTCCGAACGTTTCGCGGTCAGTGAGATCCAGACTCTGGTTATCATTCCGCGCGATTTCAAACAGCACGTGGAACGCGTTAACAGCGAACTTGCCACCCGCGGACAGCAAACCCACATCGCTGACTACCCTCGTCCGATTGTGATTCATAACAAGGCCGACGAGGGATCTCTGGCTGCTTATATTGGCGTTTCCGAAGCCCTGCGAGCCTGGGAAGACAAGATCCTGCAGCAGCGTCTGGAGATCGCCGGGTTGCCGACGTCACTTCCGAAACCGGTCAATCCGGTTCGCGAAGATCTCGCCTCGACGGCACAACTCGGGGCCGTGATGTGGAGCAAACTGTTTCCGGCGCTGCTGGTGATCATGTCGATGACCGGCGCCTTTTATCCGGCCATCGATCTGTGTGCCGGCGAAAAAGAGCGCGGCACGATGGAAACGTTGTTGATCAGCCCCGCCAAGCGAATCGAGATCGTCTTCGGGAAATTCTTCACAGTGCTGTGTTTCAGCGTGTCCACGGCCGTCTTGAACCTCGTCAGTATCGGCATGACGGGGCAGCACATGGCGTCCTTGATGAAACGCGCTCCCGGTGTCCAAATGGCGGCGGCACCGGAGTTTCCGCCGTTGTACGCCCTGGTCTGGATTATCGTTTTGCTGCTACCGCTGGCCGCAATGTTTAGTGCCTTGTGCCTGGCTCTGGCGACATTTGCTCGCAGTAGCAAAGAAGGCCAGTACTATCTGACTCCCTTGTTGATGGTAACCCTGGGGTTGACGGTCTTCTTTGTCTCACCCGGTATTGAGCTCAACCTGTTCTACAGTGTGATGCCGATTGCCGGCGTGGCGTTGTTGCTGAAGGGACTGTTGCTGACTCCGCAAGATACCGTCATCTATCTCTATGCGATCCCGGTATTGGTCACCTCAATCGCTTACAGCTTGCTGGCGTTGTGGTGGTCGGTCGATCAATTCCAGCGGGAAGAGGTACTGTTCCGCGAAGCCGAACGCTTTGAGCTCAAGCTCTGGCTGCGGCATCTGATGCGCGACAAGGAATCGACTCCGTCGTTCGCCCATGGCGTGTTTTGTTTCGTGGTGATCATGATGCTGCAGTTCGCATCATTCAAATATCTGTCACGTGCCGCGACGAATGACTCCGGGGAACTGGACGCACTCCAGACGATGAAAGTCATGTTGGTCCAGCAGATCGCGTTAATCGCCAGTCCGGCCCTGATGATGGGAATCATGCTGACGACCAGTGTCTGGCAGACATTCCGCTTCCGGCTCCCCTCGTTGAAAATGTTCAGCCTGGCCCTGATTCTGGCGATCTCGGCGCATCCGCTGTCGCTGATGCTGGCTGCCAGTCTGCAATGGTTCTTTCCGCCACTGCCTGATCGTATCGCGCAAGTCACCAGCGGGATGGCCGATCCCAATCAGCCGCTATGGTTGATTCTGATTCCGTTCGCCGTGGCGCCGGCTTTTTGTGAAGAAATCGCCTTTCGCGGCTTCATCCTCAGTGGTCTGGCGCGTTCCGGCCGTACCTGGCTGGCGATTGTCATTTCCAGCCTGTTGTTCGGTGTCATGCACATGATTCCGCAGCAGGTTTTTAATGCAGCGTTACTGGGCGTGGTGTTGGGGATTGTCGCGATTCGTAGCCGCAGTCTCTGGCCCTGTGTGATCTTCCACTTCTGCTTTAACTCGCTGGCCGTGTTGCACGGCCGCATCGGTCGGGAACTCACCGGCCAGCTGCCCCCCAGCCCGTTCTACATGGCGAATGAACACGGTCAAATTTTGTATCTGTGGCCCACGTTGTTGATTTCTGGAGCCGTCTTCAGCCTGTGCTTATGGCTGGTCACCCGCAACGAAGAACCGGAAGACTCAACCGAGACCCCGTTTCCCGTGCCCCAGTTGCACTTGGCGAAATCCCCGCTCACGGCCCCCTGACATGTGCCGTGAAGGTTTTTTGAACGCAGATTTTCAAGGGATTCTGAACTCGTCGTTGTTCAAACTACTGGGAGGGTGAGGCTCCTGCCGAACCGCTTGGTCTTTCTGCTCCCGGTAGACTTTGCGGTTCGGCAGGAGCCTCACCCTCCCACAGGGCAATCGACGAGTCGAATGGGACCTCTCAATGACATCCCAGATTCCGTGGACGCGTATCTTTCCCGACACCGACCACCGGTGGATTATGGGATTACGGCAAGGTGATCTGGGAGCCTATTTCGCAGATCGAGACACCACCGGAGCCGTTCGCGCCGAACGTCGTCGGTGGTTTGCCGATGAGCCCGAAAAATACGCGGTGCTGCTGCCGGAAGCGGAAGCCGGAATTCGTGAGACCTGCGAACTGGCCAGAACCCTGGGAGCTCCCTTGGGGCCGTCTGTGTCAGACCTGCACGAGCAGCTGTTGGAACTCGGCCAAGCGTGGGAACCCGACTTAGTCTGGATGCATCCCGGGGCGGATGGAGTCCATCACCTGGTCGGCGGTGCCGTCTGCTTTCCTAGCTCTTGGTCGCTGCTCGAGATGCTGGGGCGTCCCATGAGCGAAGTTCACGAACTGGTCCCGGGGTTGAATGCGGCGCTCGCTCGGCAGATCGAAACGTTTCTCGGAAAACTGAGCCCCGGTGTGGCGTGGCAGCGTGAAAATTGGGGGCTCAGTCGAGATGGGAATTTCAATCACCATCCCTCGCGACCGCGCTCCCGTCTCGACGCAACCGTCACGATTGACGAACTCTGGATACGGCTTGAACACCAACTGCTGCTAAAGCTGCCTCGCAGCGGCAGCGTGTTGTTTGGGATTCGTTTGGAAATTGTCCCGTTCGCCGAGATGCTCACCGATCTGCAGGCCGCCCAGCGTTTGGGGCGATTGATTGCCACGATGACGTCCACGGCTGCGGATTACAAAGACCTTGCCGCGGCTCGGCCGGCCCTGTTGGCAATGATTGCGCAGGCGACGTCCGCCTCTTGAAGTTGGGCCGCCTGAATCTCTTACCGGAGGCTGAAACCATGTTGACTTTGGGAAAGCGGGGTATTTAGAGTAATTCCGGGCCAGGTTCAGATATTGAAGATCGAGGCCGCGTGCAGAGCGCACGCTGACCACCATTTCAGAGCTCTTCATGAGGGAACTCAAAGTGAATTACTTCAACTTGCAGCAACTGGCATTCACGCTCGGTTTGAGTGAGCAGCCATCGGCCAAGCGCGTTGTCAAAAAACGCAGCGGCTGGGGCATTGAAACCGAACAGCTGGAAAACCGGGCTCTGCTGTCGGCCTCCGGGCGTGGGGCCGGAAATCACGAAGCCGAAACGCACGTTGTCGGCGTGAATCGTCGAGCTCCCGTACAATTTCCCGCGATCAGTGGTGCGTGGAATGTCACGGCGACAGGCGATTTTGCCGGTAGCGGAGTGGTCAACATCACTCAGAACGGCAAGAAAGTCACATCAACGATTCAGATCGACGGCTTGGGGACGTTCACCGCGACAGGCACCTTCAGAAACGGGAAGCCGTTCGAGCTCACGTCCAAAACACCTCGCATGGAATTGCCAGGGGCCCCGATCAAATTGCGTCTGACGATTGCGATCACTTTCCCCCAAG
>JAZKFE010000162.1:0-2978 GCA_040386595.1 Planctomycetota bacterium | reverse complement strand
GGAATGCACTGCTTAACAACTGAGTACAGTTGCAAAGCAGTGGCACGACAATACCTTGGGGAGTGAATCCCAAATCCAAGCTGTGACACAGCACTAGCCGCCCAGCGAGGTGGCTTCACCAAGAATTTCACGCAGCCGGCGGAGGGCTCGCAGATGCCGCATCCCGGCGGCGGGTTGCGATAACCCCAGAGCCTGGGCGACGTCACTGTTCGACAACTGCTCCACGTGCCGCATCAACACAATTTCGCGGTCGTCTTCTTCCAGCTGCTCCAACGCCTGGTAAAAGCGTTGCTGAAATTCCTTGCGCAGCGTGGCCGCCGCCGGCGTTAGCTCCTGATCGCGCAGCTGAGCCGCCAGGTCCAGCGACGACCGATCGCCGTCGCCCCCCTGGACGAGCGACTGCTCGCGATCAGCACTGCGGCGCTGAGCCACCCGGTGCCGGCGGTGCGTGTCGATCAGTTGATCCTTGGCCAATTGCCGCAACCATAAATGAAACGGCAGCCGCGGATCCTGCAGATAATTGGTCAGCCGCTGACTGGCTTCCAGCAGGACATCCTGCACGATATCGCTGGCGTCAACCCGTTGCGAAATCACCCGATCCATCCGTAACTGCACCATCTGTCGCAGCGATTGTCGGTGCCGCTCCAGCAGCAGGTTGACGGCCTTCGGCTCGCCCCCTTCGGCACGGACTAGGAGCTCATGAGTTTCGGTAGAATCAGGCCACATGAAGTTGCTGCTCGAGGGAGATGCGGAGCGATCGAGTCCCCATTATGGAAGAAATCGAGGGAGACAACAACGTGAGGTGGGAGGGGAATGACGAATGTCGAAACCCGAATGACGAAAGAATGGCCAATGACGAAGCCCGAACAGGGGTTTAGATCACACCCGATGTTTTCCCCACGCCTCCGAATTGGTGATTCGGGCTTCGAGATTCTTTCGTCATTCGGGTTTCGACATTCGTCATTTCCCTCCATTTCCTCCCAATTGAACCGCGATCACCAACCATGGTACCATAAGCCTAAGACTGCAGATTCCACGCCTGCTCTACCGAGCGGGCTCGATCAATAGTGTTAAAGGAAGTCACACGGCATGCGTTTTACGAAGATGCACGGGGCAGGCAATGACTATGTTTACGTCAATTGCTTTGCGGAACCGTTCCCCACTGACCCTGCCGCCCTGGCAATTGCCGTCAGCGATCGCCACAAAGGCATCGGTGCCGATGGCCTGATTCTGATCTGCCCGTCCGAGCTCGGTGACGCGCGCATGCGGATGTACAACGCCGACGGCAGCGAATCCGAAATGTGCGGCAACGGCGTTCGGTGCGTCGCGAAATACGTCTACGACCACGGAATCGCCAAAAAAGAAACACTGCGGATCGAAACCGGTCGCGGGGTTCTCTCGCTGCAACTCTTCATTGAGAACGGGAAAGCCCAGCGAATCCGGGTCAATATGGGGACACCGATCCTCAACAGCGCCGAGATCCCCACAACTCTGGCCGGAGACCCACCCGTCAAGCAAACGCTGCACGTTGCCGGTCGCGACCTGCAGGTCACCTGCGTGTCGATGGGCAACCCCCATTGCGTCACGTTCGTCCCGGAAATCACCGACGAATGGGTCCTGGGGGTCGGTCCGCAAATCGAGAAGCATCCGGCCTTTCCCCGCCGCGTCAACGCCGAGTTCATCCAAGTCCTCTCACCCCGCGAATTCAACATGCGGGTGTGGGAACGGGGCTCGGGTGAGACCCAGGCTTGCGGCACCGGCGCCTGTGCGTCGTGTGTCGCAGGGGTTCTGGCGGGCCTGACGGAACGCAAAGTTCTGGCACATCTCCCCG
This sequence comes from Planctomycetota bacterium, assembly GCA_040386595.1. Taxonomy (GTDB): domain Bacteria; phylum Planctomycetota; class Planctomycetia; order Planctomycetales; family Planctomycetaceae; genus JAKFVC01. Next base: position 1,147 of record JAZKFE010000162.1, on the reverse strand, counting down.
GAGGAGACCTCGAGTTGGAATGGGCCGAAAGTGGAGAAGTTTATCTCACCGGCCCGGCCGTCGAAGTGTTTAGCGGCGACTGGTAATGTTTTTTCGCATGGCCACGCTCGCGATCGACAGACCGCGTTATTGACCGTGCACGAATAATGAGGATGACCACAGCGTAGCCTGACTCTTCGAGTTGGGTGCATTTCACTGCCTGAACCCGACTCGGAGAGTCAGGCTACGGTGCTCGTTTGGCATCCTCGATTCATGGCCTCAACCGACTTATTGATTGACGGCTACAACCTGCTCCATGCAGCAGGACTGGGCCGCGCCCGCTACGGACGAGGTGAACTGCAACAAGCCCGCCAGGCGTTGCTGCGAAAATTGTTTGCGCTGCTGACTCCCGAGGAAATCGTGCGGACGGCCGTGGTGTTTGATGCACGGCAACCCCCGCCACATCTGCCGCCGCACTGGTATATCAACGGCCTGCGAGTCGTCTATGCGCGGCCCCACGGCGACGCGGATCTGCTGCTGGAACAGTTGATCGACGAGCATTCTCATCCCCGGCAATTGACGATTGTTTCCAGCGATCAACGCCTGCACCGGGCCGCGAAAACTCGGCGGGCAGCGGCCACCAATAGCGACGAATTCCTGCTGTTTCTGGAACATCGTCGCCGCCCCGCCCCCGAAATCCACCTGCCAACTCCCGCCAAAGCCAAGCCCACTCAGGATGTGGCGGCCGCGGAATTGGCCTATTGGATGAGCGTGTTTGGCGACGTGAAGATCTCAGAACTCGCCGATCCAAAGCCAACGCGGCCCGAACCGACTCGCGCCGTGCCACCGGCAACATCAACCCGGCCGGCCCCCACCGAGACCACACCCGTTCGCCCCCGACGCGCAGCGGGCAAGTCTCGACCGAAACCGGTGGAGCCCGAGAAAACGCCAAGCACCGCGAAGACGAGCCCCGAGCTGTTTTCCGCCGACTGGATCAACGAACTGCAACGCTGGGTCGACGCTCAGCAGAAGTAGTCCGCGTACTGGATGAATCCAAGATCCGTAGGATGGGCACTCCTGCCCCGTCAGCATTTCCTACGACGAGACGGGCAAGAATGCCTTGGGATTACCCTACTTTGGACACCTTTTTAAGCTATCAATGCTTGGA